>JAOUPR010000077.1 GCA_029879725.1 Gemmatimonadota bacterium | reverse complement strand
CGTTGAACTGGAACGTGGCGCAGACGGTGACGCTCACCGGCGCGGACGACGGGCTCACGGACGGCGGCCAGACCACCACGATCACGGTGGCGGTGGACACGGCGGCGTCGGACGACGCGTTCGACGGGCTGCCGGGCCAGACCGCCCTCGTGACCACCACGGACGACGAGGTGGCCGGGTTCGCGCTGGCGGACACGGCGGCGCTGACGGTGGACGAGACGGGTGCCGTGCCGGACTCGTTCACGGTGGTGCTGACGGCCCAGCCGGTCACCGACGTGGTGTTCACGGTGACCAGTGGAAATACGGGCGCGGTCACCGTGGGTGCGGCGACCTTGACGTTCACGACGTCGAACTGGAACGTGGCGCAGTGGGTGAGGCTCGCCGGCGTGGACGATCTGGCTCCCAACGGTGATCGAGACACGGTGATCACGATCGCGGTGGACGCCGTGACATCCGATGTCGCGTTCGGTGCGCTCCCCCCGCAGACGGCGAGCGTCAGAACCACGGACAACGGTGGCGAAGAGGAAGCGGACGCCGTGCTCCCGCCGATCCTGGAGTCGCCACGATGACTTTGGACTCCGGTCCGGAAGGTCCCGGTCCGGATCGCCAAGGGGACAAAGGTGCTCCCCGCCTGCTCCTCTACGGCGAAACGGATCCTTCGTTCTCGGGGCGGATGCGCCGGTGGCGCGGGCGTATCCCGGATTGGCTGCTGTTGATCCTCGTGGGGGTAGGCGGCGCCGTCCTGTATCAGACGTTCCTGACCTTTCGGAGACCCTCCACCGGGATGGAATCGTGGGGTGTGGCGCCCGAGGCCACCCCGAGGATCCCGTCGCGGACGACCCCGGTCCTCGAGGCACTCCGCGGCACCGGCTTCGACGGTCAGGTCGGATCGTCCATCGAGCTGGCCGTTCGCGCAACCGACCGGGAGGGGAAGGCCATGGTCGGGGCACCGGTCCGGTTTTCGGTGGAGGTGGGAGCCGCGGTCGTGTCGCCGGAGTCCAGCCGTACGGACTCGCTGGGCATGGCCCGCGCGTCCGTGAGACTACCGTCCCGAACCGGGAATCAGGTGGTGATCGCCGACCTCGTGGACGCGGGTGCGCCACCGGTCCGGTTCACGATCGCGGCTACGGCGGGACCGCCGAGGAGGGTGGCCGCCGTGGGGGGTGATGGACAGTCCGCCGCGCCGGGAGACCTCCTCGGCGATCAGCTGTTCGTCATGGTCACCGACGAAACCGGCGCTCCGGTGCCGGCAGTGGAGATCCGATTCCAGGTTCTGACCGGGGGTGGCGCGGTGGCTCCGTCCCGGACGGAAACGGATGCCGATGGCCTTGCGGCCGCCATCTGGCGGTTGGGGGGGAGCGTTGGCAGCCAGTCCGTGTCGGCGCTGGCGTCGGGCCTGCCGAACGGTGTGGTTACGTTCACGGCCACGGCCAGGGCCACCGGAGACACGGTGTCGGAGGACGAGGGCGCGCCGCGGGTCGCGGGTCGGCCTCCCGTGACCGTGGCGAGAAGAGCGTTCTCCGTGGGTGGAACCCATGTGTGCGGCGTCGCCGGTGCGAGGACCGTGTGCCGGGGGGCCAACGACCGTGGCCAGTTGGGTGACGGTTCGGCTCAGGGCGCGGTCTCCGTCTCGGCAGGGATGTCCCATGCATGTAGCCTGGACGCGTCCGGTACGGTCCGGTGCTGGGGCGCCGACGAGAGCGGACAACTCGGAGACGGTGATCGTGCCGACCGGTCCGTGCCCGTGGGGGCGGATACGGAGTATCGGTTCTCGATGATCTCGGCCGGTGCCGCCCACACGTGTGGGTTGGCGGCGGGTGGGTTCGCCGTGTGTTGGGGAAAGAACCTGAATGGTCAGTTGGGAGACGGCTCGCGTGACGACCGAACCACCCCGGTGCGCGTCGCCACCGACCGGACGTTCGCGAGCCTCGTGACCGGATGGCATCACACGTGCGGCCTCACCTCTCCGGGAGAGGTCTTGTGCTGGGGATTCAACGCGCAGTCCCAGCTCGGGGACGGATCCCGCCTGGACCGCCTGGTCCCGACGGCCGTTCCCGGCCGCTTCACCTCGCTGGCGGCCGGGAGCGCGCACACCTGCGGTATCGGAGATGGCGCGGTGTGGTGTTGGGGAAGCAACGCCTTCGGACAGGTCGGGGACGGGACGTCGGCGGTCCGACCCGTGCCCACCCGGGTGCCCGGACTACCCCAGGCGCCGGTGGCGCTCGCCGCGGGAGCCGTACACACGTGCGCGCTCCTGGTGGGAGGAGCGGCGTACTGCTGGGGCCAGAACGTTCATGGTCAACTCGGAGACGGGACCACGACGAACCGTTCCGTACCCACCCGGGTTTCCGGGGATCTGGATTTCCTCGAGATCTTCGCCGGGGGAGCGGTCACGTGCGCCGCCACCCTCGACGGGTCGCGGTACTGTTGGGGCCTGAATCAGAGCGGACAGTTGGGGGACGGGACCCGGGCGAGTCGCTCGGTCCCGACGCGGGTGACGTCACCCTAGCCCCATGTCGATGGGATGACAGGGCAACGCGGTCCCATGCCGGCCATACTGCCGTTCCAGCCCGTCACCCGGATGACTCCGAGCCGGACCGTGGTCGACGCGACCCCGTTATTCCTGAGACAGGAAGCGTTGCACGGCGGTACGGACTTCCTCGTCCCGATCGTCACGGGCAGCCTCGACGAGCCTTCTCGCTTCCGGTGTGTCGATGCGATGGAGCGCCCCGTACGCGGCGACGCGCACGTCCGTGGGTGGAGTATGGAAGAACGAGCCCACCGCGTGCTTCTCGATGGCTTCCACCGCGCGATCGTCGCCGACGTGGCCGAGGGCGCGAAGCACGTCCGGGACGACGTCCGGCTCCGGGGGGTGCTCGAGGATCGCGAGAAGTCGATCGAGAGCCTGAACCGCCTTCAGCGCACCGCACGCGGTGATCGCCGCCGAGTGGACCGAAGGATCCGGGTCGTCCAGCATCCCGACGACCAGCGCGCCGGAGTCACGATCCCCCAGCTTCGCGAGGGTGAGCAGCGCTTCCCGGCGCACGCTGGCCACTTCGTGGCCGAGGGCGGACGAGGCCAGGTCGACGGACCGGGGTCCCTTGTGTTCAGCGAGGAGCGTCAGCCCGTTGCGCACGACGAACCATCGATCGTCCTTGGCCATGGATTCGGCGATCTCCAGCGCCTCCGACCCCATGGCCGCGACGGCGGTCAGATACGAGCGGCGCGCGAAGCGGTCCTCGGTTTCCGAGAGCGCTTTTCCAAGCGCCCGGGCCGCCTGTTCGGGGAGCGCCGAGCACACCTTGAGGAGGTCTTCGTGGATGACTTCGTCGCGCTCGCTACCGAGCCGCTCGACGAGCCGATCCACCACTTTCGGCGACGCCACCCGCCGGGACACGGTGACACCCGTGGCGTCGGTCGGACTCCAGGGTTTGTTGATCAGCTGGCGGAGGACATCCACGATTGCATCGAGATGACCTGCCTCTTCGGCCGCAACGACCGCGTCACGAAGCCCACGCGTGGGCGTGACTCGTTCCACGGGAGGGGTGGCGAGAAACTCGTTCAGTGCGGTTTCGAGAGCCCACAGGACCGTGTCTTCGGAAACCGATGGCGTAGGATCTGGAGCGGGGGTAGGCTCCACCGCCATCTCCCGGTCGAACAGACCCCGGATGGAGCGCGCGAGTCCGCTGAGTTGCTTCGGGTGTTGGGAAGTAGCCATGTCGTCTGAAACCCGGGGGAATGCATGGTACGAGATCCATTGTAGTACAGCAGGAGGGGGGATGGCGAGTGGGAGTGATCAGGAACGGACCCGTCCGAGGCGCAGCGAATTGACCGTTACGGCCAGCGAGACACCCAGGTCGCCCACGAGCACCGCACCGATGAGGGAGACCCATCCGAGCGGTACCGCCGCCACAAGGAGACCCTTCACGAGAAGCGACACGCCGATGTTCTGGCGGATCACCGAGCGAGCACGGCGGGAGAGTGACCGGGCGTACACCATCTTCCCGAGGTCGTCGCCCATGAGGGCCACGTCGGCGGTTTCCAGCGCTGTGTCGCTTCCCGCGGCACCCATCGCGATTCCGACGGTGGCGGATGCCAGAGCGGGCGCGTCGTTCACCCCGTCCCCCAGCATCGCCACCGTACCGAACCGCTCGGCGAGATCCCTCACGACGGCGACCTTGTCTTCCGGGAGGAGGGCGGCCCGGACTTCATCGAGTCCTCCCACCACTTCCGCCACCGCCCGGGCGGTGTCCGGATTGTCGCCCGTCACCATGACCAGATGGATCACTCCCGCCTCGCGCAGCGCGGCCACCACTTGGCTCGCGCCCGGACGGACGGTGTCTTCGAGAACGATCCACCCCATGAGCCCGGTCTCGTCCGCCACCGCGACGAGGGTGCGGCCACCACCCGTGAGCCCCTCGGGTATCCGGTGCGAGAAACCTGCATAGGCGGGACTTCCCACCACCACCTCGCGGGTTCCGACGCGCGCCCGTGCTCCTCTGCCCGGCGCCGTGACGAACCCTTCCGCCGTCCACCGGTCCAGGACGCCGCGTTTCCGTCCCTCGTCCACCACCGCGCGTCCCACGGGATGTTCGGAGCGCACCTCCACCGCGGCCGCGCAGGCCAGCATCTCCATCTCGTCCACGCCCGGCTCCGCGTGGAGCGCCACGACCTTCGGGTGTCCCACGGTGAGGGTCCCCGTCTTGTCGAAGGCCACGGCCTTGATGTCGCCGAGTGCCTCTAGGAAGGCCCCGCCCTTGATGAGCACGCCGTTTCGCGCCGCGGCGGTGATCCCGCTCACCACGGCAACAGGGGTCGAGATGACCAGAGCACAGGGGCACGCGATGACGAGGAGTGTGAGGCCACGTGTGAACCAGGGGACGAAGGCCTCACCCAGGAAGAGCGTGGGCACCCCCACGACCAGCACCGCCGTCACCGCGACGGCCGGCGTGTAGTAGCGCGCGAAGCGCTCCACGTATCGTTCCGTTCGTGTCTTCCGTTCCTGCGCTTCCTCCACCAGGCGAACGATGCGGGCGAGGGTGCTCTGGCTGGCCGGGCGCTCCACCCGGGCCTCGAGGAAGCCTTGCCGGTTCACGGTTCCGGCCAAGATGGCGTCTCCGGGCTCCTTCGCCACGGGGATCATCTCGCCGGTGAGGGTGGATTCGTCCACCGCCGAGGCTCCTCCGGTGACGGTGGCGTCCACGGGGACCTTGTCGCCGGGCCTGAGGAGCACGACGTCTCCCACCCTCACCTCCGAGGAGGGGAGGGTCATCTCGACCCCGTCGCGGACGATGCGGGCGGTATCGGGGGCCAGGTCGAGAAGACGCTCCACCGACGCGCGGGCCCGGTCGACCGAGTAGCTCTCCAGGAGCTCGGCCAGGGCGAACAGGAACGCGATGGCCGCTCCTTCGGTGTACTCCCCGATCCCCACCGCGCCCATGATTGCCACCGTCATGAGGAAGTTCATGTCCAGGGCGAGGTACCGGGCGGCGCGGATCCCCTTCGGAAAGAAGTTCCATCCTCCCACGGCTGCCGACGCGAGGAGGAACAGGTCGGCTACGTGCACGTCGTGCAGGAGGAGCGAGAAGAGTCGGGGACCGGGGGTCCGCACTCCGAGGAGGAGCCCGACGACGAAGAGCGCCACGGACACGTACGCGATGCGCGCCTGCTGCGACCGCCATGTCCCCAGGGCGCCCGGTTCCTCCCCGTTCCCGTCCTCCCCGTCGGCTACGGCGGCATACCCCAGGCGGGCCACGTGCCCCCGGACGGAACCCACGTCCGTGGCCGACCGATCCAGATCGACCAGGAGCGTCCTGTTGATGGCGTGCCCTTCCACCTTCAGAATCCCCGGCTGCTTGCGCAGGTGGCCTTCGATCTTGGCGACGCAGCTCGGGCAGTCCATCTCCGGAACCCGGAGTCGGATCGACGTGGGACTATTCACGGATGTGCTCCAGTCCCGTGTGGAGGAGCTGGGCCACGTGGGCGTCGTCCAGGCGGTAGTAGGCCATCCGGCCCTCCTTGCGGAAGGCCACGAGCCGGAGCTGCCGCAGGTGCCGCAGGTGGTGGCTCACCGCCGACTGGCTCAACCCGGTCACGGCCGAGAGATCGCAGACGCAGAGTTCCTGTCTCGAGAGGGCCTCGACGATACGGAGGCGCCCGGGGTTGGCCAGCATCCCGAAGACGTCGGCGAGGTGGGTGAGGTCGTCGTCGGAGGCGCGTCCCTTCATGGCGGAATGGACGGCGTCTTCGTGGACGAGGTGCAGGTCGCAGAGGGCGGAGTCGGACATGGGCGTCGTCGGGAATTGAACTGAACATATGAAGATATATTCACATATTATCCCTCCGGGACCGGTCCGTCCAGTCCCGGAGGGGTCCGCCGAACGACTTGGAGGCTCTAGTGCCCGACCTTATAATGGCGGACCTTCCCACCTCCTCTTTCGAGGCTGCCATGCGCGCCGCACTCCCTCTCGTCCTCGCCCTCCTCCTCGCTGCGCACGCGGAAGCCCAGTCCCTCCGACTCGGTTCCGTGGACTTTCCGAACTCGGGAGCCGCCGAGGCTCAGGAGGACTTCCTCCAGGGGGTGCTTCTCCTCCACTCCTTCGAGTACGGACCCGCTGCCGAGGCCTTCCGCAGAGCCCGATCCGAGGATCCCGACTTCGCCCTCGCCCATTGGGGCGAGGCCATGTCGTACAACCATCCACTCTGGCAGGAGCAGGACCGTACCACGGCGCGGGGTGTGCTGGCCGGCTTCACCGGAGATGCGCCCACGGAAAGGGAGGCCATGTACCTCCAGGCGGTGTCCGCGTTGTACGGGGAGGGGTCGAAGTCCGAACGGGACCGGAGCTACATGGAGGCCATGCGCCGACTCCACGAGGCGTACCCCGACGATCCGGAAGCACGGGCATTCTATGCCCTCTCCATCCTGGGTCTCACGGATGGAGAGCGCGACTTCGGCAACTACATGCTCGCCGCGGCCACGGCGCAGCCCGTGCTGGACGCCAACCCCGAACACCCCGGCGCGGCCCACTACATCATCCACTCCTTCGATGATCCCATTCACGCACCGCTGGGACTTCCCGCCGCCCGAGCCTACGGCTCCATCGCTCCCGACGCCGCCCACGCGCAGCACATGACCTCCCACATCTTCGTGGCCATGGGGATGTGGGACGACGTCATCCGGGCGAACGTCAACGCCACCCGGGTCCAGGACGCGGCACGGGTGCGAAACGGTGCTGCGCCCAATAGTTGCGGGCACTACTCGTCATGGTTGGCCTACGGATACCTCATGACGGAGACGCAGGATTCGGCCGACGTCCTCATGGATCGATGCCAGGCGTCGCAGGCCGATCCCGACCCTGATGACCGCGTGTACTACGCCGCGATGCGTGCTCGACACGTTATCGACACGGAGGACTGGCCCGCCGCGCGACAGTGGGCGTTCGACGTGTCGGACCACCCGTGGGCGCACCGCACGTACACCTTCGCCACTGCCTTCGCCGCTCTCCGGGAGGGAGACCTCACGGGTGGACGCCTTCTGGTGGAGGAACTTCGGCCCGGGAGCGCCTCCGACCCTCGCTTGCGGATCCAGCAGATGGAGCTGGATGCCCTCCTCCTCGTGACGGAAGGAAACGTCGAGGGGGCGGTGGCGCTCCTCACCGAGGCGGTCGGGTTGGAGGAGTCGCTTCCCTTCGAGTTCGGACCTCCCGCGTCTCTCAAGCCACCCCACGAGCTGCTGGGAGAGGTGCTTCTGGCGGCCGGTGAGTCCGAGGAGGCCGTGGACGCCTTCCGGGGTTCGTTGGAGATGACGCCCGGCCGTGTTCCGTCACTTCGGGGGCTCGCCCGGGCGGCCGCGGAGGCCGGCATGGGGGAGCTGGCCGAAAGCACGCGGCGCCGGGTCGAGGCCATCACGGGTGGATCGTGATTCCGTCGTCACCGTTCTGTGGGGAGGGCTCCCACACCGACCACCGAATTCCTCCCGACAGCGAAGGGAGATCCGGGGACACATCTTCTCCGGATGGCTGTTTCTCAGTGACGTTCGGTGGGCACTTCGTGTGCCGACGGAGCGTGGTGTGACCCTTCTCCGGTCGCCACGAGGCCTCCCCGGGACGCGACGGCCCACAGGCCGGCGAGGAGCACGACGAGGGCGGTGAGGCGGCGAGCCCGGGTGCTCCGGTCGAGCAGCTTCCTCAGCCCCAGGCTCACGGCGGCCAGGGCGGGGATGGTACCCATTCCGAAGGCCGCCATGGAGGCCGCTCCCACGAGAGGGTTGCCCGAGGCCACGGCGATCCCCAGTGTGGCGTAGACGAGACCACAGGGGAGGAGACCGTTGGCCATGCCGAAGAGTAGCCGGGACGCCATGTCCTCCTTCCGTGCGACTCGCGAGGCCAGGGTCGCCAGCCCCGGTGTCCGAAGGGCCGGAGCGGCCACCAACCCCGCCAGAGCGGCGGCGAACCAGACCATCAAGAGAGCAGACAAGAGAGACGCCACCCAGGCAGGACCCGGGACCACGCTCCCGGCGCCTCCCGCGATGGCGCCCATCGTTGCGTACGTGAGTATCTTGCCGGCGTGCCAGGCGGCCGATCCGCTGATCCGCCCTCCGCACGCCAGCGCGAAGGAGCCGCACATTCCGATGCAGTGCGGACTGCCCGCCAGGCCGGCCAGCGCGGCGGCCGCGATGTAATGGAGCATGGGTGTGGGCGACCCCGTCGGATCTGAAGGAACCAGTGTTCACCATCCGCCCGAGGCGGAGACAAGCAAACCGGACCAGGAAACCTTATGGAACAGTCGACTTCCGGTACAGTAGCCACCCCGGCATCCCGGCCCGACTACGACATGGATATCGTGAAGAAGTTCTTCACGGCCACCGTCGTGTGGGGGATCGTGGGGATGCTCGTGGGGGTCGTCATCGCCCTGCAACTGGCGTGGCGGCCGGCGAATCTGGGCCTTCCCTGGACGACGTTCGGCCGCCTGCGGCCGCTGCACACCAACGCGGTGGTCTTCGCCTTCGGTGGAAACGTGGTCTTCACGGGGATCTACCACTCCATGCAGCGTCTCCTGAAGACGCGGATGTGGAACGATACCCTATCGCGTATCCATTTCTGGGGGTGGCAGCTCATCATCGTCGCGGCGGCGGTTACGCTTCCCCTGGGGCTCACCCAGTCCAAGGAGTACGCCGAGCTGATCTGGCCCATCGACGTGGCCATCACCCTGGTGTGGGTGGTCTTCGCGGTGAACTTCTTCGCTACCGTGGCGATCCGGAAGGTCGAGCACATGTACGTGGCCATCTGGTTCTACATGTCCTTCGTGATCACCATCGCGGTGCTCCACATCGTGAACAGCCTGGTGATCCCGGCCACCCTCTTCCGGTCGTATCCCATCTACGCCGGGTTGACCGATGCCCTGGTGCAGTGGTGGTACGGGCACAACGCGGTGGGGTTCTTCCTCACCACGCCCTTCCTGGGGTTGATGTACTACTACCTCCCCCGGGCGGCGGACCGGCCGGTGTACAGCTACCGGCTCTCCATCATCCACTTCTGGGCTCTGGTCTTCCTGTACATCTGGGCCGGACCTCACCACCTCCTGTACTCGGCGCTCCCCGACTGGGCGCAGACGCTGGGGATGGTGTTCAGCATCATGCTCATCGCTCCGTCGTGGGGCGGGATGCTCAACGGGCTGCTCACGCTGAAGGGAGCGTGGGACCGGGTCCGTACCGACCCCATCCTGAAGTTCATGGTGGTGGCGGTGAGCTTCTACGGGATGAGCACCTTCGAAGGGCCCATGATGTCCATCCGGGCCGTGAACGGCCTCGCCCACTACACCAACTGGGTGATCGGGCACGTCCACTCCGGCGCTCTGGGGTGGGTGGGGATGATCTCCTTCGGGATGCTGTACTGGATGGTCCAGAACATCTGGAACCGTCCACTGGCTTATCCCAGTTGGGCCTCGCACCACTTCTGGCTCGCCACCATCGGAATCGTGATCTATACCGTCGCCATGTGGGCGGCCGGGCTCATGGAAGGACTCCAATGGCGTGCCCTCGATGACGCGGGCCGGCTCGCCAACCCCATCTTCCTGGACATCACGCACCGCCTCAATCCGTTCCTCTGGCTACGGGTGGTCGGTGGCAGCATGTACCTGGTGGGTGCGGTCATGATGGGAATCAACTTCTGGAAAACCATTCGTGGACCTTCGGCTCCCGCGGGCGCCCGGGTCGAGGGGGTGTAGACCATGTCGGACCACAACCATCACGATTCGGAAACGGGCTACGGGCGCTTCCATCGGAGGGTCTTCGAGAGGAAGGCCGGGGTCTTCGCCGTGGCGACCACCGTCGCCATCTCCGTAGGGGCACTCGTGGAGCTCATCCCCATGTTCACCGCCTCGTCGTCGGCGTCTTGGGAGCGGGTGGATTGGGTCACGCCCTACACGCCCCTGGAGGTGGCGGGGCGCGACATCTACGTGAGGGAAGGGTGCTATCTGTGCCACTCCCAGATGATCAGGCCCATGCGCGCCGAGATCCTCCGGTACGGCCCGTGGACCCGGGCCGGAGAGTACCAGTACGATCGGCCCTTCCTCCTGGGGTCGCGAAGGCTGGGCCCGGACCTTCAGCGTGTCGGAGGGAAGTATCCCGACGCGTGGCACTACGAGCACATGAGGGACCCGCGCTCCACGTCGCCGGGGAGCGTCATGCCCGTCTACCCCTGGCTCATCGATTCCAAGATCGATCCGGCCGACATCGCCGCTTCGGTGCGGGCGCTGGCCAGGGTCGGAACTCCCTACGAGTCCACGGATGAAGCGTGGGTCGCGGGTCGCCTGCAGAGCCAGGGCGCGACCATCGTTCAGAACCTGGCTTCGGCCGGGATCACCGCGGAGTGGGACGACGAGATCGTGGCGCTCACGGCGTATCTCCAGCGTCTCGGGGTAGAAGGACGAGCCCATCTGGCCAACCAGGGAGGCGACTCATGAATCCGCTCCTGCGTGAAGCCGCCGCATCGGTGCAGTTCGGGTGGCTCATGGGTGTGATGACCCTGGTGTTCATCGCCTGCTTCCTGGCCTGGGTGTGGTATGCCTATACGCCGAAGCATCGACAGATGATGGAGGAGGCGGCCCGCCTCCCGTTCATGGATGGAGGTGAGAATTGAGCAAGGAAACCAATCGCGTCCTCGGGCACGCCGACGAGTCCGACGGCATCGAGGAGTACGACAACCCGCTTCCGGACTGGTGGTTGGGTCTGTTCTGGTTCACCATCATCTGGGCCTTCGGCTACGGGATCCACTACCACTTCATCGCGAATCGATCCCAGGAATCCGAGTTGGCCGCGGAAATGGCCGCCGCGGACGCCCGCTGGCCTACGCAGGCCGAGGCCATGGCGGCGGCACTGAGCGAGTTCGCGGTGACCGCCGAAGCGGTGACGGCCGGCGAGGCCATCTTCACCCAGTACTGCGTGGCCTGTCACAGCGCGGACCTCTCCGGAGGGATCGGGCCTTCCTTCCTGGACGAGGAGTGGGTCCACGGCGGACAGGCCGCGGACATCCTGCGGACCATCACCGAGGGAGTGCCGGACAAGGGGATGGTTCCCTGGGGGGGCATTCTCAGCCCGGAGCAGATCAATCAGGTGGGCGCGTACGTGATGTCCAAGCACTCGGAGGCCACCGGACGCTCCATCGAAGACATCGTAGCGGCCGGGGCGCCCTCGGCCTGACGGGATGGATCCGCCGGTCCGGAATCCGGGCCCCGGGAGTCGGCGACCGGCCGACTCCCGGGGTCCTCCGCCGGCACAGAGAGGGAGCGTAGTCATGGCGGTGGCCAGGATCCTGGGGATGTCGGGGACCCGGGAGTGGGTGTATCCCCAGTCCATCCAGGGGGCGTTCATGCGCTTGAGGCGCGGCACGTTCCTGGCGCTCCACCTCGCGCTCTTCGTGGCACCCTGGGTCACCGTGAAGGGGTTTCCCCTCCTGCTCGTGGACTTGCCTCGTCGTGAGGTCCACCTGGTCGGCGCGGTCTTCACGGCCGCCGATACGATCTTCCTGGTCCTCCTCCTCCTCTTCCTGGCCTTCTCCCTCTTCTTCTTCACCGCCGTCTTCGGACGGGTCTGGTGTGGATATGCGTGTCCACAGACCGTGTTCCTGGAGAGCTGGATCCGGCCCATCGAGATGTGGATCGAGGGAGACCGGACGCAGCGCAAGCGCCGTGACGGACGGGGATTGTCTTGGGACAAGGCGTGGCGGAAGGGGGTGAAATGGGTCCTCTTCCTGGGGGTCTCCTTCCTCCTCGCCATGGCGATGATGAGCATCTTCGCCGGCGCGCGGCCCCTGTGGATGGGCCGGGCCTCCTTCGCGTCCTACGCCCTGGTGGCCATCCTCACCGGGTTCTGGTACCTCGACTTCACCTGGTTCCGGGAACAGTTCTGCATCTACCTCTGTCCCTACGCCCGTTTCCAGAGTGCCCTCACCGACGACGAGACGCTCCTGGTCTCCTACGACGAGCCGCGCGGTGAGCCCCGGGACAAGTCGAGGGGCCCCGAGGGAGGGTGCATCGGGTGCCAGAAGTGTGTGGTGGTATGCCCGCAGGGAATCGACATCCGGGACGGCTTCCAGCTCGAGTGCATCCAGTGTGCGCGGTGCATCGACGCCTGCCAGAGCGTCATGGAGCGGTTCGACCAGCCCACGCTCGTGAGGTACAGCTCCATCGCCACGGACGGAGGGAAGAAGCACCGGGCGTTTCGTCCCCGCACGCTCACGTACGGAATGCTCCTCACCGTCCTCACGGTGGCGTCCACGGTGCTCCTCATGACCCGGGTCCCTTTCGAGGCCACGGTGAACCGGGCGCCGGGGTCCCTCTTCCAGGTCGACCAGGACGGATACGTGCGGAACACGTTTCTCCTCAAGATCTCCAACAACGCCGCAGCACGGGAGGCCGTCACGTACCACGTCGAGATCGACGGGATCGAGGGAGCCGAGCTCCTGGTGCAGGACGTCTCGCTGGAAGGCTCGGAGAGCCGGACCATCCCCATGGTGGTGCGTGTATCTCTCGGGACCGACCTGCAGCGGACGGTGCCGTTCCACGTGAACGTCACTTCGAGCGCGGGCGAATTGCGGTTGGCGACCACGTTCAAGACTGGAGTGTCGGTGGGTGGAACCGAATAGCGCATCTTCCGGTGGAAGCTGGGTGTGGCCCGTGGCCATCATCGTCGGGATGGTGGTCGTCATGGCGGTGAACGGCGCGTTCATCTACATCGCCGTGTCCGGGGCGGACGAGGTGGTCGAGTCGTACGAGTCCGGGGAGCGGTAGGTCTCCATGGGGGATCTCCCGGCCATGTCCGACGGCTCCTCCCGGACAGGCAGCCCGGGTGTGGAAGTGGCCCGCTGTCCCCACTGCGGGACCGCCGTCGAGGGGAGTTCGGACACGTTCTGTTGCGCCGGGTGCGAGATGGCGTCGGCCATCATCCGCGGGGCCGGCCTGGAGGACTACTACCAGGACCGCGAGTCCACGGCTCCCAGACCCGAACCCCTCTCCGGAGGCTGGGATCAACTCCCCGTGGACGAGGGCCCCGACGGGTTGTGCACCATCCGACTGGCGGTGGACGGTCTGCGGTGCGCCTCGTGCGTGTGGGTCACGGAGAACCTCCTGCAACGCACGGCGGGAGTGGAGGGAGCCACCATCAGCTACGCCACCGGCCGGGCCACCCTGAAATGGGATCCGGGGAAGGTGGGCCTGCCGGAGTTGGCCGGCCGTATCGCGGCGCTGGGCTATCGGCCCCGCCTGCTCGGCGAAGAGTCCGCTCCCGATCGGGAGCTTCTCCTGCGCCTGGGCGTGGCCACCTTCGCCGCCGCCAACGTCATGCTGTTCAGCGCCGCCCTCTACGCGGGGTGGACGGGTTCCATGGAGGAGCGCTTCGCCGCCCTCTTTCGCTGGGCCTCGCTCGTGTTGTCCACCCCGGTGGCGTTGTGGTCCGCGTCGCCGTTCTTCGCCGGAGCGGTGGCGGGGCTTCGCGCCCGCGTGCTTCATATGGACGTTCCCATCGCCCTGGCCGTGGCGGTGCTGTACGCCCAGGGTGTGGCTGGAACCCTCCTGGGATTCGACACCTACCTCGACTCCCTCACCATGCTGGTGGCGCTCCTCCTGGCCGGGCGGGTACTGGAGGCCCGTGGTCGCCGGCGCGCCGCCGAAGCCGCGGTGACCCTTGCCGCCACCGTGCCGACCACGGCGCGCCGGATCTCCGGTGACAGGGTGGACACGGTGCGCTCGGATTCCCTCGCCGCCGGCGACCGGGTCGCCGTGGGCGCGGGTGAGGAACTCCCCGCCGACGGCGTGGTCACGGAGGGGAGGGCGACGCTTCGGGTAGCGCTCCTCACCGGGGAGTCCGAGCCGCAGACGGTGGCGCCGGGCGAGCGGGTGTGGGCCGGGACCGTCGTGGTGGACGGATCCTTCACGCTGGAGGTGACGGAGGCGGCGGAGGAGACCGTGGTCCATCGCATGGCCGAGGAACTGCGCATCGCCGCGGACCGGGGCAGCCGGCCGTCGTCCACGGATCGCATCGCCCCCTGGTTCACTGCGGCCACGCTGGTGGTGGCGGCGGCCACGTTCACGGGGTGGTGGATCGCCGCGGGTGCATCCGCCGCCATGAGCACCGCCATCGCGGTGCTGGTGGTGGCGTGCCCGTGCGCGCTGGCGCTCTCCCGGCCGCTGGCCGCGGCCGCCGGGTTGGGCGCCGCCGCGCGGCGCGGACTCCTCTTCAGATCGGCGGACGCCCTCCTCGACCTCACCCGGGTGGACACCATCGCCTTGGACAAGACGGGGACGGTGACCGAAGGGGCCATGGACGTGCTCTCCGCCGGGGACGCGGACCTGCGTGTCGCGGCGGGGCTGGAGCGGTTCAGCCGGCACCCCGTGGCGCTGGCCATCGTGCGCGAGGCGGTCGCCCGGGGGATTCCTCTTCCCGCCGCCTCAGAGGTGGACGAAGAGGCCGGAGTGGGTATCTCGGGGGTCGTGGACGGACGGGTCTGGCGTATCCGGAGTGGCGGGTCCGGGGTGGTGGTGCTCGAGGACGGGGGAGGGCACAAGGGGATCATCCGGCTGGGGGACGCCATACGGGGGGACTCCCGCGAGGCCGTGGCCCGGCTCGCCGCCCTCGGTACCCGGGTCGTTCTCCTGACCGGGGACCACGAGGAGGTCGCCCAGCGGATCGCGGGGAAGGCCGGTGTCGCCCGTGTACAGGCGCGCATGTCTCCCGGCGAGAAGGCCGCCTGGATCGAGCGGTCCCGGGAATCCGGGGCATGCGTCCTCTTCGCGGGCGACGGGCTGAACGACGGACCGGCCCTGTCCCGATCCGACGTGGGCGTGGCCATGGGGAGCGGCGCCGCGTCGTCGGTCATGGCCGCCGACGGGATTCTCGCTTCGGGTTCGCTCCTTCCCCTGAGCGCGGGGATCCTGGCCGCGCGCGCGTGCCACCGCGCCATCCGCGGGAACCAGATCCGGTCGGTGGCCTACAACGTCGGAGCCGTGTCGGCCGCCGCCGCCGGCCTCGTGAACCCCCTGGTCGCGGCGGTGCTCATGCCGCTTTCCAGTGCGATGGTCATCTGGGGCGCATCGAGGGTGGAGGGCGCCGTGTGCCGCCTCGAACGTGAGCTCGCCCTGAGGATGGAGAACTGAGTGAACGCCGTCGTCTTCCTGGTTCCCGTCGCCGTGGGGCTGGCGGCGGTATTCGTGATCCTGTTTCTCAAGGCGGTCAAGGACGGCCAGTTCGACGATCTGGACGACCCGCCGAGGAGAATCCTGAAGGACTGAGCCGAGGCGGCCGGACGAAACTCCGTCGGAACGGCGGGCGTAGGAGAGCGTGAGGTCCTCGACTCATCCACAACCCCGGGGTGTCCCATGGTCGAACTGGAGATCATCGCGATGATGGTGGTCCCGCTCGTGTTCATCATCACCACCGGAGCCGTCATCCTTCTCCGACCTCTCTCCAGACGCCTCGGGGACCTCCTCGAGGTCTATGCCCGGGAGCGGGAGCGTGGACTGGAGGGCGGTCTGCATCAGACGCGGGAACTCCTGGAGAACCTGAACAGCCGCCTCCAACTCCTGGAGGAACGGCAGGACTTCATGGAGCGGCTCCTCCAGAGCGGAGAGAAGAAGTCCGTGCCGGAGGAGTGAACTGCGGGAGGGCGTGAATCGACGCCCCCGTGTTCCATCACCACGCCGTCGAGGAGCTACATGTCATGCAAGTCGCCTGGGAGCATATCGCGCCGATGGTCGTTGGGGTCGTCTTCATCGTCACCACCGCGGCCACGCTCATCCTTCGCCCTCTGGCCAAGAGGATGGCGGACCTCCTGGAGGTGTACACCCAGCAGAAGGACAGCAGTCTCGTGCGCGAGGTCGGGCAGTTGCGCGACGTGGTCGAGACCCTGAACAGCCGCCTCCAACTCGTGGAGGAGCGCCAGGACTTCACCGATCGGCTCCTCCAGAGCGGAGAGAAGCGGGAAACGCCGACTCGGGAGTGAACGAGCTCCGAGGACGCCGGCCCGCGCCCCGGCGGCGCCTCCCTTCGGCCTTCGCGCCCCCAGGTCTCGAGTAGGCTTCTCCCTTCGTTCAGGGGCTCCGGCGCGGCGGGCTGCACTCGGGCCAGCGCTGAGGCTCTCCGGTGCGGGGGTCCACCTCGAGCATCCGCTCGGTCACCTGGACCCGCTCGGGATCCTCCGACGCGAGGTACACCAGCATGGCCGCCAGCGTCGCGTTGTGCTTCAGGTCGTCGAACACGAGCTTGTCGAACGTGTCCCGGTTGGTGTGCCAGGTGTACTGGCGATAGTCGGGATAGCTCGACTGCAGCCGAAAGCCCGGGGCCGGCTTGCAGATGAAGGACATGTGGTCGCTCCCGCCCCGTTCGGGAACTCCCGGGATGTCCAGGTCGATGGAGTCGGCCATCTCGCCGGGGATCTGCTGGAACCAGCGGGCGAAGTGTTCGCCCGCGCCCAGGAACCCCTGCATGCGGATATACTCCACCCGCCAGGTTCCGTTGTCCTGGTTGAAGGCGGCCTGGAGTCCGTCGACCACCTCGGGGTTGTCGGCGGCGAAGGCGGTGGATCCGATGAGACCCTGCTCCTCCGCGGCCCAGTGTCCGACGAGGATGGTGCGGCGGGGGTTCGGGTACGCCTTCCCCAGGATGCGCATGGCTTCGAGCATCATGGCCGTCCCGGTTCCGTTGTCGGTGGCTCCGGAGGCTCCGTCCCACGAGTCCAGGTGGGCGCTCAGGACCACGTACTCGTCGGGGAGCTCGCTGCCGGGGATGCGGCCCACAACGTTGAAGGCCGGCACCTGACCGAGGAAGGTGGAGCGCGCGTCCAGCCGGATGCGCGGCCCCTGTGCCCGCTCCGCCAGTCGCGCCACCAGCCCGTAGTCTTCGCAGCTCAGGTGGAGGGACGGAATCCGTCCGGTGAGGGTCGAGAAGATCTTGTCCACGCCCCACCCGGCGGACCAGCGCCCGGTCAGCACGCCGAGGGCGCCCGCTTCCTCGAGGAGCGCCGGCCCGCCTCCGGCCCGGACGTGCTGGTGGGACGCGAACCATGCCTCACGGTCCCTGTTCCGGTCCGCCTTCATCCGCTCCACGGTCGCGGGGCGGGCCCAGTCTTCCCAGGAGCGGTCTTCCCGGCAGGTCGGCTCGGGAAAGGAGAACGCCACGAACTTTCCCGCCGCCGACGGTACCCACGCCCGATACTCCTCCGGGCTCGAGAAGAGCGGCATCGCCACGACCTCCCCTTCCACGGGGCCGGCGGTACCGGGACTCCACGCCAGCATCGTCCCTTCCAGGGTGCGTTGCCGTGGCTCCACCAGGTCGATGTGGGTGAAGCCCCGCTCCCACCCGGTCCACGTTCCGTAGACCTGCTTCTCCGCGTCGATTCCCCACTCGGCGTAGCGCGCCAGGAGCCACTCGGCGGCCTCTTCGAACCCGGGAGTGCCGGTCAGGCGCGGCCCGATGGAGTCGAGGAGGGCCTGCGCCAGCTCTTCGATGCGCGATCCCTCCTCCATCCCCTCCGACCAGATGGCCTTGATCACGGAATCGTCGGTGGGAAACGTCTGTGCGGACGCGGACGTCGTGGAGAGCGCGGCGCACACGAGGGCGAGGGCGGCGATACGGGACGCAGGCTTCATGGGACGAATCCTTCGGGGTGAGGGACGCGCGGCTGACGGAGCCAAGATGGGGGTGGACGGGGCACCGGGAAAGCACCACCGGATGAGCACGAAGGGAAGAGTGGGTGGCGACCCGGGTGGCGACGTGCCACACTGTCGGCTTCACGAGGTGTGCGATCTTCGCCCGGGGGACCCCGGGACCGAATCGGTTCGGTCCGGACCCCCTTTCTCCGGCCTGGTATCTGGAACGTGGAATCTGAGCGCAGTGCCCGCTTCGGGACCGTGGGGATCATCGTGCTGGCGATGGCGGCGGCGTGCGCGGCCGCCGTGGGTGAGGGGCCGCCCGCCGGGGGAGCGCCTCCCGCCGTTCCGGGGAGTGGGAGTGGGAGCCGCGTCTCCGGGGAAGCCGATCTGGACGATCCGGTGGCCCGGCTCCAGGAGCGCATCGACCGGGGCGAGGTCTTTCTGGAGTTCGACTCGGCCCACGGCTATCTCCCGGCGTTGTTGCGGGAACTGGCCATCCCCGTGTCTTCCCAGGGTCTGATCTTCTCCCGGACCAGCCTCCAGACCAATCTCATCACGCCGTGGACCCCCAGAGCCGTCTACTTCAACGACGACGTGTACCTGGGATGGGTTCAGGAAAGCCCCATCGTGGAGGTGGCCTCCATCGATCCCGACGAGGGCGCGGTGTTCTACACCCTCGCCCAGGCCGAGAGTGATCGGCCCGTCTTCCGGAGGGAGACCTCGACGTGCCTCATGTGCCACGAGTCCCGTTCCATCACGGGGGGCGTTCCGGGCGTGATGATGAGGTCGGTGCTCACGGATCGCATGGGGTACGTGATCTCCCCGGTCCACGAAGGTCCGACCACCGATCGGACGCCCATGGAAGGGCGTCTCGGGGGGTGGTACGTGACGGGCACCCACGGGACCGCGCGCCACGCCGGGAACACCATGGCTCCCGTGCTGAGCCACGAGGTCACCGATCCCGAGCGGTACCTGACGGCGATCGACATGCACGGCGGGGGGAACGCAACCGAGCTGACCGGGCGGTTCGATACCACGCCGTACCTGAGTCCCCACAGCGACATCGTGGCGCTCCTGGTGCTGGCGCATCAGACGAGGACGCACAACCTCATCACCCTGGCGCAACAGGTTGCCCGCGAGGCTCTGGAGGATCAGGAGGGCGCGCTCCGCATCACCGGTGCCGAGGCGCCGCCGGGGGGCCTTCTCCCCGCGACCCGGGTGCGTATCGACGGTGCGGTGGAGCAACTCCTGAGGGGGATGCTCTTCACCCGCGAAGCCCGGGTGGCGGGGCCCGTGCGGGGCACGTCGGGGTTCGCCGCGGAGTTCGCGCGCCGGGGGCCCGCCGACGGCCGGGGACGGTCTTTGCGCGATCTCGACCTCGACGGGCGGCTCTTCCGCCACCCCCTGAGCTTCCTCGTCTACTCGGACGCCTTCGACGCTCTCCCCACGGTGGTGAAGGTGCCGTTCTACCGGCGGTTGGGTGAGGTACTGGACGGGGTCGACGCCGGTGACGACTTCTCCCACCTGTCCGTTGGCGACCGGGCGGCCATCGTGGAGATCCTGACCGACACCAAGCCGGAGTTCACCGCGATGCGCGGGGGGTGACGAAACCCCTCGTCGCGCGCGGTGGGACGTCGACGCTACCCGATGGAGTCGAGCCGGTCGGCGCGCTCCTGGAGTTGATCGGAAGCGTCGATGGCCCGGCGCACGCCCTTGGAGCCCGGAAGGGGCATCTCCGCGACGATGCTGTCCTTCTGACGACGCGTGAGGGTGTCGGCGCGGGTGGCCTGGTCACCGCCCTCGGCGGAACAGGCGGCCACGGCCACGAGGGCGGTTGCGGCGAGGATGGGCCACTTCATGGACGACTCCGGTCTCGATGTGCGTGTTTTCGGCGCGATGCGGTGTGCACGGCACCCTCTCCAACGTATACGCGCCGTGTGGGGGGGAGCCAGTCGCTTCTCCGCATCGCCCCGCCCGGGAGGGGCACGCGCGGCGATCCCGGGGGTAGGGTCAGGCTCGATGGTTCCCGTCGCGCATCCGGAATGGGTGGCGGCGCCCCGGCATCAACCCGAACACACCCGGCACGGCCATGGCAAAGAACGCATCCTTCGACATCTCCACGGGCGTGGATCTCCAGGAAGTGGACAATGCCGTC
>JAOUPR010000076.1 GCA_029879725.1 Gemmatimonadota bacterium | reverse complement strand
TGCATCTCGCCCAGCGAGTCCTTTTCTATGCGATATCCGTCAGCCATGGGAGTTCCTCGGAAAGGTTGCGTTTCCGGAATCTACCCAGCTTCCCTCCGGGGTAAAGACGGATCGACGGGACGCTGCTGGACATGGGGGATACCGCTC
This sequence comes from Gemmatimonadota bacterium, assembly GCA_029879725.1. Taxonomy (GTDB): domain Bacteria; phylum Gemmatimonadota; class Gemmatimonadetes; order Longimicrobiales; family Gaopeijiaceae; genus JAOUPR01. The sequence goes on along the minus strand of JAOUPR010000076.1, from coordinate 20,210 downwards.
TCCACGGCTCCCCCGGAAGAGGAGGGTACGCGATGGAGGACGGGAAGCCCGACGGCCTCGACGTCGTTGACGGCGGAGCGGCGAGGACCCTGCCTACGTCCCCCTCGAGGGTGGTCACCCCCTCCCGGCGGTTATTTCGCGGGCGGCCGGCTGGGCCGCATCTCGATGCGGCTGACGTGTGCCTCGGGAGGGTAGTCCAGGAGTTGCATCACGGCCAGCGCGCAGTCGTCGGCCTCCAACCGCCACGTGCGCTCGGGCACCTGCTCCCGTTCCCAGAACGCGGTATTCACGCTCCCGGGCATGACGATGCTCACCCGGATGTTCCGGTCTCGCACGTCGAGCATGGTGGCCTCGGTGAGCCCCAGAAGACCGAACTTGCTGGCGTTGTAGCCCGTGCCGCCGGCGAAGGCGTTGCGGCTGGCCAGCGATCCGACGTTGATGATCCACCCGTCTCCCGTGTCTGCGAGGTGGGGTATCGCCGACCGCGACAGGTAGAACACTCCGTTCAGGTTCGTCTCTACCTGGGCCTGGAACTCCTCGATGCCGAGTTCGGTGATGGGGCGAAAGATCCCGAGACCCGCGTTGTTCACCAGGATGTCGAGGCGCCCGAGGCCATCCACGGCCCTCTCCACCAACACCTGGCACTCGTCGGGACGACGAACGTCACAGGGCAGCCCCATCACGGTGCCGGCGGCGTACGGCTCGATACGCTCGACCGTGGATCGTACCCCTTCCCTGCTCCGTCCGCTGATCACGACGCTGCATCCGGCCCGGACGAGGTGCTCGGCCACGGCCAGCCCGATCCCCTTGGTGGACCCCGATACGATGGCGACTTTTCCGGTGAGATCCGGCATGGGCACCTCCAGTGATATGTTGGTCTCCCCGAAACCTACCACTGATTCACCAGGAGTGTGGCGATGGGCTCCCGATTCGACGACCGCGTTGCGCTGGTCACCGGAGGAGCGACCCGCCTGGGACGCCACCTTTCGCTGGCGCTCGCAGCGGCCGACTACGACCTGGCCGTTCATCATCACACGTCGGCGGACGCCGCCCTGGCCCTCGCCGAGGAAGTGAGGGAAATGGGGCGGCGGTGCGTCGTCCTCAAGGGGGACCTCTCCAGACCCGACACACCCGCGGGAATCATCGACCGGGTCCAGACGGTGTATTCCCGGCTGGACCTCCTGGTGAACAGTGCGTCCACCTTCCATGCCGCGGACCTCACGGACGTGGGTGCCACGGAGTGGGATTCCGTCATGGACGTCAACCTCCGGGCACCCCACCTCCTGGTGGGCGCCGCCGCCCACCTCCTACGCGTGGACGAAGGATCCGTGGTGAACATCCTGGATCTCTCGGCATTCCAACCGTGGACCGAGTATCCCCATCACGCCGTGTCGAAGGCGGCGCTGGCCCACCTCACACGGGTCCAGGCGCGGGCCCTGGCGCCCCGGGTACGGGTGAACGCCGTCGCTCCCGGCGCGGTCCTCCCGCCCGACGGATATCCACCCGAGCGCCTCGAGGCCCTCCGTGTCCGCACGCCCCTGCAGCGGTTGGGCACGCCGGACGACGTGGCTCAGGCGGTTCTCTACCTGGCGGAGGCGCGCTACGTGACCGGCCAGATCCTCGCGGTGGACGGCGGGCGGCTCCTGGGGCCCTCCGGACCGCCCACCCCCGACTCCTGACCTTGGCGAGCCCTCCGGAAGGGAAACCGCGTCACGAAGCGGTGCCCACCCCCGCGCCGGCCGATTCCTCCACCCCGCCGTGGGCCAACCACCGCTCCGCTTCCAGCGCGGCCATGCACCCCGTGCCCGCGGCCGTGATGGCCTGTCGGAAGTAGTCGTCCATCACGTCCCCGGCGGCGAACACGCCCGGCACCGACGTGGCGGTACGCCACGACCCCGGCGTCGCGACGTAGCCGTTCTCCTTCAATTCGACCTGATCGTTCAGGAAGGCCGTATTGGGCGAATGCCCGATGGCCACGAAGAGCCCTTGCACCTCGATGGAACGAGCCTCGCCGGTCACGGTGTCCTCGAGCTTCAACCCCGTGATCACGTCATCGCCCACCACCTCGGTGACCACCGTGTTCCACATCACCTTGATCTTGTCGTTGGCCAGCGCCCGATCGACCATGATCTTCGAGGCCCGGAACTCGTCCCGACGATGGATCAGGATGACCTCGCGGGCGAACTTGGTGAGGTAGAGGGCGTCTTCCATGGCGGAGTCTCCGCCTCCCACCACGGCGAGCACGGCGTTGCGGAAATGCGGGAGCGCGCCGTCGCAGACCGCGCACGCGCTCACCCCACCTCCGGACTGGGCGAGGCGCTCCTCGTTGGGCACTCCGATCCAACGGGCGTTGGCGCCGGTGGCGACGATGACGGAGTCCGCCTTCACTTCCTTGCCCCGGCTGGAACGGAGAAGGAAGGGGCGCTGCCCGAAGTCCACCTCGACGATGTCCTCCGTCACGATCCGCGTACCGAAACGCTCCGCCTGAGCCCGCATCTCCATCATGAGATCCTGTCCGGTCACGCCCTCACGGAAGCCGGGGTAGTTCTCCACCTCGGTGGTGAACATCAACTGGCCGCCGGGGATCATGGTCCGGCTGCCCGCGCCCTCGAATACGAGCGGGTCCAGCTGAGCCCTGGCCGCGTAGATGGCCGCGGTCCATCCCGCCGGCCCCGAGCCTATGATGACGACGGTTTCGCGATCGCGCGTCGTAGTGTCCGACATGACCTGGTCCTCTCTCTCTGCAATGGATCTATTTGAACACCTTCATGTTCGTGGAATGGCCCGGATTGACCCTCGCGTCGGGATCCACGAAGTGCACGGCGTTGTTCACGGCCACGGCGGCCTCGGCGAACCCCGTGGCGATGAGGTCGAGTTTGCCCAGGTAGTCCACCACGTCGCCGGCGGCATAGATCCCGGGAACGTTGGTGGCCATGAGCGCGTCCACCTTGATGCGGTTCTTCTCGACCTCGAGCCCCCAGTTCTTGATGGGGCCCAGGTCGGGCTTGAACCCGAGAAAGGTGAGCACCACGTCGGCCTCCAACACCGTGTCCTCATCGGTGCGGTTGTCGAAGATCGTGACCTCACCCACGACGTCGCTCCCCCGGATCTCCCGGACCTCGTGGAAGGTCCGGAGATCGATCTCGCCGGCGGACACGGCTTCGTCGAGCAGCCGGATGGTGGCCTCGTGGGCCCGCCATCCGTCCCGTCGATGCACCAGCGTCAACCTCTCCGCGTGGTCCTTGAGGATCAGCGCCCAGTCCAGGGCGGAATCCCCGCCACCGACCACGACCACCTTCTTTCCGGCGTATCCGGCGGGATCCTTCACCGCGTACTCCACCCCCCGGTGAAGGAACTCGTCGTAGCCGGGCACCTCGAGCTTCATGGGGTCGAACGCACCCTTCCCTCCGGCCACCACCAGAGCCCGTGTGCGGTACTCGCCGCCACGACACGTGAGGAGAAAATGGTCCTCCCGCCACTCCACCGTGCGGACCTGCTCGTCGAGGATCACCTCCGGGTCGAACTGGAGCGCCTGCTCGGACAGATTCTTCGCCAGGTCCTTGGCGAGCACCCGGGGAAAGCCTCCTACGTCGAAGACGTCCTTCTCCGGGTAGAGCGCGGTGAGTTGCCCGCCCAACTCGGGAAGGGAGTCGATGATGCGGGTGGACTTCCCCCTCATCCCGGCATAGAAGGCGGCGAAGAGCCCGGTCGGGCCACCGCCGATTATGGTGATATCGCGAATGGTGTCGTCCATCGGATCCTCTGGAAGGTCACGGGTCACATAGTGTAATCGGTCCGTCGAGGGGGTCCAACAGACGTCACGCCCGAGAACCCAGGTAGAATTCCGACGTCCTGTACCGGGTCATCCCGCGAACGATGACCAGCTTGAACCCCACCGCCACCGGAACCGCGATGAGCAGCCCCACGAACCCGAAGAAGAACCCTCCCATGGCGAGGGCCAGGAGGAGCCACACCGGGTGCAGCCCCACCGACTCACCCACGATCCGCGGGCTCACCACGGCGCCCTCCAGCCCCTGCGCCACACCGTAGACCACGGCCACCTTCAGGAGCGATACCCCCACGCTCCCGCTCACCAGGGCGATGAACACCGCCGGGAGGAGGCTCAGGAGCAGCCCGAGGTAGGGCACTACGGAGAAGACCGCCACGATGAGTCCGAGGGTGGCGGCGTGGGGGAAGCGCACCACGGCCAGGCCCACCCCGGTGATGACGCCGATCACCACGGCCACGGTGAATTGCCCGCGGAGGTACCGGGACAGGAGAGCGTCGAAGTCGGCCGTGAACGAAACCACGTCGCCACGGCGATCCAGGGGGATCAGGTCCTTCATGCTGGCCGTGATCCGGTCCCAGTCCCTCAGCAGGTAGAAGGTGAGGACGGGCGTGAGCACGACGTATCCCACGATCCCCACCATCGAACCCAGACCCCGCCCCACGCCCAGCACCGCCTTCCAAAGCCACTCGATGAGCGCGTCCTGACGCTCCTGGAGAAAGGCCACCACGGCCTCGGAATCCACGGCGCGCAGTCGGTCCACGATGGCCTCCTCCTTCACCAGCGGGAGGTCGATCCCGAGGAGGAAGTCCCGGGCCCCCTCCACCCACGTGGCGATCCTCTCGAAGAACACCGGAGCCTGCTCCAGGACGTCGCCGACTTCGGCCACCGCGCCCGGAAGAACCAGGAACACGAAGGCCGCCAGCGCGCCCACGGCGGGAAGGGTGAGCGACACGATGGCCACACCGCGCGGTACCCGCCTCCGCTCGACCACGTCCACGAGCGGGTCGAGGATGTACGCGAGCACCGACGCCAGAACGAAGGGAGCGAGGAGCGAACCCGTGGTCGCGAGGGTCCACACCAGCGTGAGGAGGGCGGCCACCGCGAGGAGCACACCGTGCCCCGGCGCCCCGCGGAAGGGAAGCATGACGGCCCACAGCACGAAGAAGAGGACGAGAGGCGTGAGGAGCCCCCCGAGCGCCCAGAGGAAGGCCGCCAGCACCAACGCCACGGCCACCCCCTGCACGATGTTCCAGACCCCGCTCGCGTCTCGCTCCATACAGACCTCTCTTCGTTCAGGAATCCAGGTGTCGGTGGCGTACCGGCCCCCACTCACGTGCCCCGGGTGGGCACCCTCAGAAGACCGAGAGCCGGATGTACCGGCGGGGATTCTCCCTCAGGTCCTGAAGGAGGAGATCCAGCTGACCCAGCGCGCCCTCCGCCCGCACCGCCAGGGTGCTGTCGGCGAAGAGGCGTCCCAGCGACCCTTCACCGGCCTCGATCCCCGCCGTGATCCGGTCGATGCGGGCGAACGCCGTATCGGCGCGGGCCAGGGTGCGGGTGAGGTCGTCGGACGAGTTGGCCAGCCCACCGGCGATCCGTTCGATGTTTCCCGACGCGAGGCGGACGTTGATGACGATGGAGTCCATCTGGGCGTCGGTGAGGATTCCCTCGATCCTCTCGAACGACCTCCGGGCCACGCGGGACGCGGCCTCGATCTGGGTCAGGGCGCTGTCCGCACGAGCCGTGACGCTCCCCGCGATCTCGGCCTGCTGGGCCACGAGATCGCGGATCTGCTCGCTCACGTCGGAAAGGTTGGTGATGGCACGGGCCAGATGGTCCGCGGTCTCCTGGCTGAACGCAACCTCGAAGCGAGCCGAGAGCTCCGCCAGGTTGGCGGAGATCTGCTCCGCCGACGCGGTGAGCCGGGACAACTCGGGGAGCGCGTATCCTCCGAGCACCCGCACGCCACGCTCCACCTCTCCCGCGGGCACGTCCATGAAGGGAAATCCAGGATAGAACTCCGGCTGCACGATATCCACCTGCCACGATCCGAAGAGAGACTCCGGACCCAGTACCACGGCCGCCGAAGCCGGGAGAATCACTTCGGGATCCAGCTCCAGGACGATACGGACGGCCAGCCCGGACGGCTCCACCGCGATGGACGATACCCTCCCGATGGACACGCCGCGGAACTTCACGGGGTTTCCTTCCGAAAGTTGGGCCACGTCCTGGACCAACACCTCCACACGCACGGTGGGACGGCCCCAGTTGGACCCCTTGAGCCACAGCGTCCCCACCAGGGCCACGGTGATGCCGGCCACGATGACCACACCGACGAGGAACTCCTTCCCCTCCTTCACGTCACTCTCTCCATGAGGTCTGGCCTCCCCTCGATGAATCCCTTCACCACCGGGTCCGCGCAAGCGCGCACCTCCTCCGGCGAGCCCACGAAGCGTATGCGCCCCTCGTAGAGCATGGCGATCCGATCGGATATCCGGTAGGCGCTGGTCATGTCGTGGGTGACCACCACGCCGGTGACTCCGAGCTCCTCAGACGTACGGATCACGAGTTCGTCGATGATGGTGGTGGTCACGGGGTCGAGGCCGGTGGTGGGCTCATCGTACAGAATGTACTTCGGGCGCGCCGCGATGGCCCGGGCGACCCCCGCCCGCTTCTTCTGCCCCCCGGACAGCTCGGCAGGATACCGTCGCCCGTACCCGTCCAGTTCCACCATGGCCAGGCATTCCGCCACGCGTGCCGCGATCGCTTCCTCGTCCATTTCCCCCATCCGGCGCAGGCCCATGGCGACGTTGTCCGCGATCGTCATGGAGTCGAACAAGGCGGCGAACTGGAACACGTACCCCACCTGGCGACGAAGCGCATAGAGAGTCTCCTCGGACTGCCGCCCCACGTTCTCTCCATCCATCCAGATCTCACCGCGGTCGGGGCGAAGGAGTCCCACGATATGCTTGAGCGCCACCGACTTCCCGACCCCCGACTGCCCGATGATGGAGAGCGTCTCCCCATCACGGACGGAGAGCGTGAAGCCCTTGAGGATCTCCTTGGACCCGAACGACTTGTGCACGTCGTGGAAGTCGATGCTCATTGCAGCAGCACCGCGGCCCAGAAGGCGTCGAGGACGAGGAGGATCATGCTGCTCACCACCACGGCCCGGGTGGCGGCCCGGCCCACGCCCTCCGCGCCACCCGTGGCGTGGAATCCGAAGAAGCACCCGACGCTCGTCACCGTGATCCCGAAGCTGAACGCCTTGATGGCCCCGAACAGAACGTCGAAGGACTCGAAGAAGAGACGGAGCCCTTTCGTGAACTCCTCCGACGAGAGGTCCAGCAAGGCGAGTGAAGTGACCCACCCGGCTGCGATCCCCAGGGCGTCGGCCAGGATCACGACCACGGGAAACATGGCCGCACCGGCCAGCACGCGCGGCACGACGAGATACGCGACCGGGTCGTAGGCGAGGGTCTCCAGGGCATCCACCTGTTCGGTCACCCTCATGGTTCCCAGCTCCGCCGCGATATTCGCGCCCACCCGTCCCGAGAGCGCCAACCCCGTGAGTACCGGACCCAACTCGAGGACCATGGTCTTTCCCACCAGGGCCCCCACGAAGTACACGGGCACGGAGTCGGTGAACGTGTACGAGGACTGCAAGGCGAGCACCACCCCGGTGAAGGCGGCGATGAAGAGGGCGATGGGAACCGACTCCACCCCGATGCGCGCCATCTGCGGGATGAGGTGGGGTGTCCAGATGTCGGTCTTACGCAGTGCTCGTACGGCTCCCGCCGCGAGGTACCCTGCCCGACCCACCGTGGAAACGGCCCCGACCGCGGCACCGCCCACCGAGCGGATGGACTGTGTGACGAACTCGGTCATAGAGGAAGGGTAACACCCATGGGACGGAGTACACCACGCCCGGTGGACCCCGCTCGTTCAGCGACGGACCGGCCGCGAGTCGCCCTCCAGGGTGAACTCCACCGTCTCCCTGCGTCGCCCATCGGCGGACGGGACCTCGCAGGATACACTGATGCGGGTAACGGAAGATCGCGGATCGATCACGGCGACCTCGAAGTCCAATCCCTGGTCCGGCGAGGTGATCTTCGTGCGGACCCTTTCGCCGGGCTCGGCTTCGCAACCATGGAGCGGATTGCGAAAGAGAGTCTTGGTGGATTGGCGGCCGTTCTCCAGGTCGCGTGTCACCTTCACGTGGCGGAGCCAATCCGGCTGATAGCTCACACAATACGTGAACCCACGCTGGTCTGCGCCATGGCCGTCGCGGTTGTGCCGTGCCACGATGAGTCCTCCGCACCGCGGTGAATGTCCGATTTTTCGGTAAACGAATGTTTCCATTCCTGGACCGGAATGTCAAGTTCTCAGTTTTCTTCGGACTCGACTCCTCCGCCGCAGGAAGTGAATCGGGTTGTCCCACAACGCATTTCGGAGCATTCGCCTCTCGCGTGCCATCATTTCTGAAATGGAATTTTCCGGATTTGAGATCGGTCAGGCTCGAACATTTCGTCCAATTACACCGATCCCCATCCCGATTTGTAGGAATTCGTCCCACCCACCGGTAGGACTTCGGCACATATGGTTCCCTGCGTGAATCGAGCCGCCGCGTTCTCCTTGCAACGGGTGTTGCTCAGGGTTAGCGTGGGAAGACTCAGTATCACAAGATCGTCTCAGATTCCGTTCCGCGACCGTTCCCATTCCGGGCCCCCCAAACGGTTGCGGGCACTGCATCACGCTCGGGCACCACACCACGTTCGTCCACGGTGCTTCTCACCACCATCTTCCATCACGTCGCCTCGACACTCCCGCCGCGAGACCGGACGTTACAGCGGAGCCTCCCTTGAACATCGCCGAACTGAAGAGCAAGACCGTGGCCCAGCTTCAGGAGCTTGCCCAGGAGTTGAACCTCACCGGGTACACCGGCCTGAAGAAACAGGACCTGATCTTCAAGATCGAGCAGCATCTGCTGGAGGCCGAGGTGGTGCTGCGCGGTGAAGGGGTGCTGGAGATCCTCCCCGAGGGATACGGATTCCTCCGCTCACAGGACTGGAACTACCTCTACGGCCCCGACGACATCTACGTCAGCCCGTCACAGATCAAACGCTTCGATCTCCGCACGGGAGACACCGTGGTGGGGCAGGTCCGACCGCCGAAGGAAGGGGAACGGTACCTGGCCCTTCTCAAGGTGGAGAGCCTCAACGGCGCGTCACCCGAGGCGGTGCAACACCGGGTGGCGTTCGACAACCTGCGGCCGCGGTACCCGGAGTGTCGTCTGCGCCTGGAGGCCGACGAGGCTCACCTGGCCATGCGGGTCATGGACCTCATCGCTCCCATCGGGAAAGGGCAACGGGGGCTGATCGTATCCCCTCCCAAGGCGGGGAAGACCACGATCCTGCAGCAGATCGCCAACTCCATCTCGGAAAACCACCCGGACGTCCACCTCATCGTCCTCCTCATCGACGAGCGGCCCGAGGAGGTCACGGACATGCAGGAGCACGTGGACGCCGAGGTGATCTCCTCCACGTTCGACGAACCCGCCGAGCGTCATACCCAGGTGGCCGAGATGGTCATGGAGAAGGCAAAGCGGCTCGTGGAGCAGGGGAAGGACGTCGTCATCCTCCTGGACTCCATCACCCGCCTGGCCCGGGCCTACAACGTGACCGTGCCCCACTCCGGGAAGATCCTCTCCGGTGGCGTGGACGCCAACGCCCTGCACAAGCCGAAGAGGTTCTTCGGCGCGGCTCGGAACATCGAAGAAGGCGGGTCACTGACCATCATCGCCACGGCCCTCATCGAGACCGGGAGCCGGATGGACGAGGTCATCTTCGAAGAGTTCAAGGGCACCGGCAACATGGAGTTGATCCTCGACCGCCACATCGCCGACAAGAGGATCTTCCCCGCCATCGACCTCAATCGATCGTCCACCAGGAAGGAGGAGCTCCTCCTCTCCGACACCGAGCTCAACCGCGTCTATCTCCTGAGGAACTTCCTTTCGGACATGCCGCCCACCGAAGCCATCGAGTTCCTCCTCACCCGCATGAAGCGCACCACCAACAACAAGGACTTCCTGGACTCCATGGCGCAGGGAGGTTGAGGCCCCGGCAGAGCCGGCCGGCCCTTCCCTAGTCCTCGAGTACGTCCTTGTACCGCGGGTTCACCACGAGTTCACCGCCGTCGAAGATCTTCTGATCCCACGGGAAGATCACGGTGGCGTCCGTCTCCAGAGCCGCGAAGTCGGGCTTGTACCCCCGCACCCGCGCAAAGCTCGTGGCGGTGCGGACCTCGGCCGGGCGAACGTCACGCACGGCCGCCAGGGCCAGCCTCATCGTGTCGCCCGAGGTGGCGATCTCGTCGACGATGAGGACACGCATCCCCGCCGCCTGAGGCGGAGCCGCCGACAGGATCGCCGGCCGTTCCCGAACGACCTCGTCCCCTTCCTTCCTCGAGATCCTCATGGAGTAGAAATCCACGCCGAGGATGGATGCCACCACGGCGCCGGGAATCGCACCGGCGCGAGCGATCCCCACCACGAGATCCGGGTCGTATTGGCGGGCCACCTTGAGCGCGAGGGCGCGACACAACTCCCCGAACATCTCCCACGACAGGGGTAGGTACTCCGCGGGGGAGGGAGCGGGATGGGGGCTACCGAAGGACGGGGGGTGCATGGGGTGCGCCGGTTCCGGGGAGGGCCTGAACGAAAGCTATGCCAGAACCCGCGTCACCACCACCGTTGACGCTCTCTCCACCGCCCACGACCTTCCGGTGGGCTCCACGGAGAGGCCCCACCTTATGCATCCGGATCGCGAACCCGGGAGGCACGCCGGCGAATGTCCACAGACCTGACCGCCGAAGCGGACCGGCGCCTCGACGACGCGCTCGCCGCGTCCGGAGCGCGGGACCCCCGCGAGTTCTACCGGGAGCGGCTGCGTGAGCTCAAGCAACTCGATGTGGACCGGTATGCCGAAGCGGTCGCCTACTATCGGGATACGCTCATCCCGACCGTGGCGGAAGGACGGGAGGATCCCCTGGTGGCCTGGACGGAGTACGGGCGACACCTGGCGTCACTGGTGGCGCCCGGTCGGACCGTGGAGATCGACGCCACCGGATTGGCCCATCCGTACGCCCACCCGTATGACCCCGCGCGACTGGTGCTGCACCTTCCCGACCAGTCCGGCGGGAGAGCCCTCCTGGTGGGTCTTCCGTCGGAGTTGAGCGCCCCCCAGAGGGCCACGTACGACATCCTCGTGATGGGGCGTCAGAAGTCGCGCAACGAGTAGACGCGCGGCCATCGCGCCCTCGATGCGTCCGGCACCGATCAGTCCTCCACCATGTAGGCTACGCCCCAGGCCCCGATCCCGAGATGCGTCGAGATCACGGGAGTCGCCGGACTGATCAGGATCTCCACATCGTCGCCGTAGCGCGACCGGAGTTCCGCGGCCACGTCGACCGCCACCTCGGGCACCCCGACGTGGATCACGCCGAACCGGACGCGGGATCCCTCCGGGATGCTCTCGTCGAGGTATCCGAAGAGCGCCCTGCGGGCCCGCGCTCGTCCCATGGCCTTCCGGACGGGAACGACCCGGCCCGCCTCGTCCAGTCGCAGGATGGGCTTGAGAGCGATGAGAGAGCCGAGGATCGCCTTCCTCGTGCTCACCCGACCAGACGCCACCAGGCGATCGAAGGTATCCACGGTGAAGACGATCCCGGATCGGGAACGGATCTCCGTCAACTCCTCGACGATCTCCGACGGCGTCCGCCCCGACTCGGCGAGCTCGCACGCCTTGAGAGCGAGCAACCCGGTGAGAAGGGAGGCCCCCTGGGAATCCACGAGGGACACGGCGGACCCGTCCACCCGGGTAGCTGCCGCGGCGGCGGACCTCACCGTCCCGGACAGCCCCGATCCCAGGATGACCGCCACGATGGCCTCTCCTTCTTCGGAGGCCCGGCCGAACGTGGCCAGAAAATCGGCCGGCGAGGGCTGGGAGGTGGTGGGGAGCGGCGCGTCTTCGGCGAGGATGCGGTGGAAATCCTCGGCCTTGATGTCGATCCCGTCCTTGAAGCTGCGGTCGCCGTGGACCATGACGAGGGGGACCACATGGATCCCATGGGCACGCACCACTTCCTCGGGGAGATCCGCGGCGCTGTCGGTAACCACCACGACCGGCCGTCTGGCCAGGGTCACGTGACCCTGCGCGGAGCGCGACACGGCCCGGTGTTGCACCTCCATGTCCTCGGCCTTGTGCGTCACCAGGCGGCCCACTCCACGGAGATAGGCGAACACGCGGTCGGGATCATCGGTGTGGACGTGGATCTTGAGTACGTCTTCGGACCGGATCACGATGAGCGAATCACCCCAGTCACGCAGCACGCCCCGGACCGTCACCTGGTCGGGGAGGGCCTCCCCGCGGACCAGTGCCTCCGTGCAGTAGCGGAAGGTCTCCGCGGCCTGGGGATACTCCACCCGCGCCGCGGCGGAAAGCACGTCCTCCTCACCCCGCTCGGATTCCGGGGAGCGGGCCACCGCGTCCCCGCCCTCCTCCATGTACAGGTGCACGCCGTCGAGGAGGCTCACGAATCCCTTGGCGCCGGCGTCCACCACGCCCATCTCCGCGAGGACGGGGAGCAGTTGGGGGGTCCGATCCAACGACGATCGTGCTTCCTGGACCAGGTGTGCCACCAGGGGAGCGAAGTCTCCCAGAGTGCAGGACGTGGCGGCCGTGGCCGTATCCCTCATCACGGTCAGGATCGTACCTTCGACCGGGCGCTCCAGCGAGCGGTGGAGGTTCTCCACCCCGGCCATGAGTGCGCGCCCGAACCGTTTCGGGTCCACCCGCCGCGAATCCCGCACGTCGTCGGCGAAACCCAGGAGGAAGTGCGACAGCATCATCCCGCAGTTCCCGCGGGCGCCCATGACCGCCGCCTGCGCCGCCTCCCGCGCCACGGCACTCAGCGAACGGTCGCTATTCCCGCGTAGATGGTCCGCGATGGCGCGGACCGTCATGGCCAGATTGGTTCCCGTGTCGCCGTCGGGCACCGGGAATACGTTGATGCGGTTCAGCTCGCCCTGTTGCTTCTGGGCATATTCACACGCCGCCAGCAATGACCGCCGGAAGCGTGTCCCATCCAGGTAGGAAATCTTCATGGCCAGGAGTATCGGGGTAGCGGCGCGGCTTCGCCAGCACCAAACTACCCTGGTGGACGAGGAGTTCGCGAGCCGGCCGCACGGTCGAAGCGCTTCCGAAAGGCCACACTAGAGCAACGAATATCACTGATGCTCCGGGAGAGATAGGCTCATGGGATCCGAGCCCGTGGTGCAACACTGGTTGGTCGTCGTCGCCCGGGAGGCGGGGCTGCACGGCAGCAGGGAACTGGACATCCCGTCCGACGTCGATATGCCCGCGGCCTGGAAGGCGGTATGTGACGCCGCCGGGATATCGGGAGACGAGTTGGCGACCCTGGTGGCCGGACATTATGGCATGAAAGCGGTCGCCCTCGGCCCCGACGACGACAACCTGGCACCGCGGATCCTGCCGGGACCCGTGGCCCGCCGCCTGCGCATCGTCCCGGTGCGGTATTCGGACCACACGCTCACCGTGGCCTCCTCGGATCCCTCACGACTGGACGTGGAGCAGGAAGTGGCGGCCCTGGCCGGCCGGAACGTCCGATTCGTGGTCGCGCCCCCCGACGCGGTGGACGAGGCGATCCGCCGCATGTACCGGGACTCGGGGGACCAACCGGAGCCGACGACGGCGGTGGGACCGGCCGGCCCACGCGTTCTGGTGGTGGATGACGACGCCGACACACGTTTCGTCTTCCGCAGGGTACTCGAGCAGAAGGGGTTCGAAGTGGCCGAAGCACCCGACGGGCCGGAGGCGCTCCACGCCCTCGACGAGCGTCCCTTCGACCTCATCACGCTGGATCTCCAGATGCACAAGATGCACGGGCTCGACGTACTCAAGGAGGTGCGCCGCAGGGCCAGCGGGTCGGACATTCCGGTGGTGGTCGCCACGGGGTCCCAGGACCCGGGACTGGAGATGACCCTCTTCGAGGCCGGAGCCGACGACTACGTCATCAAGCCGGTGGATCCGCAGCGGTTCGTCCTACGCATCCAGGCGGTGCTGCGACGGCGTGGCGGGTCGGGATCGACGTTCCTCGCCGGAAATCTCTGATCAGTCGTTCCCCGCCCATCCCGGTCCCTTCACGAACCGTCCGGGGGTGGCTCCGGTGTGCTCCCCGTCGCGGAGCACCTGCTCACCGTTGACGAAGACGTGGACCATCCCGGTAGCGTACCGATGGGGGGCTTCGAAGGTGGCGTGATCCGAGACGGTCCGCGCATCGAATACCACCACGTCGGCGAAGTAGCCCGGCTCCAGCCTCCCCCGTCTCCGGATTCCCAGGTTCTCCGCCGGAAGCGCCGCCAGCTTTCGCACGGCCTCCTCCAGGGAGACGACCCCCTCGTCACGCACGTATCGACCGACGACCCGGGCGAAGTTCCCGTAGGCACGGGGGTGGGGATTGGAGAGCGTGTAGGGTTCACGGATGGCCAGAGCGCCGGCGTCGGACCCGAAGCTCACCCAGGGAAGGGCGATCTGCTTCTTGACGTTCTCCTCGCTCATCATGAAGTACACGGTTCCCACCCGGCTCCCGTCCTTCACCACCAGGTCCATGGCCGTCTCCTGCCAGGAGCGGCCGTAGAAATCCGCCACCTCGGCCAGGCTCTTTCCCGTGAGGTACTTCAGCGAATCCGCGCGGAATCCCACCAGGAGCACCCGGTCCGGTGACCCCGCGGCCAGCGCGAGGTTCTCCCATTCGTCGGTGGGGGTGCTCATCTCCTCCGCCACCCTGGCCCGTACGCCTGCATCGGCGAGTCGCGCCGCCCATGCGTCGTACCCGCCTTCCTGAACCCAGGGCGGCATGGCGGCGTCCAATCCGGTCGCCCCCGCCGTGTAGGTGTACATGTCGGCGGTGATGCGCAGTCCCTGGGCGCGCGCCTCCTCCACCCGCCGGATCACCTCGTCCATCTTCCCCCAGTTGGCCTGCCCCGCCGCCTTGAGGTGATAGATCTCCGCCGGGGCTCCGGACTCCCGGGCGATCCGGATGAGTTCGTCCACCGACTCCAGGAGCCGGTTCCCCTCCGAGCGCATGTGGCTGATGTACATCCCGCCGTACTCCCCCGCGGCCTGCATGAGGGCAATGAGCTCGTCGGTATCGGCGTAGAAGGCGGGAGCGTAGATGAGGGACGATCCCACCCCGAGCGCCCCCTCTTCCATGGCGTGGCGCACCAGATCCTGCATGCGGGCCAACTCGGCGGAATCCGGCGCGCGGTCGGCATATCCGACCTCGTGGACACGCACCGTGGTGGCGCCCACGAAGGAGGCCACGTTCACGCTGACACCCCGATCCTCGAGGTGCTGGAGATACTCGCCCAGGGTCGTCCAGGGGATGTCGAAGCGCACGTCTCCCTGGAAGCGACGCATGTCCGCCTTCATGGTGTCGTTCAGCGGCCCCATGGACTCACCCTCGCCCATGACCTCCAGCGTGACACCCTGGCGGATGTCGCTCTGTGCCGCGCCGTCCTCCAGAAGGGGCTCGGTGGCCCAGGAGAGCATGTTGATGAAGCCCGGTGCCACGGCGAGCCCCGTGACGTCCACCTCGCTCCGTGCCCGCAGCGGTCCGATGTCTCCCATCGCCACGATGGAATCACCGGAGATGGCCAGGTCGCCCACGTACGGCTCTCCGCCGGAACCGTCGTAGAGGGTGCCGCCCCGCAGGACCAGGTCCACGTCCGCGGCCGGAGCACAACCTCCCCATCCCGCGAGGAGCAGCCCGAAGGCCAGGACGACACGAATGCCACGGGTGTGGATCACGATGATTCTCCCGAATACGAGAAAGGCCCCCGGAGGCTCGCCCCGGAGTTCCGGGACACAGGAGGCCTCTTCAGACCGACGCCGCCACGTCGTCCGTGGACTCGGCCTGCGAGCACCCCGGACAGTACATGGTGCCCAACCGCACGTGGTATCGGATCCGGGTACCGGCGGGAATCTCCTGGAAACAACTGTCGCAGAGCGACCCCGCCTCCATCACGAAGTCCTCGTATCCGTCCATGGGCTGAACGATCCCGGCCGCGACCCTGGGGAAGGGCTTGTCCTTCACGATGTCCGGCCGGTAGTAGTCCTCCACCTCCATCCATCGTTCCACCAGCGGCTCAGCCAGCCCTGTCCTGCGGATGCACTCCTCCATGATGCGAGCCCTGTAGTCGAAGAGCTCGTCCGAAATCACCATCCAGTGGTGTGCGTTGCGCGGCCTCCCTCCGAAGTACGTCTTCTCACCGGTGAAGATCTGCCTCAAGAAGGCATACTGCTTCTCGATGAGGCGTTGTTCGGTGAGGCCCGCGAAGAAGGGCTTCAACCTCGGATCCGCGAACACACGCGGATAGAAATCCTCCAGCACCTCTCGAATGACGCGCCCCCCGTCCACCGCATTCCACAAATCGAGATCGGCCGGCGGCCAATCGAGCCCCGGCCCTCCCTCGGCGGCCGGCGTATCCTCCTCCACTCCGACGACGCTGGAGGGGGCACGGCCCTCCGTTCGCAGATCCCGATACTCGAACGAGTCGGCGTGGACGTCTTCGGCGGCGGCGCCGGCGGCGAGCACGATCCCCTGAGCCGCGCTCACCATGTCGGGGGGGCCGGCGATGAATACCTGCCATCCCTGGAGTTCGGGGTGCTCGCCACGGATCATGGCATGGATCCGTCCACGGCACACGCCGTCCGCGGCGTCCTCACCCGAGACACAGGGGTGATAGGTGAAGGAGGGGTACTCCGCCTCCAGTGCCTTGAGCTCCCCATGCCGATACAGATCCGGCATGGTGCCCACACCGTGGTACAGATGGATCTCTCCCTGATGCCCGGCCTCGAGTGCCTTGCGCACGACGCCCCAGAGGGGCGCCAGACCCGTGCCCCCACCGAGGAGGAGGAGCGGCGACCCCGACATCGCGGCGGTGTAGTGACAGGTTCCGAAGGGCCCCTGGATCTCCAATTCCTCGCCTTCGGACATTTCGTTGAAGATCCAGCCGCTCATCTCCCCGTCGGGCATCCGACGCACGTGGAACTCGAGGATGGGCTCCGCGCCGGGGACGCTCGCCACGGAGTAGCTCCGCATGAGGAGGTCTCCGGGGCGGTGTAGCGTGATGAACTGTCCGGGCTCGTAGACGAAGCTCTCCGGAACGCGCACCCACACCCCCATGACGTCCGGAGCGAGGAGGCTCTTCCGCTCCACGGTGGCCGATACGACCAGGTCTTCCCGCCGGGGAGCTTCGAACTCCATGTCCCCCGTCGGGATGCAGGTGCAGGGCAGGAAGTACCCCTTGTGCCTCAGCTCGGGGCTCACCGTGGCCACCGAGGCCGCGGAAGGCTCTCCACTCACACACCGTTGGAGGCACACCTGGCACACGCCACCACGGCAGGAGAACGGAATCTCGGCGCCCTGCCGCATGAGCGCGTCGAGCACGGTCTCGTCCGATCGGCATCGATAGGTACGGGACCGGTACGTAATCCTGAATGCCATGCGCCACCCCAGCTGGGCGGACGGGACACCCTTTCTAGGCCATCCCCTCCGCGTTCGTCTCAGGCACCCGGATGTGCAAGGCTGTGGCGTACACTCGCTCCGTCGCGAGCCGCGCGAGGTCGACGATATTGTGCCACGTCTCGCGCAACGCCACCTGCAACATTGGATCTGTGTTGCAGGAGTACGCCCGGCACACCTCGGGCCGTTGATCCCAAATCTGGCAGAGGTGCGTGCCCCGGTCAAAGTGGACGCAATACCCATCGCGGTCCTTGTCCACGCAACTCTTGAGCCGGTCTCCGTTGGAATACCGCTCGCGTTCGTGCGGAGCGAGCCTCACGATGAGGCGACAGCAGTACGTGCCGCACCCCATCTCACGCCCCTTCTCGCAGTCGACACACGCTTCCTTCCCCATGACGCTACCTCCCCCTCGGCATAGGTCATGATCAAGGGATCCCTTCGTGCAAATCGCGTGGATGCTCGCAATGTGCGGTCCCGCCTGCGGTCGCCCATCGCGGCAGAGCACCCTATCCGAAGTGATCCGGTACTGAGGGGGTTTGGACTTGCAGGGAACATACCAGACATCGCACCACATGGTGCGAGCACCGTACACGCGCCCGGGGGCCACCCATCCGGTCCCGTGGCGCCGCGGGGGGACCTCACTTCAAGGATTCGAACACCCCGGTGTCGCGGTTCTTGCGGACGTCGTCCCAGGAGAAGACCCGCCCGTTCATGGTGATGTACACGCCCGCGGGAAGCACCTGGACCGCGGTGAGCGCGCCCCCCAGGTTGAAGAGACCATCGGAGCTTCCGAAAGCGATGGGGATCATCGCCCCGGTAAGCACGATGGTCTTCCCCGCGACCTCTCGTGCGAGGACGCGCGCGGTGTCCACCATGGTGTCGGTGCCGTGGGTGATGACGATCCGATGCTCCTGGACGTCACAGCAGTTCCGGGCGATCGACTCCCGGTCCGCCGGTGTCATGTCGAGGGAATCCACCATCATGAGGGTCCGCACCTCCACCTTCAACCGGCATCTTCCCATGGCGAGCATCTCGGGGAGGTGGGTATCCTTGAAGAAGAGCCGGCCCTGGAGCTCGTCGTATTCCTTGTCGAAGGTGCCGCCGGTCACGAACAGTCGGATCGGATCGTTCACTGGTCTTCCTGTGTCATCGCCTGGGTGGAAGGGAGCGCACGTCATGAAGCTGCCCAAGGCGCCATCGCACTTCAAGCGGCTTCTCCCTTGCGGTCACACCGTCCTCGTCTAGAGTGGTGGATCACGAGCCCGAGATCCGCCGCCCAACGTCCCCGCACCGGAGTCCTCATGTCGTTCACGGCCATCGATCCAGCCACGGGAGACACGATCTCCACCCATGCGGACACCGACCCCGGGGACGCGTTCGCCGTGGTCCGCCTGGCGCACCAGGCCCAGACGGAGTGGTGCCGCACGGGGATGAAGGAGCGCTCCGGACTGCTGGCGAATCTCGGACGGCTCCTCGGCGACCGGAAGTCGAGGTACGCGGAACTCATGACCAGCGAGATGGGAAAACCCATCTCCCAGGCCCTCGCCGAAGTGGAGAAATGTGCGTGGCTATGTGAGTATTACGCCGACCACGCCGCCGAATTCCTCGCACCGGTGGCCGTGGACACCGACGCATCCACCAGCTACTGGTGCTACCGCCCCCTGGGGATCGTGCTCGGCATCATGCCCTGGAACTTCCCCTTCTGGCAGGTGATCCGCTTCGCCGCGCCGGCGATCACCGCAGGGAATGCCGCACTGTTGAAACACGCGCCCAGCGTGCCGGGGTGCGCCCTCGCGTTGGAGGCCATTTTCTCCGACGCGGGTTATCCGCCGAATGTCTTCAGGAACCTTTTCGCCGACGTACCTCTCACCGGCGAGCTCATCGAACACCCACTGGTGCGGGCCGTGAGCCTCACGGGAAGTGTACGCGCCGGCAGGTCCGTCGCCGCCCGCGCCGGAGGTGTGATCAAGAAGTGTGTCCTGGAGCTCGGTGGAAGTGACCCCTCGGTGGTCCTCGGCGATGCGGACATGGAGCTCGCGGTGAACAGTTGCTTCGCGGGCAGGATGCTCAACGCGGGCCAGAGTTGCATCGCGGCGAAAAGGTTCGTGGTGGTCGAATCGGTGCTGAACGCCTTCCAGGAAGCCATCGTGGAACGGATGTCGGCCACGGTCATGGGCGACCCCATGGATCCGGCCACGGAGCTCGGGCCCATGGCCCGCCTCGACCTGCGGGACACGCTCCACGACCAGGTGATCCGCTCGGTACACTCCGGAGCCCGCCTCCTGGTCGGCGGGGTCGTGCCCGACCGGCCGGGAGCGTGGTACCCGGCCACGGTGCTCGCGGGTGTGGGGCCGGGGATGCCCGCATATCACGAAGAGCTCTTCGGACCCGTGGCGACCATCATCCCGGTGGTGGACGAGGAGGACGCCATCCGGGTCGCCAACGCCACCTCGTTCGGACTGGGAGCTTCCGTCTACACCGCCGATACCGAGAAGGGTGAGCGGATCGCCCGGGACATGCTCGACGCGGGGAACTGCTTCGTCAACGGCATGGTCAAATCCGACCCCCGACTCCCTTTCGGCGGAACCAAGGAGAGCGGATACGGCCGCGAGCTGTCACCGCTGGGGCTCCGGGAGTTCACCAACGTCAAGACGGTCTGGGTACGGTAGGGCCCGCGCGACCGCGGAAAACCCGTCCGCCATCAGTCGAATGAGGAGGGCACCGCTTCGTACATCGCAGCCCCCATCTCCTCGGCGGACCGCATCCGTGAAAGGTCCAACTCGAAATCCGGAGCCCCGGGATCGCGGAGCTTCTC
>JAOUPR010000075.1 GCA_029879725.1 Gemmatimonadota bacterium | reverse complement strand
CCGTCCAGATTCTCCTGGTGGAGGACGACACCGCTCACTCCGAACTCATCTTCCGGGCCTTCGAGCCGGTAGGGGAATGGGCGGAGATCACCCTGGCGCGCACGGTCCGGGAGGCACGCCGGCACCTGTCCCGCTTCACCCCCGACGTGGCCGTGGTGGACGTGGGCCTTCCGGACGGCCAGGGGATCGCGCTCCTCCCCGAGGAGGAGAGCGTCGGCAGCCGTCCCGACTTCCCCCTCGTCATCATGACGAGCCAGGGAGATCAGAAGACCGCCGTCGAGGCCATGCGCCGGGGCGCGCTCGATTACGTGGTGAAATCCGACGTCACCTTCGCGGATATGCCACACATAGTCCAGCGTGCCCTGCGGGAGTGGACGGGACTGAGGGAACGGATCATGGCCGAGGAAGCGCGCGCCGTATCCGAAGCCCGTCTGGCCGGCATCCTGGAACTCGCTCCCGAAGCCATCATTTCGATCTCCGAGGATCAGCGCATCCGCCTGTTCAATCAGGGCGCCCGCAGGATCTTCGGGTACGCCGCCGACGAGGTCCTGGGACGACCCATCGACCTGCTCATCCCGGAAGACGCCCGTAGCGGACACCGGAAGCTCGTCACCCAGTTCAGACAGTCCGACGGAATGAGTCGCCGGATGGCTCCGGACCGGGCGGTGCGTGCCCGCAGGAAGGACGGATCCGAGTTCCCCGCCGAGGTGGCCATCTCCAAGCTCGTCCAGCACGGCGAGGCCACCTACACCGTGATGCTCCAGGACGTGACGGACCGGATCCGACACGAGCGGGAACTCGAGAAACACCGGAACTACCTGGAGGAGTTGGTCCAGCAACGGACTGCGGAGCTGGCGGAGAAAGTGGCGGAATTGAGGCGATCGAACTCAGAGCTCGAGCAGTTCGCGTACGTCGTTTCCCACGACCTCCAGGAGCCATTGAGGATGGTCTCCAGCTACACCCAGCTCCTGGCCCGACGCTACCAGGGGAAGCTCGACGCGGATGCCGACGACTTCATCCGCTTCGCCGTGGACGGGGCCACCCGCATGCAGAAGCTCATCAAGGCACTCCTGCGGTATTCCCGGGTGGGGTCCGGCAAGACCGAGTTCGGCGAAGTCGACATGGCGGCCGTGGTGGACCGGGTGTTCCGTGATCTCCAGGTGGCCGCCGGAGACGCCGGCGCGGTGCTCGAGGCCGGTGACCTCCCCGTGGTGTGGGCCGACTCGAGTCAGATGGGCCAACTCATGCTGAATCTGGTGAGCAATTCCATCCGGTATCGGGGGGATGCTCCCCCCCTGGTCAAGGTTTCGGCCGAGCGTGCCGATGAATACTGGCAGTTCTCCGTATCCGACAACGGGTGCGGAATCGATGAAAATTTCCAGGATAGAGCCTTCGTGATCTACGAACGACTTCACCCGATCCCGGACCGGAGGGGGGTCGGGCTCGGCCTCGCCATCGCCAAGAAGATCGTCGAGCGCCACGGCGGCAGGATCTGGTTCGAATCCCGGGTCGGTCGGGGAACCACCTTCCACTTCACGATCTCGACGCGAGCGCACGGTCACCGGCCGGATTCGGCCGGCGTGCCGGCGGGCGAACGATGAAGCGAGACCCGATCAACATCCTTCTGGTGGAGGACAACGACGCGCACGCCGAGCTCGTCATGCGCAGCCTGGAAGAACACAGCGTGGCGAACCGGATCTTCCGCGTGGCTGACGGCGAGGCGGCCCTGGACTTCCTGTACCACCGGAGTGCCTATGCGGACGAGGGCACCAGCCCCCGTCCCCACATCATTCTCCTGGACCTCAAGCTCCCAAGGGTGAGCGGCCTGGACGTGCTCGAGGTAGTGAAGCAGGACGCGAAGCTGAGCACCATCCCCGTGGTCATCCTCACCACATCACAAGCCGAGTCGGACGTGAGCCGAGCCTACGATTCCCGCGCGAACAGCTACATCAGCAAGCCGATGGGGTTCGAGGAGTTCGCTCGGCTGATGGATGAGTTGGGGTTCTTCTGGCTGAAGTGGAACCAGTACCCGTGGCCCGATCATACGACCGGAAAGCGTGGGCCCGACACGCGGGCGGAGGCCGGCTCATGAGGTTCGGTCAGATCCGAGTCCTCCTGGTCGAGGACGACCCAGCCCACTCCGAGCTCATCTCCCGCTCCTTCGAGCACCACGAAGTCAACGTGACCATCACGCTGGCGCAAACGCTGCGCCAGGCCCGCACCCTGCTCGAGCGAACCCCTCCCGACGTCGCGCTGGTGGACGTGGGCCTCCCCGACGGGAGGGGCCTCGACCTCCTCCCCGACGAGGGTGTGGCGGGGGACGACTTCCCCTTCCCGTTGGTCATCATGACGAGCCAGGGCGATCAGAAGACCGCCGTGGAAGCCATGCGCCGGGGAGCCCTGGACTACGTGGTGAAGTCGGATGTCGCGTTCATCGACATGCCTCACACCATCACGCGCGTCGTCCGGGAGTGGACCACCATCATGGAAAAGGCCCTGGCGCAGCAGGCGCGCGACGACTCGGAAGCGCGCCTGGCGGGCATTCTCGACATCGCGCCCCAGGCCATCATCTCCATGGACGGCACGAGCCGGATCACCATCTTCAACCAGGGAGCTTCACAGATCTTCGGGTACTCCGCCGATGAAGTCGTCGGACAACCTCTGGAAATCCTCCTCCCCCTGCATGTCCGCGCGGCTCACGCGAGTTACGTCGAAGGGTTCGCCGAGGCGCGCGAATCGCGACGCAGGATGGCGGAGCGCAGGGAGGTGACGGGAAGGCGCAAGGACGGAAGCGAGTTCCCGGCGGAGGCCGCGATATCCAAGCTGGTGCGGGAGAACGACGTCACCTACACCGTCATCCTGGAAGACGTCACCGAGCGTCGAGCCCGCGAGGAGCAACTTCGCCAGGCCCAGAAGATGGATGCGCTGGGCCAGCTCACCAGCGGGATCGCCCACGACTTCAACAACATCCTCGCCGTCACGATGGGGAACCTGGAGATCCTGGCCGAAGACGTCGCCCACGACCCCGCCCTCATGGACATGGCCCAGGAGGCGCTCTCCAGCAGCCGCAGAGGCGCGTCTCTCGCCCACCGGCTCCTGGCCTTCGCCAGGCAACAGACGCTGGCGCCACAACGCCTGAACATCAACGACGTCGTGGAGGAGATGGGTGGAATGCTCCGCAGGACGTTGGAGAGCCAGGTCGAGGTGGAAGTCAAGCTCGAGCCATCCCCCTGGGAGTGCATCGTCGACCCCGGTGAACTGGAAAACGTGCTCCTCAACCTGTGCATCAATGCGCGGGACGCCATGGATCGGAGGGGACGCCTGACCATCGAGACGCGCAACGTGGTCCTGGGCGACGAAGTGCGGTCGATCCACCCCGACGCCATCCCTGGAAACCACGTGGTTCTCTCCGTGACCGACACCGGCTGCGGGATGTCCCCGGAGGTCCTGGCCCACGTGTTCGAACCCTTCTTCACCACCAAGGAGCGAGGGAAGGGTACGGGGCTGGGGATGAGCATGGTGTACGGGTTCGTGAAACAGTCCCGGGGTCACGTGGACATCGACACCGAGGTCGGCCGGGGCACAACCATCCACATCTATCTGCCACAGGCCGGATCCGATGAAATCGCCGCGCGCCAGATTCCGAAGGACGCGCACGCCCCGAGTGGGAACGGGGAATGCGTTCTGGTGGTGGACGACGACGCGGGCCTCCGCAAGCTGACGACCAAGATCCTGCACCGGATGGGGTACACGCACATGTCGGCCTCCACGGCGGAAGACGCATGGCGCCGACTCGAGGCACATCCGGAGATCCGAATGGTGATCTCCGACGTCTCGCTCCCGGGGGCGGTGAGCGGACTGGACCTCGCCACCCGCATCGCCGACGAGCATCCAGACCTGCCCATCCTCATCGTGTCCGGTGTATCCGAAGCGGTGGTGAGGGAGTCCGGTGGAGGGTGGCCCTTCCTGCCCAAACCGTACTCCCGCGAGGCGCTCGCCCGGAAGATCCACGAGCTTCTCGACGGGGCCGGGACGGCCCGGGACTGACGCCCGGCGCGGACCCGCCGGGAATACCCCGGCCCGCGGGTCGGATCAGTGCGGCGCGGGAAGCGACGAAGACAAGGTGGCCCGTATCGCCGCCGCCAGCGTCGACCGGGTGAACGGCTTCCAGAGGATGTTCCCCTCGACTTCCGCATCCACCGGAGGTCCGTCCCCCACGTACCCCGACATGAGCAGGACCGGAACGTCGGAGTACCGATGGCTCACCTCTTCGCGAAGCGCGAGACCGGTCATCCCACCCGGCATCACCACGTCGCTCAGCACCATGTCGACGGACTCCGCGTGGCGGGCGAGCTTCTTCAAGGCCTCCGCGGGGTTCCCCACGGTGATGGGCTCGTACCCCATGGAGTAGAGCATCTCACGGATGAGGTCACGAACCCCCTCCTCGTTCTCCACGACGAGGATTCGCTCGTGTCCGCCCTGATGAACCCGTTCGTCTTCCCCCCCGCCCCCCACCTCCGGATGGGGAGCCTCGTGGACCGGGAAGTCCATGCGGACGACGGTTCCCTCTCCCACGCTGCTCTCGATGTCGAGGCGGCCGCCCGAGTCCTCCACGAAGCGATCGACCATGGCGAGTCCGAGTCCACTCCCCTTTCCGTCGTCTTTCGTGGTGAAGAACGGCTCGAGGACACGATCGAGGATCTCTCCGGGGATTCCGGACCCCGTATCCGCGATCTCGAGGCGAACGAACGTGGGATCGTGCAGGCCGTCGCCCTCGAAACGGCCTCCCTGGAGCGACGGCCGGTGCAGGACCGTCCTCAGCGTGATCGTCCCTCCACCGGGCATGGCATCCCGGGCGTTGATGGCCACGTTGACCACCGCGTTGTGGAGCTGGCCGACGTCCATCTCCACCTCGGGGAGTCCCTCCGCGAACTCGGGCTTGAGCGTGACGTGTTCCCCGATGGTGCGGCCCAGCAGCCCCAGGATGTTCTCGATGGAGGCGTTCAGGTCGACCCTTCTGGGTGAGCGCCGCTCCCTGCGCGAGAACGAGAGGAGGCGCCCGGCGACCTCGGCTCCGCCGGTGGCCGCCTGGCGAAGCATCTCGATGTGCCAGACGACCCGTGGGTCGTCTTCCATGACGTCCTCGAGCAACTCCAGGTGCCCCATGATGACCATGAGGAGGTTGTTGAAGTCGTGCGCCACACCCCCCGCCAACTGGCCCACGGCCTCCATCTTCTGCGCCTGTCTCAGGGCCGCGGTGCGTTCTTCCACCCGGTGTTCCAACTCCTCCGTCATCTTGCGCAGGAGCTGCTCGCGTACGTGTGACTCGGTCGTGTCCTGAATCTGGACCAGAGCGCCGCGCTCTCCCCCGGGGAGTTCGATGGACGTGATCCGGACGAGCTGACGGACCACCCGAGAATCGCTTCCTCCATCTTCGCTTCCGCGATACAAAGGAAAGAGTTCCTGGTTCAGCGCATGGGTCAGATATCCGGCCCGGCCCTTCTCCAGACACTCGGCAACCGCACCCATGAGGCGCGACCCGCGAAGGTGGGGGAAGGCGTCGACGAGCGTGCGCTGGTGGACGTCGCCGAACGTCCGGCCGGCGGCGTCCAGGAACCAACGATTGGCTCGCAAGACCACTCCATCCGGCCCGAGAACGAGGGTGCCCATCCCGATCTCGTCCAGAACGCCCCACCCGAGACGGGAGTCCGTATCCATGATCACGATGGTAGAGACTCCAGATGGCGTGCGAACGGCTCCAGTGTCTCCACCAGAGCCTCCATGGACGCGACGGACAGGACGAGGACGACGAGTCCGGTCACGGCCGGATCCCGGACCTCGAAACGGACCTCGGTGCACACGCCGTAGGGCGTGGTCCGGTCTCCCGGCGGGTCCACACGGTCCGCGATGCTCCCTCGGACGAACGACGGAAGCCCGGTGGCGATGCCCACGCCCAGCGCGTCCCCCACTGCCCCGACGCAGGCATTGAGGATCACGTTGGCCACCTCCAGGACCGCATCCCGCCGGAGGTCCTCCAGGGCTTCCAGGGGGATGTCCTCTCCCACGAAGCACCGCACCAGTTCCAGACTGGTCGAATGCGGGAAATGGAGGAGAGCCGACCCCTCGAACGCACCCGTGACGTTCTTCCGAACGGACGGGCGGTCGGTGTCGCCGGGACCGTCCGCGACGAAGGCGTCCGCCCGGGTGACGTCCAGCATCCTGGCATCCGACACGAAAAGACGGACCTTCCGGCCCGGGAATTCGCCGAGCGCGCCCTCGGCCCGACCCACACCCAGGCTCATGATCTCCGTCAGCACGTCCCGAGGAATGGGGTCAAGATGAAGAGACATGGTCCGGACGCCTATCCACGGTGGAAGGGCTGAAGTGCGTCGGCACGAGGAGCCTCGCCCGGGGCGTGGGCTGCGGGGAGACACGTCGCCCCACCAGACTCGCCTCGCTCCACCACCACGGAGTGCGGACGGATGGGGCGAACGGGCCCGGAAGCCACCGTGCGGGACACGCGGCCATCGTCCACAATGGCTACGATGAACGCCATCGGGTTCCATCCTGTGGTCGGAGGTGAGGGTCGTACGGGGGGACCACCGTTTGCCATCCTCAGTATCGACCTTCCCACCCCGGTTCTTGATCGCGTCGAGGGGCCCCTCGGCGCCCGCGTGAATCTCCGTTCCGCGGGCCTTCACGGGGCGCGTATCCGTGGAGACCTGGTTATCTTTCCGGAGACCCTCCGCATGACACTCCAGGAGGATCCCTCATGAGGTTCGTTGTCTTGGCCCTGGTCGCCACCACCCTCGTCGCCTGTGGTGACACTCAACCGGAGACGGGGCGCGCCGGCGATGCGGCTCCCCTCGAAGGCACCCACTACGGCGAGTCCTTCACGCTTCGCGAGGTCACGCTCGTGTCACGGATCCTCGATGATCCCACCGGCTTCCTCGGGCGGCGCGTCCTGGTGGAAGGGACCGTGGTGGCGGTATGCGAGAACCGCGGATGCTGGATGGACGTCGCATCGGACAGGGAGTTCGAGAAGATCCAGATCAAGGTCGACGACGGCGTGATCGTCTTTCCCCTGAGCGCACGGGGAAGCAGGGCCCTGGTCGAGGGTGTGGTGGAAGAACTCCAGCTCACCGAAGAGCAGGCACTCGAGGAAGCCCGCCATCGCGCCGAGGAGAGGGGCGACGAGTTCGACTCCGCCTCCTTCCGACCCGGTCCGCGCACCGTCTATCGGATCCGGGGACTCGGCGCGATCATCACGGACTGACCCAGGGAGATCCTGACCCATGCAATGGCGGAAGTGGAACGTGATCATCCACCGCGACCTGGGATACCTGTGCGCCGGCCTCACCCTGGTGTACGCGGCCTCGGGGGTCGCGGTGAACCATCGGGCCGACTGGAACCCCAACTACTCCATCACCAGAGAGACGGTGCTCCTGGGTACCACCGGACGGGACGGGACGGCGTCTCCCCTGTTCGTGGACGCGGTGCTCGCCGAGCTCGACCTCACCGGCCCCGTCCGGGGGACCTTCCGCCCCGACCCCGGGTCGGTGGACATCTTCCTGGAAGGCGCCACGGTCTCGGTCGACCTGAACACGGGGGAGGCGACCTGGGAGACGGTGCGCGCCCGCCCCCTCCTCCGGGCGGCGAACTTCCTCCACCTCAACGAGCCCAAAGGTGTCTGGACCTGGATGGCGGACCTCTACGCGTCGGCCCTGGCGCTCCTCGCGGTCACCGGGCTCTTCGTCGTGAAGGGAAGCAAGGGGATCACGGGGCGAGGCGCATGGCTCACCGCCATGGGCGTGCTGATCCCGGTGGCGTTCGTCCTGGCGTACCGATGACGGCGCCCCACGCCGATCAGGCCCTCGAGATGGCCGGCCGTCCTCTCGGCGAGGGGTCGGCGGCGATGATCCTCGTCCACGGACGGGGGGCCGACGCTCGAAGCATCCTGGAGCTCGCGGTGCCTCTGTTCCACGACGAGTTCACCTACCTGGCCCCGTCGGCATCCGGCAATACGTGGTATCCGTACTCCTTCATGGCGGACATCGCGAGCAACGAGCCCGGGATCTCGTCGGGCCTGGCGGTGCTGGACGCCCTGGTGAACCGGGTTGCGGAGGCCGGGATTCCACCCGAACGCCTCATCCTCGCGGGGTTCTCCCAGGGGGCGTGCCTCATGTCCGAATACGCGGTGCGCCACCCGGCCCGATACGGTGGGGTCATCGCCTTCAGCGGAGGACTCATCGGCCCGCCGGGAACGGAGTGGCCTCAACGGGGCGACTTCGCCGGCACCCCCGTGTTCTTCGGGTGCAGCGACATCGACGCGCACGTGCCGAAGTCGCGCGTGGACGAGAGCGCCGAGGTGATGGAGCGGATGGGCGCCGTGGTGGAGAAACGACTCTATCGCGGGATGGGTCACTTCATCAACGAGGATGAGATCGACCACGCCCGCTCGATGTTGGAAGCAGTGGTGGGGTGAACCCGAGCGGGAAGACCGTCAGGCAGGGTCGAGCATCGACTGGATCAACTTCGAGATCGCGTCGATGTTGAACGGCTTTCCGATCACCCGCACGCCGGAGATCCGTTCCATGTCGGTGATCTTGCCGCTTCGCTCGTACCCCGTGGCGAGGATGATCGGCAACCCCGGGTGACCCTTCCGAGCGGCCTCGACCAGGTCACCGCCACCCATGACCGGCATGACGACGTCGGAAAGCATCAGGTCGATCCTGCGCCCCGACTCGTTCAGGAGAGCCAGGGCGACCTTGCCGTTCTCCGCCTGCACCACCGTATAGTCCAGACTCTCCAGGACCTCGGCGATGGTTTCGCGCATGTCTTCGTTGTCGTCGACCAGAAGGATGGTTTCGCCTCTTCCGTCGATGACGTCGGGGTCGCTGGACAGGTCTCCATCGCCGGGCTGCGCGCTCACCGGAAGGACCACGTGGAACGTGGTTCCCGATCCGGGCGTGCTGACCAACTCGATCACCCCGCCATGCCTGCGGACCGATCCATAGACCATGGCCAAGCCCAGCCCGGTACCCTTCCCTACCTCCTTGGTCGTGAAGAAGGGATCGAAGATCCGCTCCATGTTCTCACTCGCGATCCCTTCGCCGTTGTCCTCGATGGAGATGCGGGCGTAGTCCCGTGCGGTCATCTCGGGATGATGCTGGAGGAACGCCTCGTCGGCGGTGAATCTCGACAGCGTGCACCGGATCACGGGAGACGCCTCGGCCGCGAGGGCGTCGCGGGCGTTGTTGAAGAGGTTCATCAAGACCTGTTGAAGCTGGGTCGAGTCGCCTTCGACGAAGATGGGCTCGTCACCGACCTCACTCAGGATATCGATGTTCTCCGGGATCGCGGCCCGGTTCAGTTTCAGGGTCTCCCTGAGGAACGAGTTGAGCTGGAACGTCTGGAGCGTCACCTTGTCCTTGCGCGCGAAGGTGAGCAGTTGGTGGACCATCTCGGCGGCGTTGGTCGTCAACTTCTCGATGTTCTGCATCCGATCGAGCACGGCGGGGCGGTCCTGCAACTGCCTCTTCGCCAGGTAGACGTTTCCCTGGACGGCCGCCAGCATGTTGTTGAAGTCGTGGGCGATCCCGCCGACGAGCGTGCCGATGGACTCCATCTTCTGTGACTGCCGCAACTGTTCCTCCAGTTGCCGCTTCTCGGTCATGTTCTGGTCGAAGGCGACGTTGAGTTCCAGATCGCCGAACTTCATGTAGTTGGCGATCACCTCCACCGGAAACACGTCTCCGTTCTTGTCGCGATGCTGGGTGTCGAATCGCATCCGGCGCTGCTCCTTCAGCTTCTGCCAGTGCTCCTTCCACACGTCGACGGAAAACAGAGGGTCGATGTCGGGGATGGTGAGGTCCCGCGCCTCGTCCTCGGTGATCCCGAGCGTCTCGCACCCGGTCTTGTTCAGGTATCGGATCCGCGCATCGGCATCGAGATACGTGATGTTGAGCGGTGCGTTGTCCACCACGAACTTGGCCAGGTGGAGATCCCTCTCGGCCTGCCTGCGCTCGGTCACGTCATGCATCATGGCGATGACGGGGGTAGATCCGTCCTCGCGGGCCAACGTGGACGTCGAGATCGACAGGATCCGTTTCTCCCCGGAGCGGGTGGTGACCTCCCATTCCTCTCCCAGGAGGTTGTCGCCCGCGCTCATCCGTCGCGTCCGCTCCAACGCGTTCTTCCGCAGTTCCGGATCGGGATGCATCGTCTCGTACCAACCGAGCCGATTGATCTCCTCCATGGTGTACCCGGTGATTTCCGTCATCCGGTCGTTCCACAGATCGAACCGGATGAAGGGAAACTCGTTCAGAGCGTGCAACACCGAGATCCCTTCCGCGGCATTGCCGATGATCTCACCCAGGAAGTCCGACGTGTGCCGGAACGCCTGCTCGGCGGCCTTGCGCTCGGTGATGTCCACATGGGTACCGACCAGACGGACGGGCGCGCCGTCGGTATCGCGTAGCACCTTGGAAGCGCGGGAGAGCACGATCACGTCCCTTCCCTCGCGGTGGTACATGCGCATCTCGACTTCGAAGGAGGGGATGCGGCCTTGCAGGTAGGCGCCGACCTCTTCGAGGACCCACTCCTTGTCGTCGGCGTGAACGAGTTCTCCCCAGGTCTCCAGGGTGGGCGGAAGCGCCTCGGGTCCGTAGCCGAGCATGGAGAACCAGCGGGGAGAGTAGTACACCTGGTTGGTTTCCAGATTCCAGTCCCACAGACCATCGTTGGCCCCGGCCATGGCCAGGGCGAAGCGCTCTTCGCTGGCGCGCAGCCTCTCCTCGGCGCCCCGCCGCTCCCGGACCAGGCGCATGCGGTCGAGCACCACCGCGACGTGCGTGGCCGCGGTCTTGAGGAACTCGACCTGAGCCCCGGTCGGGGCCCGCACTCCCTCGTCACCGAAGCTCCCGCACCCCAGAACCGCGATGCGCCGGTCCGCCATGGTGACGGGAACGTGCACCATGGTCCGAAGGGACTCGGCCTCCACCATCCCCTTGTCCGTGACCGGGTGGACGCGGGCGTCCTCGATGATCACCGGGTCCGTGGACGCGATCACCATCTCGAGGTACGGATCCCCATCGATGGAGACCGTCCGAGGCGGGCCCGCCTCCGTTGGCGGGTCGCCGGCACCGGCACGGAGCATCCACCCGGTGGAGGGATCCTCGTCCACGACCACGATCCAGGCCGACCGATACCCCATGGCGGCCTCGATTTCGTCGGCGAGGGCATCCACGATCTCCTGCTCCGTCACCGACTGCTCCAGCTTCCGGGCGAGACTCAGGAGCAGCCGAGCGTGGAGGTTGCTGGTGCGCAGATCGTCTTCGGTCCGTTTGCGCTCACTGATGTCACGCCAGACGCAGTACAGATGTGCACGCCCGTCGATCTCGATGCGGGCGAGGGTGACCTCCACGGGAAAGCACTCGCCGTTCTTGCGGCGGTGCTCCCACTCGAAGCGATGGACGCCCTTCGCGTGGGCGATGTCCATCATCTCTTCGGCCTTTTCGAACGACCCACGGCCATCGGGCTGCACCTCCGGCGAGAGCATGGAGGGGTGGGTGGCCTGCAGTGCCTCGATGGTGTCGTACCCGAGCACTTCCGCCGCTGCCTGGTTGCAGAGCGTGAAGAGGTTCTCTTCGTTGATGATCCAGCAGGGATCGGGCGAGCTTTCGAAGAGGTCCCGGAAGCGGGCCTCGCTCCGTTCGAGGGCATCCAGCGTACGCCTGCGCGCGGTCGTGTCCTCCTGGATCACCACGACCTCGCGGATCTGACCTCGTTCGTCGGTGAGCGGGTAGATCACCGTGCGTACCCAGAAGGTCCCCTCGCCTCCCTTCACCTCCCGCGTCCCGGCCCGGTCATACTCCATTTCGGGAACGACCACCGACTCGCCGGAGAACCCCCGCTCGACGAGGGGCATGACGCCCTTGTCCATCAACTGCCGATCCTCGAGCAGAATGTAGTCCGCCAGGGCGGCGAGCGGCACGCCCCACATCCGCTCCCAGGACGGGTTCACATGCTTCGTCCGGCCATCCGGTGAGAGGATCTGGATCGCCAGGGGCGACTGTTCGATGAGCGCGCGGGACAGTGCCTCGGACGCGTGCAACTGGTCTTCGATCTGCTTCCGCGCGGTGATGTCCTCGTAGATTCCGAGGATTCCCATGACCGCGCCGTCGTCGTCGCGCAGGGGCACCTTGGAGGTCCGGAGCCAGATCGTCTGTCCGTCGGGCGTGGTCTGGGGCTCCTCGAATCCCAGGCGGGCCTCACCCGACTCCATGACGGCGAGGTCGTCGACGCGGTACAGATCGGCCTGGTCCTTCCACGCCATTTCGTGGTCGGACCTGCCGATGATCTCGTCGGGACGGGCGAGCCCGGCATCGTGGGCGAAGAGCGTGTTGCATCCCAGGTATCGGCACTCGCGGTCCTTCCAGAAGACGCGGATGGGCACCCCCTCCACGACCTCCTGGAGGAGACCGTTGTCCGCGAGCCGACGTTGAGCTTCCCTCATCGATGCGTCCTGACGTTCGTTGCGCGGGAGGAGGTGTGGAACCGGCCCTCCGGCGGGTCCCTGGAATGGTCGTGCCGGCGCACACGTGCACGCCGCGGTTCCTTCGGGGGCGAGGGCGCGCCCCCCCCCCGAGCCGCCCATCCGACGCTCCTCCGCCCTTGCATGGAGGTATCGGACCGAGGACGGGATCACTGAACCACGGAGGCCGGGGACGGGAGCATCCGGTGGATGCCGTACACGGCCCACGAGTACGGGGGAAGGGGGGGACGGTCCCGACCCGGCAGCCCGGTGTGGCGAAGTCGATCCCAGAAGCACATTCTTGATCAAGTGCCCTTCTGCCCACTCGCCCCACCAGACCAATGGAAAACGAACAGATCCGCCAGCTCCGGGAAGCCGTCCGCCTCTCTCCGGAGAACCTCCCCCTCCGGCAGGCGCTCGGGGAGACGCTCCTCGGGCTGGGACTGGCCGATGCCGCCGTAGCCGAATTTCGTGCGGCCCTGGCCCTCGGGCCCGACGTCGCGGGGCTGAAGCTGGGCCTGGCGCGGGCATTCCACGCGGCAGGGAAGACCAGCGAGGCGCTCGTGGTGATCGAAGATCTCGTCGGAGCGCGCTCGGCACCGGCCCGCGCCTTCGTCGTGCACGCGCGTATCCTGGCCGGGATCGGGGAGGTGGAGCAGGCCGCGCGCCAGTACCGGCGCGGCGTGGGGGAGGACCCGGAGGCCGCGGACCCGGAGTTGGCCCGTCGCCTCGGGATCCGGGAGCGGTCCGACCCGGCCGACGCCTCCGCCTCCTTCGACCCCGACCACTACGGAGACGAGGTGGTGGGTGGACGGGTGCGGGCGGCGTGGGAAGGCCCCGACGAGCCGCCCTTCACCGAGATCGAACGTCCGACCATCACCTTCGACGACGTCGGCGGAATGGACGACGTCAAGGAAGAGATCCGCCTCAAGGTCATCTACCCTCTGGCGCACCCCGAGATGTACGCCGCCTACGGGAAGAAGGCCGGTGGAGGGATCCTCATGTACGGGCCGCCGGGGTGCGGTAAGACCCACCTGGCCCGCGCCACCGCCGGTGAGGTCGATGCCTCCTTCATCGCGGTGGGGATCCACGATGTCCTGGATATGTGGATCGGAAACAGCGAACGGAATCTCCACGAGCTCTTCGAGATCGCGCGGGGGAACGCGCCTTGCGTCCTGTTCTTCGACGAGGTCGACGCCCTGGGTGCGAGTCGCGCCGACATGAAGTCCAGCGCTGGACGGCACCTCATCAACCAGTTCCTCTCCGAACTCGACGGAATCCACTCGGACAACGAAGGCGTCCTGGTCCTGGGAGCCACCAATGCGCCGTGGCACCTGGACAGCGCGTTCCGCCGCCCGGGCCGCTTCGACCGCGTGGTGTTCGTCCCCCCGCCGGACGCCGGGGCGCGCGCCGCCATCCTCCGCCTGTTGATGCGCGGCAAGCCCCAGGACGACGTGGACGTGGAGGCCGTGGCGAAGAAGTGTTCCGACTTCTCGGGTGCCGATCTTCGCGCCGTCGTCGAGATGACCGTGGAGGGAAAGCTCACGGAAGCCATCCGGACGGGTACGCCCGGACCGATCCGCACGAAGGATCTCCTCGCCGCCCTCTCCGCACAGAAGCCCACGACACGGGAGTGGTTCGCCACCGCGAAGAACTATGCGCTCTACTCGAACCAGGGCGGAGCCTACGACGAGATCCTGAAGTATCTGAATATCTGACGCAGTCGATCTTCTCCACTCCAACCGCCACCGCCCATGTCCGTGTCAGCAGGGCTCGATCGTGCCCTCCTCCTTCACCAACGGGGTAAAGACGAACTCGCCGAGATCGAGGTGAGGGGTCACCTCGTGGATTACCCCGAGGACGCTTTCGCACACGCCCTGCTCGGGCTGATCCTCCTCGCGAGGGAGCGCTTCGAAGACGCGGAGGAGTCCGCCCGCGTCGCGGTCGGCCACGACCCCGAGCTTTCCTTCGCGTTCTATGCGCTGGCCGTGGTGCTGCTGGAGCGCCGCCGCCCCGACGCGGCGGAGGAGTCCATCCGGGAGGCCATCCGACTGGACCCCGAGGACGCGGACTTTCACGGCCTCCTCGCGACCATCGAGTTCCGCCGGCGCCGCTGGGAGGCCGCCCTGGCGGCGGCGGAGACGGGGCTCCGGTTCGACGCCGAGCACGTGGCGTGCAACAACCTGAGGGCCATGGCGCTGGTGAAGCTCGGCCGGGAGCCCGAGGCCGGCGCCACCATGGACCGGGCTCTGGCGCGTGACCCCGACAATTCGATGTCCCACGCCAACATGGGATGGACACTGCTCCACCAGGGCCGCCACGACGAGGCGATGACCCACTTCCGTGAGAGCCTGCGGGTCGACGCCACCAACGACTGGGCGAGAGCCGGGCTCGTGGAGGGTCTCAAGGCCGGCAACCCTCTGTACGCGCTCATGCTCCGATACTTCCTCTGGATGGGAAAGCTCTCCGGAGAGGCCGGGTGGGCCGTGATCATCGGCGGGTGGGTCGGCTACCGCCTCCTGCGCAACGTGGCGCGCGCACGCCCCGAGTTGGCTCCGTGGATCATGCCGATCCTGGTGATCTATGTCGTCTTCGCTCTCCTCACCTGGCTGGCGGGGCCGTTCTTCAACCTGACTTTGTTCCTCCACCCGTTGGGGAGGCACGCGCTCACCGATGACCAGCGGGCGCAAGCCACGATGGTGGGCGGCACTCTGACGCTGGCGTTGGTCTCGGCCGGATTGGAGCTGGCGTGGCCCGGTGAAGCGAGCTTCGTCTTCCTCGCGCTGGCCTTCGGCCTGCTCAGCCTTCCCCTCTCCGCGGTCCACGTGTGCGAGCCCGGGTGGCCCCGCCGGGCGATGACCACCATCGCCGTGACCCTCGCGGTGTTCGGCGTGACGGGCTCCGTGGTCATGGGGATGGTCCGTCCGCCCGAGGACTCGGGTCTGGAAACGTTGGGCCTGGCGGCCTTCGTCCTGTTCGTGGTGGGGACCCTGATCTCCCAGTGGGTGGCGAACTGGTTGATGCATCAGGAGCCCGAACGCTGAGAACGCGTCCCGTCGCCGACGGCGGGGCGGGGACGGTGACCGGGGGAGGCCTTCACGAGGATGATGGCCGGCCATGCTCCTGCGGACCGTCCCTGGCCCCGTCCGAAGGCCTCTCTTAGCTTTTTCGGACCGACCCAACCTGAACGGAAGCCCATCGTGGATCCCATCTTCATCGAACTCGGCGTCGCCCTGGGCCTGGGTCTCCTGGTGGGCGCCCAGCGCACCTGGGCGGATCACAAGGAAGCCGGGGTACGGACCTTCCCCCTCATCACCGCGTTGGGATTCGTGTGCGGTGTCCTGGGAGACTCCTACGGCGGCTGGGTGGTGGCGGCCGGCCTGGTGGGAGTCGGCGGGATGCTGGTCGTCTCCAACGCCGGCCTCTTCCGGAGCACGGAGAACCCGGACCTCGGTGTCACCACGGAGATGGCCGCGCTGGTCATGTACGGCGTGGGCGCGCTCCTCTCGTTGGGCTACATGGCGCCGGGAATGGTCATCGGCGGAGCGGTCGCGGTGCTCCTGCACTCCAAGGAACCCCTCCACGGTTTCATCGACCGCATCGGGAAGGCCGATGTCGAAGCGCTCATCCGGCTCACCATCATCGCGCTGGTCGTCCTCCCCGTCCTCCCCGACCGGGATTTCGGACCCTTCCGCGTGTTGAACCCCTTCGAGATCTGGCTCATGGTGGTCCTCATCGTGGGGATCAGCATGGCGGGCTACGTGGCGTTCAAGGTCTTCGGGACGCGGGCCGGCGCCCTGGCAGCGGGGATCCTGGGCGGCCTCATCTCCAGCACGGCCACGGCGGTGAGCTATTCCCACCGCAGCCGGAAGGAGCCGGCGCGAAGCACGGGTGCGGCGCTGGTGATCATCCTGGCGTCCACGGTGGTCTTCGCCCGCGTCCTGGTGGAATTGGGGGTGGTGGCCCCGGAGCTGTTCGGGAGGGTGGCTCCTCCCATCGCCGCCATGATGGCGGTGATGATCCTCATCTCCGGGGTCTTCGTGCTCCGCGCGGAAGACATGGGCGACTATGAGCTGGCGGAGCAGGAACCCCCCTCGGACATCAAGGCCGCCCTCCTCTTCGGCGGGCTCTACGCGGCCGTGCTCCTCGCCGTCGCCTTCTCCCGGGAGTTCCTGGGCACCAGCGGGCTCTACGTCGTAGCGGCCATCTCGGGGCTCACCGACATCGACGCCATCACCCTCTCCACCGCCCAGCTCATGAAGAGTGGTGGCCTGGATACCTCCACGGGGTGGCGGGTCGTCCAGGTGGGCGCCCTGGCGAACCTCGTGTTCAAGGGCGGTATGGTCGCGATGCTGGGACATCCCCGGCTTCGCGCGCGCATCATGGCCAGCTTCGGATTGGCCCTCGTCGGAGGTGGCGTTATCCTCTGGTTCTGGCCCGCATAGCGCGGCCCCGTGAATCCGTATCCGGATTCATCATCATCATTGCCTGCCGACAGACCGTTCCATCAATGCCACACGATCGGAAGGAATCATGAGCGACAAGACCGTCGACAACGGAAGCAAGTGCCCGGTACACACCAGCGCCGGGGGGACGTCCAACCGGGACTGGTGGCCGAACCAGGTCAACCTGGGAATCCTCCACCAGAACTCCCCCCTCGCCGACCCCATGGGAGGTGACTTCGACTACGCCGACGAGTTCGAGTCGTTGGATCTGGCGGCGGTGAAGAAGGACCTCGTCGCGCTGATGACCGACTCCCGGGATTGGTGGCCCGCCGACTACGGCCACTACGGCCCCCTCTTCATCCGCATGGCGTGGCACAGCGCCGGCACCTACCGCACCGGAGACGGCCGCGGCGGGGCGGGATCGGGGACGCAGCGCTTCGCGCCCCTCAACAGCTGGCCCGACAACGGCAACCTGGACAAGGCGCGCCGGCTCCTCTGGCCCATCAAGCAGAAGTACGGAAAGAAGATCTCGTGGGCCGACCTCATGATCCTCGCCGGGAACTGCGCGCTGGAGTCCATGGGATTCGAAACGTTCGGCTTCGGCGGCGGGCGTGAAGACGTCTGGGAGCCCGAGGCCGACATCTACTGGGGAAAGGAGACGGAGTGGCTGGGAGACAAGCGCTACTCCGGTGACCGTGACCTGGAGAACCCGCTGGCCGCCGTGCAGATGGGACTCATCTACGTGAACCCCGAGGGCCCCAACGGGGTGCCCGACCCCATCGCTTCCGGTCGTGACATCCGCGAGACCTTCGCGCGCATGGCCATGAACGACGAGGAGACGGTGGCGCTCGTGGCGGGCGGTCACACCTTCGGGAAGGCCCACGGCGCCGGCGATCCGGCGCTGGTCGGGCCCGAGCCCGAGGGCGCCCCCGTCGAGGAACAGGGCTTCGGGTGGAAGAACGCCTTCGGGAGCGGGAAGGGTGTCCACACCACCACCAGCGGGATCGAGGGCGCCTGGACGCCGACTCCCGTGGCGTGGGACAACAGCTACTTCGACACCCTCTTCGGCTACGAGTGGGAGCTGACGAAGAGTCCCGCCGGGGCCCATCAGTGGGTGCCCAAGGGGGGCGCGGCCGCGGATGCCGTCCCCGACGCCCACGACCCGTCGAGGCGCCACGCGCCCATCATGACCACCGCGGACCTGGCGCTCCGGATGGACCCCATCTACGAGCCCATCTCCCGGCGCTTCCACGAGAACCCGGAGGCGTTCGCCGACGCCTTCGCCCGGGCGTGGTTCAAGCTCACCCACCGCGACATGGGTCCCCGCCCGCGCTACCTCGGACCGGAGGTTCCGGCGGAGGAGCTCATCTGGCAGGATCCCATCCCGGCGGTGGACCACGAGCTGGTGGATGCCGGTGACATCGCCGGCCTGAAGGGGAAGATCCTCGCCTCGGGTGTCTCCATCGCCGACCTGGTGGCCACGGCGTGGGCTTCGGCGGCCACCTTCCGCGGTTCGGACAAGCGGGGCGGCGCCAACGGGGCGCGCATCCGACTGGCGCCCCAGAAGGACTGGGCGGTGAACCAGCCGGAGAAGCTGGCCGCCGTCCTCGGCGCCCTGGAGGGGATCCAGAAGGCCTTCAACGACGCCCAGTCCGGCGGGAAGAAGGTCTCCCTGGCCGACCTCATCGTCCTGGGCGGGTGCGCCGCGGTGGAGCAGGCGGCGAAGAACGCCGGCCACGACGTGACCGTCCCCTTCACTCCGGGGCGGATGGACGCCTCAGCCGAGCAGACGGACGCCGAGTCCTTCTCCGTC
Source organism: Gemmatimonadota bacterium (assembly GCA_029879725.1). GTDB lineage: Bacteria > Gemmatimonadota > Gemmatimonadetes > Longimicrobiales > Gaopeijiaceae > JAOUPR01. The sequence goes on along the minus strand of JAOUPR010000075.1, from coordinate 1,612 downwards.
CTCGAGCCGGTGGCCGACGGGTTCCGGAATTACCAGAAGACGGCGTACAGCGTGTCCGCCGAGGAGCTCCTGGTGGACAGGGCCCAGCTCCTCACCCTCACCGCCCCGGAGATGACGGTCCTGGTGGGCGGGATGCGCGTGCTCAACGCCAACACCGGACAGACGCCCCACGGGGTCTTCACCGACCGGCCGGAGACCCTCACCAACGACTTCTTCGTGAACCTCCTCGACATGGCGACGGAGTGGCACCCCACCGCCGACGAGAACGTGTTCGAGGGACGGGACCGTACCTCCGGAACGGTGAAGTGGACGGGGACGCGGGTGGATCTGGTGTTCGGGTCGAACTCCCAGCTCCGGGCCCTGGCCGAGGTGTACGGATGCGACGACGGCAAAGACGCTTTCGTCCATGACTTCGTGGCCGCCTGGAACAAGGTGATGAACCTGGATCGCTTCGATCTGGCCTGACCGTCCGGCGTGGTCCGCGATGGATCACGGCCCGACCCGCGAACCCCGCCCGAGGACCTTCCTCGGGCGGGGTTCGCACTTGTCGGGATCCTGGCGACCACCCCCGCGATCGCCCCGTGGACCCGCTAGGCCATCAACCTTCTGGACCGACCTCGGGCGCGACCTCGGCCAACACCTCCAACACGTCCGCCGCCTCCGAACGAACTCTCGCGACGATGACCCCGAAACCCGGGTCGTCCCGGAGGCTCGCCAGGAAGCCGTCGTGCGTCGCGATGAAGGCCTCGCTCAGCAGCCCCAGATCCACCGCGCGCTCCAGCCATCGCAGGGCCTCGTCGCGCGCGCCGGCCAGCGCATAGCACTCCGCCAGCGCCCGGGCGAACATCTCGCTTCCCCCGGCCGCGGCCTCGAAGGCGGGGGTGACGGCACCCGCCGCGCCATCGGCGTCCCCCCGCAAGCCGCACGCGAGGGACCCGGCCCATGAGCCGAAAGGGGTCTCGGGAAAACGTGACGAGGCGTCGTCCAGCACCGCCACGGCCTCCTCGTTCCGGCCGGCATGCGCCAGGGCCCACCCCAGCGTCACGGCGGCGAACGGGTTGTGGGGATCGAGGGCGACCTGCCTGCGATACGGCTCCACGGCCTCATCGAAGCGCCCCTCCATGAGCCGAACGAACCCGGGCATGCACTGGGTGATAGGTGTGAGGGGATCGAGCTCCGCGGCCTGGCGGATGAGGGCATCGGCCCGCTCCGTCCGGTCCAACCGGGCATAGACGTATCCGAGGAGGAGGAGGATGTCCGGGTCCTCGGGGCTGAGATGTCGGGCACGCTCCGCGGCCCGGATGGCTCGCCCCACGTCTCCCCGGTTGACCGCCGCGAAGGCCCGCAGCCAGTTCCCCCGTGCCGACCGGGGATCGATATCGAAGACCCTGTCCGCGTACTCCTCCACCCGATCCAGAGCCTCCGGACCACCGGCCACCCCCGCCTCGATGGACATGGCGGCGATGAGACCCAGGGTGGTGAAGAGGAGCTCGTTCTCGCCCACGATCTCCAGAGCGCTCTCGACGTAATGCTGCGCCCGCTCCAGACCGTCTGCGGTGAAGCGCCACGCCTCGTACCGGGCCCGGAGGTACGACTCGTATGCCCGCCAGTC
>JAOUPR010000004.1 GCA_029879725.1 Gemmatimonadota bacterium | reverse complement strand
CCACCTCCACGGTGACGTGCCCGGGGCGCTCGGGGTACGCCGCCCCCTGGGGGAGGAAGTCCTTCACCCACTCCTCGCCCACCTCCACCCCGGCCCGGAGCTCCTCGACCCAGGGGTTGGCGGGAAGGGTGGCGAAGAGGCGCGCCGCCGTCTCCAGGATGACGGGGCTGGAGCGCCAGGAGAGGGGGAGGGAAGCCGGCTCGAGATCCAGCGTCTCCCGGACGTGGCGTACCAACCCCGGGCGGGCGCCGCGCCATCCGTAGATGGACTGCTTGGGGTCGGCCACCACCACGGCGGCCCGGCCCGCGCCCCCATCCCCCACCACCCCCCGCATCATGGGGTGGATGACCTCCCACTGGGGGAGGGAGGTGTCCTGGAACTCGTCGAGGAGCACGTGGCCGAAGCGCGCGTCGAGGCGGAAGTCGAGGCGCTCCCTGGACTGGAAGAGCGCCGCGTCGCGGAGACGGGGTGGGACGTCCTGGAAGCGGTACCCACCCTCCCGGCGCTGGATTCCGGAGAACACCTCGTCGTACCGGCGCGCCAGGGCACCCAGCGCTTCCCCCCGGGCGGTGAGCCGCCGGGCGAGGTCGGCGCGGGCGGCCTGGACCACCCGGTCCAGCACCCGGGCCAGCCCGTCGGGAGCCGTGTTCCCGTAGTACACGGCCTCTCCAGCCGGCCCGAGGGCACCCCCCTCCACGAGCTTCTTCCCCACCCCCTTGGCGAAGAACTCCCGCCAGTCCCGGGCCGCCGTGGCGTCCGCGAGGCGGTCGACCTCCTTTTGCCAGCGGGAGTCGTCGGCCCCCGACTTGAGGGGGGGCACGGGCGCGGCCGCCAGCTCGTCGGCGAGTGACGCGCAAATTCCCGCGATCCCCTCCCCGGCGGCGGCGAAGGCGGGATCGATCCCCTCCAGGGGGGGAGCCCAGATCCCCTCGTCCGCACCTCCCACCTCGCGGTGGAGGTCGAGGAGGCGCCCCACCTGCTCCAGGAGCCCGGAGTGGACGCCCCGGCTCACCTTCCCGTCGTCGATGACCCGGATCAGCTCCAGCACCGCCCCGGGCTCGGCGGCCATGAGGGTCTCCAACGCCTCGGAGCGGAGACGGGCGTCGTGCACGGTGTCCACGATCCGCCACCCGAAGGGAAGGCCCAGCTCTTCGGGGAAGCACCGCGCGAGCTGGGCGAAGAACGCGTCCAGCGTCCCGATGTTGACGCGGCCCATAGCGCGGATGAGGGCGCCGAGGACATCGCCGCACCGCCCCCGGTCCAGGATCTCCTCCGCTGGACGCGTGTCTCCGGGGGCGCGCACGGCCTCGGCCAGCGCCTTCGCCTTCCCGTCGTCCAGAGCTCCCTCCGCCAACCGGAGGAGGACGCGCTCCAGGATCTCGGCGGCGGCCTTCCGGGTGAAGGTGACGGCCAGGATCCCCTCCGGGGCCTCCCCCCGCGCCAGGAGGCCGATGATGCGGCTGGAGATGTGGTACGTCTTTCCCGACCCCGCGGAGGCCAGGACCATCTCCCGGAGCGGGGCGACGGGGTGGGTCGAGTCGTTCATCCCGCTCCTCCTTCTCCGTCGTCCCCATCGTCGTCACCCACCAGGGGAAGGGCCTTCCTCCCCAGGAGTGCGTCGAAGGGATCCGCCCACCGCCCCCCCGAGGTGCGCGCCGCCGAAGGATCGAAGGTGAAGACCCCCGCCCGGAGGGTGCGGACCGCCTCCCGCGCCGCTTCCCACGCCTCCTCCACCTCCGCCGGTGTCCACTCCGCCAGCACCCCGCCCGACTCCTCCGCCTTCCCCGGGAGGAGGATGTACCCCAGCCGGACGCCGTCCCGGTGCGACTCGGGGACCACCACGTCGCCGTTGCGGTCCCGGACGCCGGGAAGGAGGAGTCGATAGAGGGGAAGCTGGAGGTTCACCCAGGTGCGGGCACCCCTGGGGCCTCTGCGGTGCGCCTTGTCCGGCTCCTGCTTGTTCTCGGAGGTCTTGTAGTCGAAGAGCGCCCACTCCCCGGTGACGATGTTGTGGTCGATCCGGTCGATGCGTCCCTTGATGCGGACCACCTTCCCGTCCACCTCGAAGGGGTGCCCCACCTCCCCCGTGTCCGCCTCCACGGCGGCGATGCGCCACCCTTCCCCCGCCCACGCGGCCTGCCAATCGGCGAAGGCGTGGAGGCGCCGGCGCAGGTGCTCCACCTGGAGGCGCACGGCGGGGATGGGGCGGGAGCCGAAGCGGGCGGACACCCTCTGGTCGAGGAGGGAGTCGAGCGCCCCGCGAACCGCCGCCGCTTCGGACGACGCGGCTTCGTCGGTGTCCGCGAAGGCCTCCAGGACGTCGTGGGCCACCGTCCCGAAGAGGAGGGGGTCCATCTCGCGGGCGTCGTCGCCCACGGCCTCCAGCCCAAGGAGGCGCTCCAGGGCGAAGCCGTACGGGTCGGTGAGGAGGAGGGCGAAGTCGCTCACCCGCAGGGTGTCGGGGAGGTCGTCGATACGGAGGACGGGGTGGGGGGGAAGGGCGAACGCGGACGCGGAGTCGCCGGAAAGCACCCCCGGTTCCGTCGGACCCGGCGCTTCGCCGGCGGATGCGCCGGGACCACTCGCGGTGGACCCGCCATGGGTCGGTGAACGGGAATCGGCGCGCGCCTCTCCGGAAGCGGCCGCCCCCTCGGCGCCGGCCGGACCCCCGGCACGACCTCCGGTCTCACCGCCGTCCTCCCCCCCGAGGAAGCGCACCACCCGCCGGGCCGCCACCTCCGCGGGAGCGGCGAAGAGAAGCCGGCTGGGCCGGAGAGGGTCGCCCGCCGCGCTCCTCCGTCCGGCCACCACGCGCATGCCCTTCCGCGACGAGACCAGCGCGCTCAGGAGATACGCGTCGCGGGCGAATCGGGCCGCGTCGTCGGGGATCCCCAGCGCGGCGCGGAGCCCCCCGGGAAGGAAGGGATCTCCACCCACCGTCTCGGGGACGTGAGGGTGGTTGAACCCGGCCACCACCGCGACCGGCGCATCGTCGGGGGGAAGTTCCAGCCACCCCAGGAGCTCCACGACGTCCCGGTCGGGGTCGGGGGCCAACACCTCCGCGCCCACTTCGGACACCATGCGGCGGATGGCCTCCGCGGCACCCATCTCCGGATCGGCCGGCGCGGGGAGGCCGGCGAAGGCGGTGGCGCAGTCCCGAACCTTCGCCAACACCGAGAGGATGCGGCGGTCCCGCAGGCTCCCCCGGTCCATCTCGCGCGCACCGTACACGCGAACCAACACCTCCACCACCGCGGGCATCCACTCCGAGAGGCGGCGGGCACCGGTTAGGGCCTCCGTCCCGACGCGGACTCCCACCTCCGCGACGACGCGGTCCATCCGCTCCCCGCTCGTGCTGGACGCGATGGAGCGCCGGTCCACCATGGAGGGGAGGTGGCGGGAGAAGTAGTCGTCGGTGACTTCCGCGGGGGTGCGCCCGTCCACGAGGAAATCCCCGGAAAAGAGATCGGGGTGACGCACCAGCGCCGCCAGCGACTCGTACCGCGGGGACTCCAGGTGGTCCGCCAAGGCGGCGAGAAGGCGCACCGGTTCGGTCTCCGCCATGGGACGTCCCACGGACGAGCGGTGGGGGACCTCCGCGGCGGCGAGAGCCTGCTCCAGGTACCGGGCGAGCTCGGCGTCGGGTACGCCCACCACCACGTCGGCGGGGGACACGCCCCCGGACACCTCCCGGATGGCGTCGACGACGGCGCGGGCCTGCTCCGCCGGTCCGTCCACGACCACCACGGCGTCGTCCTCGAGGGGGATCTCCGCCTCGGCCCACGCCGCGGGGATCACGCACCCGAGGTCGTCGAACCGATCCGCCAGCGCCTCCGGGGCATGGACCAGCGCCCGCGGCGCCTCGGTGAGGGCCATGAGGAGGCGCCGCGTCACGCGGGGAAGCTCGGCCACACCCACGAGCCAGACGTCGCCGGGAGAACGAACCGTCCCCCGGGCCAGGGCGGCCATCCGCGCGCCGTCCCGGTCCGCGCCGCCGGCCGCTTCCAGGACCCGCCAGTACTCTCTCTGCACGCGGCCCAACACCGTCCATCGCGGAGCGTCGTTCCAGGGAGAGGCCGGCGAGAAGGTCGAGGCGACGTCGGCGAAGGTCATCCCCTCGGCGCCCAGCGTCGCGTGGAGCTGGTGGACCAGGCGGGCCAGCGCGATCCACCCGGCCGGCGTGTCGGGAAGGTCGTGGAACACCTCGGCCAGATGGCGGGAATCGGTGCCCCGGAGCGCCGCGCCATACACCTGTCGCGCCACCGCCGGCTCCACCAGCGGCCGCTCCGGTTCGTACAGGAGCTCGGGAAGCTGCCCCGTGGAGACGATGTGCGCCGGAGGCGTGAACCGGAGTCCCCGAGCGTCCGCCGCGTCCAGGAGGACCTCCATGAGGCGGCGGCCCGCGCGGGCGCCCGGCAAAACCAACACCGCCGGGCGGAGATCCAGCTCGCCCGCTTCGGCATAGTGGTCCACGAGAAGGGCGGCGGCCGACGGGAGGACGGGGCCGTCCCAGCCCAGGAAGGTGCGACGGGGCGCGGCTGGGGATGGTGCGGCGTCTATGGAAGCCTCACGGTGCGGGGGCGGGCGGATCCGGCTCGTCCCCCAAGTTAAGGAATGGGTGCGACACCCGCCCTATCCCACCAGCGTCGCTTCCCTGGCCGTGGCCGCCTCCACGGCCCCACGCACCGTGTCCCACTCCGGGATCCCGTACCAGAACACCGTCCAGTTCCCTTCCTTGCGGGCCCCGTCGGCGTTGGCGAAGTAGAACTCGTTGATGGCGTTCCCCCGGCGCGAGCGCCAGAAGAGGGAGGGGTTCCCGGCGCGCATGACGTCCCAGAGAGCGCGGCCGAGCCCCTCGCCCTGGGCCTCCTCGCTCACGGCGAACTTGTCCATGTACGACAGCTCTCCGTCGCGGGTGAGCACGATGGCCGCGCGGTAGTGCTCGCTCACGTACACGCGGTACGGACGCACGGTCTCGAAGTAGTCTTCGACGAGGCTCCGCCCGAAGCTCGACTCGATGACGGCCTTCAGCCGGGGGAGATCCACCCCGTCCCACGAATCGAAGGTCAGGATCTCCTCTCCGCGGCGCACCAACGTCCCGGATCCCCGGTGGGTGAACAGCTCCTTGGCCATCTCGTCGGGCGTGGTGATGGAGAGCGACGTGGCCGGAGGGAGGTCCATGAGGAGATCGTGGATCTGCTCGAGCTTCACGCGCATCCCCGAATGGAGCCAGGGCTGCTCCATGAGGTGTTCGTACTGGGTGCTCAAGCTGATCGACTCGATGAGCTTTCCCTGCTCGTTGAGGATCCCGCCGGTTCCCGTGAGGAAGATGATCTTGTACGGCTCCATCCACTTCACGAGCTCGTTGGCGGCCCAGTCGGCGTTCACGTTCACGATCTGGCCGCCCACGGTCTCACCCAGCGACGCGATGACGGGAATGGAATCCGCCCCGATGGCGGCCTCCAGCGCCGCGCTGTCCACGCGCACCACCCGCCCCACCAGACCGAACTTCTCCCGGTCCAGGAGCTCGGCCTCGAACACGCCCGAGGTGATGGAGGTGGCGCGCACGCTCACGGCCTGAAGCGCCTCCACGAGGCGGAGGTTCTCCCGCTGCATCACCCTCCGCACCACGGCCAGCCCCTCGGGAGAGGTGTAGCGCAGTCCTTCCACCACCTGCTTTCCGATCCCGGCGGCGGCCATCTCCTCGTCGAGCTGCGGCCCCGCCCCGTGGATCACGATGGGGGTGAGGCCCACCTGCTGGAGGAAGGCCAGCGACGACACCAGGGGCTCGAGCTGATCCCGGAGGATGGCGCCTCCCACCTTCACCACGGCGAAGCGGTCCGCGTCGAGCTGAGAGAATCGCTTGAGGTAGAGCTGGATCTCCCGGGCGCTGGCCATGGTGGACAGCAACCGGACGATGGTGGGGCGAACGTTCTCCATCCCTTGGCGCCGGTGGTACGTGGTCTCTGGGTGCTGCGAGACCATAACAGTAGGGGATTTCCGGTGCGGGTAACAGACGGATGAACGGGGGGACCCCCCCGCCCGGCGCGCGGTGGACGCGACCGGACGGAGGGGACCAGGAACACCGCTTGGGCGGGCGCCCCCTCAGCGGCCCGGGTGGTACTCCGCCTCGACGTGTCCCTCGAGCTCGTCGGGGTGGAAGTAGACCGGGCGGAGGTCACCCGCGGCGTACCGCTCCCCCTGGTCGTTGAAGTGGGGCGAGGCCGGATCGTGGTGCAACCCGCCCGCCGTCACCGCGATGGCGCGCACGCGCTCACCGAACTCCACCACGGCCACGAACGAGTTCCCGCTGGTGCCGTACCAGCGCTTCGTCCCCGGATAGGGGCGGGCGCCGAAGGACGCCAACGATCCCAGACGCCCCGAGGCGAACCCCACCGGCGTGCTGGGCGCGTCGTCGTCGAAGGGTTGGTCGATGTCTCCCGTGAGGCGCTGGAAACGGTTGATCTCGCCCCAGGCGGTGTTCCAGCTCCCGAAATCCTCCTCCAGGCGGGCCGCCGCCGCCGCGAATCCGGCGAGGCGGAAGGGCCGCCCCGCCGTGCCGGCCAGCTCTCCCCACCAGGCGTCCATCCCCACCCCCGCCGCGTCGCGCGCGTCACCGCTGCGGCGCACCAGGTCGTCGGCCCAGAACACGGCCAGAGCCGTGGGGACCGACTCCACTCCCCAGCGGAAGTCCCACCCCCGCATGGCGTCCACGGGGTCCTTCAGGCCGGCCTTGCGCGGGTCCGACGCGGGGAGCGCATCGTAGTCGCGTACCAGCGCCTGGACGACGCCGTCGAAGACCGGGAGGTAGCTGTCGAAGGCCGCGTCCCTCAACCCCTCCAGGGTGAAGTCCGTCCGCCCGTCCAGCACCCTCATGGCGTGGACGCCGCGGGCGTTCTCGCTTCCGGCGTCCATGTAGCGGGGATAGTCCTCCCGCCGCGGGCTGTTGGCGCCCGACGCGGAGTAGGGCCAGTTGTTGGTGTTGTAGGCCCACCCGTTGGCGGGGTTGATGGAGTTGGGCGACTCCTCGATGGAGTGGACGCCCCGCCAATCGCTGGCCGGGTCACTCCCGTCCACCGGGCGGCCGTAGTCGAACCGGTCGTCCCGCACCGGCACGAAGTTGGAGTGCAGGTAGGCGATGTTCCCCTCGGCGTCGGCGAACAGGGTGTTGTTGGACGAGTTCGTATGGGACTCCATCACGTCCAGGTACTCCTCCAGGTTCTTCGCCTTGGTACGCGAGTACGACTGGATGAGGGCGTCCATGGGCTCCTCCATGAGGGCCATGCTCACCCACTTGCCGTCCGCCTCCCTCACCACCGGCCCGTGGTGGGTCCGATAGACGGTGAACGTCCGCTCCGCCATCCCCGAGTCGGTCTTGTAGTGGACGGTCACGTCCTTCACCTGCACCGGCCGCTCCTCGTCTCCGTACACGTAGAAGAGTTCGCCGTCACGCTCCACGACGGTCTCGAGGAACTCGTCGATGTTGTCCACCGAGCTGGAGGTGTGCATCCAACCGGCGGTCTCGTTGAACCCCTGGTAGACGAAGAACTGGCCCCAGGTGAGGGCGCCGTACGCGTTGAGCCCCTCTTCGCTGCGTACGTGGGCCTCGTGGCGGAAGAAGAAGGTGGTGTGGGGATTGATGAGGAGAAGAGCGTTCCCGTCCACCGTATTCCCGGGCGCGATGGCGATCCCGTTGGAGCCGCGAGGCTCGATGTCGAAATCCTCCTCGACCAGGCTGGCCGCGGGCACGCCGGCTCCCCGGGCGGCGACCCGGACGGGCTCCACCTCGGCTCCACGCATGACCGCCGCGGTGCGCCGCTCGCCGCTCCCGTAGAACGCCTCCAGTTCCCTCAAGTTCACGCGCTCGATGTCCCCGCCGATGCTTCCTTCGCTGAAGGTGAGGGCCATCCACGGCTCGAACCGGGTCAGCACCTTCGGCTCCACCTCGGGGTGGGTGTGGAGGAAGTAGTTCAGCCCGTCGGCCCAGGCGTCCATGAGGTCCTTCAGCCACTCCGGGCTCGCCTCGTACATCTCCTGCATCTCGGCCGGATCGATGAAGAGCTTCATCCGCAGATCACGGTAGATCTCCGCTTCGCCCTCGGCCTCGGCCAGCCGTCCCTGGGAGTTGAGGAAGTTGACCTCGATGCGGTTGAAGTCGTCCTCCGCCTGGGCGTACATGAGGCCGAACACGGCGTCGGCGTCGGTGGGGCCCTGGATGTGCGGGATCCCCCAGTCGTCGCGGGTGATGGTGACGGAACGGGCCCGTTCCTCCCAGCCGGCCACCTCCATGTCGGCGGCGGTGCGGGGGCCGCACGCGGCGGCGGCGAGGGCGAAGAGTATGACGAAGCGTTTCATGATTGCGTCGCTCTGAGTTCTGGGTGCTGGTGGTGGCTGCCCGATGTCGGGGAACGACGGGGATGGTACCGCCGCGGGCCCGGGTAGGCCAGACGGCGGAGAGGCACGCTCCGGCCGGCGCGGGGATAGAACGGGATGTCGCGCAGGCGTCGTCTCCCCGCGCCGCCCGCCACGCAACCCTTCCCCCCGTCCCTGTGTCCCATGGTCGAAAGCAGCGATGAACGACCGACACAGCACGCCATCGTGAACGAACTCGAGTTGGTGGAGCAGGCCAGGAACGGCAGCGAGACCGCCTTCCGGACGCTCTACGACGACAACGTGGATCGCGTCTACCGCCTCTCCTACCGGATGGCGGGGAACGCGGATCTGGCCCGGGATTTCACGCAGGACACGTTCCTGCGGGCCTGGGAGCGGCTGGATCAGTTCCGCGGAGACTCGGCGTTCTCGACCTGGCTCCACACCATCGCGGTGAAGACGGCCCTGAACGGGCTGCGGAAGCACGGGCGCCACGGAAAACGGGAGGCGGAATTGAAGGACGGCACGCACATGGCACCGGACCGCAGGCGCCTCGACCCCCTCGCCAGGGACCGCCTCCGCGGAGCGGTGGACGGGCTGAAGGAGATCTACCGGACCGTGTTCCTCATGCACGACCTGGAGGGATACACCCATCCGGAGATCGCCGCGGCCCTGGGGATGGCCGAGGGAACATCGAAGGCACGGCTCTTCCGTGCCCGGGAGCAGTTGAGGAACGCGTTGGGAGAAGAGATGCGGGAGTACGTGAGATGACACACGAAGACATGGATCCCCTCGTGAAGCTGACCAGAGAGGAGTACAACGCTCCTCCGGAGACGCCCCGCGAGGAGATGTGGGCGGTGATCCGCGCCGGCATGGCCGAGCGGACCGCCGACGTGGTTCCCATCCGGAGAGCCCGCGGATGGCGCGCCGCCTTCGCCGGGCCGGCGCCGGGTTGGGCCGCGGCGGCCGCGGCGGTGCTCGTGCTGGGGATCGGGATCGGACGCTGGACATCGCCGGGACCCGGACCGGACGCGACGCTCACCGCCGCCGCGCCCGACGAGGACGTGATGCTCGCGGCCACGAGGGACCATCTGAGACGCACCGAGTCCCTCCTCACCATGGTGCAGTCCGACTCCCGCACGGGCGCCGTGGACCCGTCCGTGGGTGTCTGGGCCGGAGGGCTGCTCACCCGCACGCGCCTCCTCCTCGACGCGAACAGCGTGGAGGACCCCACCACGCGGGAATTGTTGGAAGACGTGGAGCTGGTGCTCATGCAGATCGTCGGCGCGGCGCACGTCGACGGCGACGACGGGGAGCGGACCCGCTCCGAGCTGACCCTGGCCATCCAGGGAATGGACGACAAGAACGTGCTGTCCCGCATGCAGGTGGCCTCGGCCACCGGCGTCGGGCTCGCCGGAACCTGAACAGGAGCGTTGTGATGAAGACGATGATGATGTGGATGGCGGCCCTGGGGCTCCTCTCCGTGCCGGTGACGGCACAGTCCCGCGTGGCCGACGCATCCCCCCGCCCCGCGGCGGCGAGCGCCCCGGCCGCGCCCGGACCCTGGCTCCAGGAAGACCCGGGAAGCAGCGCGTACGCGGCCGCCCGAGAGGCGCTCAACGCCGGGCGCTACGCGGATGCCGCGCGCCGATTCGCGGAACTCCGGCGGGATCATCCCCGCTCCGGATACGTGCCCGACTCGTACTACTGGCAGGCGTTCGCCCTCTCACGCCAGGACCGCCAGGACGGATTCCGCCAGGCGCTCGAGCTCCTGGATACGCAGCGGGAGCGACACCCCGACGCGCGTACGGCGCGCGATGCCCGCGAGCTGCGGGTGCGCATCGAAGACCGACTGGCCCGCAGGGGAGACGCCGGCGCCGCCGAGGCCATCGCGCGTCAGGCCGCCGGTCCCTGCGGAGAGGAGGACGAAGTGCGCGCCGCCGCGCTGAGCGCCCTCCTCCACATGAACTCGGAGCGGGCCATCCCCATCCTCCGGGAGATCCTGCAGCGCCGGGACGAGTGTTCCGTGGACCTCCGCCGGCAGGCCGTCTTCCTGGTGTCCCAGAAGATGACCGACGAGTCCGTGGAAGTGCTCCTGGACCTGGCGCACCGCAACCCCGATCCCGATCCCGAGGTACGGCAGCAGGCCGTGTTCTGGCTGTCTCAGGTCCGGGGTGAGGAAGCCGTCGCGGCCCTGGAGTCCATCCTGGCCGAGAGCGACGATCCGGAGGTCCAGGAGAAGGCGGTGTTCGCCCTCTCCCAGCACGGAGGCGAGCGGGCCGTGCGGGCGCTGCGCTCCTACGCCGAGCGTGACGACGCGCCGGCGGAGCTGCGCCTGAACGCCATCTTCTGGATCGGTCAGAGCGGCGCGGCCGGAGGCGCCCGGTATCTCATGGAGCTCTACCCCCGCCTGGACGATCCCGAGATGAAGGAGCGCGCCATCTTCAGCGTCTCGCAGAGCGGCGGGTCCGCGGCCTTCGATTGGCTGAAGGGACGTGCCCTGGACGCCTCCGAGCCCATGGAGATCCGCAAGATGGCCCTCTTCTGGGCCGGGCAGGCCGGAGCGCTCTCCGGCACCGAGATCGGTTCGCTGTATCGCACCATGCCCGACCCCGAGATGCGCGAGCAGCTCGTGTTCGTCGCCTCGCAGAGCCAGGACGGGAGCGCGCTGGAGTTCCTCATGGAGGTCGCCCGCACGGAGACCGACAAGGAGCTCCGCGAGCGCGCCATCTTCTGGATCGGACAGAGCGACGACCCCCGGGCCGCGGAGTTCCTCCTCGAGTTGATCCGGCGATGAGCGCGGCACGGGTGCTCAGGTTGGCGGGGTGGCTGGCGATGGCGGCGGGGGTCGCGCCGGCCATCCCCGCCCTCCCCGGAACGTCCGGGGCCGGGGCGCAGACCCTGGAGCGGCAGATGGAGGAGGTCGGCACCGGGTCCGTGCGCTTCGCCTTCGCCACCCGCGAGGGAGTGGAGATCTGCGCGGAGGGTATCCGCAGGGTCCACACCCGGGTCCGTTGGAACGGTACCGGGAGCGATGGGGACGGGTGTGACTGCGCGCCGGGGCCCCTGGAGGTCGAGGTGGGCGTGCGGGAAGGGCGTCCGGTGCGCGTGGAGGTGGTACAGCGGGACTCCCCTCGCGGCGGCGGCGCGGTGGAGCTCGGTGAGGTGGACCCGCGGGCCGCCGTGGACTTCCTCCTCGGCCTCGCCCGGGGAGACGGCGGCTCCATCTCCGGAGACCTGGTCATGCCCGCGGCGCTCGCGGACGTTCCCGACGTCTGGCAGGACCTCATCGGGATCGCCGGTGACCGGCAGGTGCACGAGCGGACGCGCAAGAACGCGCTCTTCTGGGTGGGGCAGGAGGCCGCCGACGCGGCCACGGCGGGGTTGGCGGACATCGCCTTCGCCGAAGACGAGGACCAGGGCGTGCGTGACGCCGCGGTGTTCGCGCTCTCGCAGCAATCCGAGGATCGCGGGGTCCCGGCCCTGATGACCCTGGCCCGCGAGGCGGACGAGGCGAAGACCCGTCGCACGGCCATGTTCTGGTTGGCCCAGTCCCGGGACCCGCGGGTGCTGGAGTTCTTCCGGGAGGTTCTTCTGGCGCGGCGATGAGTGGCCCGAGACGTCGATGATCCGGCGAGGCGGGTCCCCCACGGGACCCGCCTTTTCTTGTAGATTCTCCCCCCATGATCTCCGTCTCGAATCTCGCCAAGGAATACGGCGACCGTACGCTGTTCAGAAACGCCTCCTTCCTGCTCAACCCGGGGGAGCGCTATGGGCTGGTGGGCGCCAACGGGTGCGGCAAGACCACGTTGCTGAACATCCTCAGCGGGACGGAGGAGGCCAGCTCGGGGACGGTCTCCGTGCCCAAGTCGCTGCGCCTGGGCGTGCTGCGGCAGGATCACTTCCTCTTCGAGGACCAGGAGATCCTGGGCGTGGCCCTCATGGGGAACCCCGAGCTGTGGGACGCCATGGTGGAGAAGGAGAAGCTCCTGGCGGCCACCGAGGCCAGCGGGGGGGCGGACTTCGACGCCGACCGCTTCGCCGTCCTGGAAGAGACGGTGCAGCGCTTCGACGGGTATTCCGCCGAGGCGAGGGCGGCGACCATCCTGGAAGGTCTCGGGCTCCCCACCGAGGTGCACCGCCACAAGCTCTCCACCCTCTCCGGAGGGTTCAAGCTCCGCGTGCTCCTGGCCCAGGTGCTGGCCTCGGCCCCCGACGTGCTCCTCCTGGACGAGCCCACCAACCACCTGGACATCCTCTCCATCCGCTGGTTGGAGAAGTTCCTCCTGGAGTTCCGCGGGCCGGTGGTGGTCATCTCCCACGACCACCGTTTCCTGGACAACGTGGCCACCCGGATCCTGGACGTGGACTACGAGACGGTGACCCTCTACACGGGGAACTACACCACGTTCGTGGAGTCGAAGCAGACCGAACGGACGCGGAGGGAGAAGGAGATCGCCGGCCGCGAGAAGGAGATCGCCCACCACCAGGTGTTCGTGGACCGCTTCAAGGCCAAGGCCAGCAAGGCACGCCAGGCCCAGAGCAAGCTCCGCATGATCGAGAGGAAGGCCGAAGAGCTGCAGGAGCTTCCCGGCACCTCGCGGCGCTACCCCACCTTCAAGCTGGAGCCCCGGCGCCCCAGCGGGCGCGAGGTCCTCACCATCAAGGGCGTCCGCAAGTCCTTCGGTGACAAGGAGGTGCTCCACGGGGTGGATCTCCAGGTGCGTCGGGGAGACCGGGTGGCCATCATGGGCCCCAACGGGATCGGGAAGTCGACGCTCCTGAAGATCGTCATGGGCGAGCTGGAGCCCGACGCCGGCGAAGCCACCTGGGGATACGAAGCCCACACGGGGTACTTCGCCCAGGATCACAAGGATCAGTTCGAGGACTCCGGCCAGACCGCCGAAGACTGGCTCTGGCAGTTCTGCCCGGGAAAGGACCGTGGCTTCGTGCGCGGGCAGATGGGTCTCATGCTCTTCTCGGGCGACGAAGGGAAGAAGCGCGTGAGCGCGCTCTCCGGAGGGGAGGCCGCCCGCCTGGTCTTCTCACGGATCGCCCTGGACCGCCCCAACGTCCTGGTGCTGGACGAGCCCACCAACCACCTGGACCTGGAGTCCATCGAGGCGCTGGTGGAGGGGCTGCAGAAGTTCGACGGCACCCTGATCCTCGTGTCCCACGATCGCTGGTTCGTGTCCCGCCTGGCCACCCGCGTGGTGGAGATCACACCGGACGCCATCCGCGACTATCTGGGCACGTACGAGGAGTACGTCCACGCCTCCGGAGACGACCACCTGGACGCCGACTCGGTGGTCCTCAAGGCGAAGAAGGAGAAGCGGAAGGAGCCGAAGAAGGGCGGATCGGGAAATCCGGCGGGAGTGTCCACCACGTCCGCGCCCGCCACACCCGCCCCCGGCGACCCCGACCGGGAGTCCCGGAAGCGCGCCCGGGAGCTGGGGAAACGTCTCGAGGAGATCACCGCGGCCATCGAGACAGCGGAGGCCCGCGTCGCCGCCATCGACCAGGCCTTCTGCGAGCCCGACTACTACGAGAAGACGCCTCCGGACCAGGTGACCCGCACGGAGAAGGAACGGGCCACGCTCCAGGAGAAGGTGGAGCGGCTCATGGAGGAGTGGGCCAGGGTGGAAGAGGAGCTGGAGACGTTGCCGGGGAAGTGACTCCCCCTCGTCGGCATTTCCCTCCCGCGCCCTTCGGGCCGGGGGCCCCCCTCGTCACCACCGCGACCCCGAAGTCCTCCCGGACCCTGGTCCGCGGCCGAACCGCCAGGGGCCTCGGGGGTAGTCCCGGTGCACCATACGTTCACCCGAGCCGACGCCTCACCATGTCCCGCATACGATACTTCGCTCTCCCGGCACTCCTTTCCCTGTCCGCCTGCGGCGGCGACTCCGGGTGGCAGGATCCCGGATTCCTCCACGCCGACGACATCCGTGACCGGATGCAGACTCTCTCGTCCGACGCCTTCCTGGGGCGTGGTCCCGGTCAGCCCGGTGGCGACCTGGCGGTGGCCTACATCACCGAACAGTTCCAGGCCATGGGGCTGGAGCCGGTGAACGGGAGCTACGTCCAGACGGTCCCCATGGTCGAGACCACCACGGACCCGGAGTCCGTCTCGCTGCGCTTCTCCGCGGGTGGCGCGGTGGTCGAGCCCACCTACCTGGACGAATTCGTCCTCAACTCCGGTGACCCGGAGGCCGCCGAGAGCGGCGGGTCCGCCGAGCTCGTCTTCGTGGGATACGGCATCGACGCCCCCGAGAACGAATGGAACGACTTCGCGGGCACGGACGTGGCGGGGAAGGTGCTCCTGATCCTGGTGAACGACCCGCCCGCCCCGGCCGACGAGCCGGACCTCTTCGGTGGCCCGGCCATGACGTACTACGGCCGCTGGACCTACAAGTACGAAGAAGCCGCCCGGCAGGGTGCCCTGGGCGCCATCATCGTCCACGAGACGGAGCCCGCCGGGTATCCGTGGAGCGTGGTGCGCGGCGGATGGAGCGGGCCCCAGTTCGACCTCCCGCCGGACCCCTCCGCGGCGACGGTGGGTGTTTTGGGGTGGGTGAGCCATGAGATCGCCTCCCAGGCTCTGGCGCTCGCCGGACTCGACTTCGCGGAGTTGAAGGCCGCCGCCGCCCAGCGCGGGTTCTCGGCGGTCCCCACCGGGATCACGGTGGACGCGGCCCTCACCAGCGGTATCCGGCGGGTGGAGACCCAGAACGTGGTGGGGCTCCTTCCCGGCGCGTCACGCCCCGACGAGTACATCACCATGACCTCCCACTACGACCATTTCGGCATGGGTGAGGTCATCGACGGCGACTCCATCTACAACGGCGCCTACGACAACGCCTCCGGGACGGCCCTCCTCATGGAGATCGCCCAGTCCTTCACGGAGCTCCCCGAGCGACCGGTCCGTTCCATCCTCTTCATCGCCATCGCGGCGGAAGAGCAGGGGTTGCTGGGGGCCCACTGGTACGCCCAGTCCCCCCTCTTCCCCCTGAACCGGACGGTGGCCGAGATCAACATCGACGGCGCCAACCTCTGGGGCGAGACCGACGACGTCATCGCGCAGGGCTCCGAGCGCAGCGGGTTGGGTGCCTTCGTCCAACGCCGCGCGGACCAGATGGGGCTCACCATCATGCCGGACGCGGAACCGGAGAAGGGCTTCTTCTTCCGCAGCGACCACTTCCCCTTCGCCCTGGCGGGGGTGCCGTCCCTCTACATCGAGCACGGCCGTGACTTCCGCGGACGTCCGAAGGGGTGGGGAGACGAGACGATGGAGGTGTACACCGCGGTGCGATACCACGCCCCGTCCGACGAGTTCTCCGACGAGTTCGTCTTCGACGGAGCGGTGCAGCAGGGCACCCTGGTCCTACTCACCGCCCTGGACGTCGCCAATGACGATAGCTGGCCCGACTGGCACGAAGGTCAGGAGTTCAAGGCGGCCCGCGACCGCATGATGACGGGCAACTGACCGCCGACCGTACGGCCGGGGTTCCCGCTCCTACCGCGGGCGCTCCGGCCGTATGGTCACCTTCTTCCCCCTGACGCCGCTTCCGCGGAGAGCGTCCACCACCCGGTCGACCTCGGTGTCGGGCACCTCGACCAGCGAGAAGCGGTCCGTGATCTGGATCTCCCCGACCTGACGGGCCGGGATCCCCGACTCACCCACGATGGCGCCCACCAGATCCTGGGGGCGGATCCCGTCGCTACGACCCGCGCGGATGAAGATCCGCGTGGTGCCCGCTCCGCTCCCGCCGGAAGCCCCCGGCTTGCGTCCTCCACGCTGGGTCGGCCGATCCTTCCCGGAGGCGCTCCCCTTGCCGCGACCCTTCGCGGCGGGCTTCTGCTCCCACAGCGTCGCGTCCGGGATCTCCTCCATCTCCTCCGGCGAGTCGCCGCCGGACGCCTCCTGGGCCAGCATGAGCGCACCCATGGCGATGTCCACGACGTCGAACTCGTCGGAGAGCGACTCCACCACCACGCGGAATCGGTGGAAGTCGTCTCCCAGGAGCGTCTCACGCAGCGACGCCCGCAGGAGTTCCAGCCGGCGGGCGTGCAGGTCGGCCACCGTGGGGATGCGGGCCACCTTCACCTTCTGCTTGGTGAGGCGCTCGATGTTGCGGAGCTGCTGGTGCTCCCGGGGATCCGAGAGCGTGATGGCCACGCCCTCGCGGCCCGCCCTCCCCACCCGCCCGATGCGGTGCACGTAGGCCTTCGCCGCCGAGGGGACCTCGTAGTTGATCACGTGGGTCAGGTGCGCCACGTCGATGCCGCGGGCGGCCACGTCGGTGGCGATGAGAAGCTCCGCCGATCCCGTCCGCAGCTTCTTCATCACCCGGTCCCGCTCCTCCTGCGACATCCCTCCGTGGAGCGCCTCGGCACGATACCCCCGCCCGTTGAGCGCCTCGGTGAGTTCGTCCACCTCGTTCCGGGTACGACAGAACACGATGGCGGCCTCGGGACTCTCCAGATCGAGAATGCGCCCCAGGGCGGCCAGCTTGTGGGAGCGGCGCACCACGTACGCCATCTGCTGGACCTTGGGCGCCTCTTCCTCCGGAAGATCCGCGCCCACGATGCGGATCTCCACCGGGTCCGTCAGGTGGCGGCGCGCGATAGCCTCGATCTGGCGGGCCATGGTGGCGGAGAAGAGTACCGTCTGCCGTTCCTCCGGCACCGCCGCCAGGATCGCGTCGAGATCCTCGGAGAAGCCCATGTCGAGCATCTCGTCGGCTTCGTCCAGGACCACGATCCCGACGCCGTCGAGGACGAGCGTGCCCCGGCCGATGTGATCCAGCACCCTTCCCGGGGTGCCCACGACCACGTTCACCCCCCGCTTGAGAACCTTGAGTTGCTGACCGAAGGCCTGCCCCCCGTACAAGGGGAGCACCTCCACCCCCAGCTCCTTCCCGTACCGGTGCACCGCCTGGGCCACCTGCATGGCCAGCTCGCGGGTGGGCACGAGGATGAGGGCCGCGGGTGTCTTGCCTCCGGTGTCGATTCCCTGGAGGATGGGGAGAGCGAAGGCGGCCGTCTTCCCGGTCCCGGTGGCGGCCAGGCCGAGGAGGTCCTTCCCCGCGAGGAGCGGCGGGATGGCCTGCTGCTGAATGGGCGTGGGCTCCTCGTATCCGAGGGCGGAAAGCGTCTTGACCAGGCGGGGATCGAGTCCCAGGGCCTCGAATTCGCTGTTGGCTTCAGGAGATTGGCTTGGAGTCATGGTGTTGGAATCTAATCGGATTTCGCCACGTACGGCTGCTCGCGCGGCGGTAGCCCGAGACGAGCGGCTCCCCTACGGTGCTCAACGGGAGGAACGGAAAATGGACTCGATCGATCTGGTGGGCGCCGCGGAGGCCCTGACCGAACACTGGTCCCCGAAGGTGGTGGGGAGGATCAACGATCAGTACCTGAAGGTCGCCAAAGTGGAGGGTGAGTTCCTTTGGCACGCCCACGATGACGAAGACGAGCTCTTCGTGGTCCTGCGGGGAACGCTGGTCATCGAGATGGAGGACGGCGGCGTGACCCTCGACGCGGGCCAGGCGTTCGTCGTTCCCCGGGGCGTCCGCCACCGGCCGGTGGCGATGGAGGAATGCCTGATCGCGCTCGTGGAGCCGGTGGGGACCCTGCACACCGGCTCGGAGGTGTCGGACCGCACCCGAACCATCGAAGACCAACTCGGTTGACCCCGCTGCGCCACCACCATTCTGCAACCAATCCCCCCCGGATTCCGTCCTAGTATCCAGGAGCACGATCTCTGATCATGGTGACGGACAGGAGGCGGTGACATGAAGTGGCGGACGGCCGGTATGGGTGCGGTGCTGTTGGGCGGAGTGGGAATGGCCGGCGGTGTCGCGGCCCAGGAGCGCGACGACGACTTCCGGTGGAGCGCCCCCATGGAGGCGGGCCGGCTCCTGGAGGTCCAGGGAATCACCGGAAACATCCGGGCGGAGGCCGCCAGCGGGAGGACCGCCGAGGTCATGGCCGTCAAGACCGGACGGGGGGGCGACTTCCACGAGGTAGAGGTGAGGGTAGTGGAAACCCGCGACGGCTACAGGATCTGCGCCGTGTACCACCCCCACCGCAACGACGACGGCGACTGCGACTCGGAGTGGCACGACGATGACCGCGGATGGGGACGCGACCGGGACGCCGACCACCGGCGCAGTGTCGACGTCGAGGTGGACTACGTGGTGAAGCTCCCCGCCGGCGTGGACTTCGAGGGCACCATGGTCTCCGGTGACATCCACATCGAGGACGTGCGCTCCGAGGTCGAAGCCACCACGGTGAGCGGCGACGTGTACATCACGACGTCCGAGGTGGCCCGGGCCACCACGGTGAGCGGGTCGGTGGAAGTCGCCATGGGAAGCACGGACTGGAACGATCTGGACTTCCAGACGGTCAACGGAGACATCACGCTCTGGCTGCCCCGGAACATCGATGCCAGGGTGGCGTTTTCCTCCCTCTCCGGAGACATCGATTCCGACTTCGATCTCGGCGACCAGGGCCGCAACCGGCGGCAGTGGGTGGGCCGGACGGTACGCGGAGTCATCGGCGAGGGCGGGTCCCGCCGTCTCTCCCTGAAGACGGTCAGCGGCGACGTGCGGCTGAAGTACGCGAGCCGGTAGGCTCCCCTCCCGGGGGAAGACGGAACGCCCGCCCTCCGCCATGCGGCGGGGGCGGGCGTTCTTCGTGACTCCCGGGGGTGTCAGCCGGTCAGCCGGCCCACCACATGAAGCCCACGTCGAAGCGCGCCGACACCGCGCTCTGGTCTATGGCGACGATCTCTCCCAGGAAGGTCGCCTCGTCGAACTTCCCCCCGGTCAACTTGAGCCCGATATCGACGGCTCCCGAGGGCGTGACGAAGATGGCGACACCGCCTCCGACGGTGAACGCGGGGCCTCGTACCTCGAAGATCTCACCCAGGAGGTTGATGTTGGCCGCCCTGCCGCTGAAGGCGGTGGCGAGATACGGGCGTACACTCTTCTCGCTGCTTCCGAAGCTGAAGCGCACGCCGAGATCCGCGTGCGCCAGCGTGTAGCTCGCCGTACCGCTCACGTTCGAGCCGCTGATGTCCATGCTGGCTCCATTCATGTTCAGATACGCCGTCACGAGGGGAGAGAAGCCGTATCCCATGACGAACCCCATGGAGCCCCCGTTGTCGGCGCCATCGCTGTTCTCGAAGGTGATGCTCGCCCCGCCCACCGAGGCACCCAGATGGAATCCCTCCGTGCCCGACCGGGCCTGAGCCCCGGCCGAAGCGGGAATCACCGCGCCGAGCGACGCCAGCAGTACCGCGACCATGAGTCGATTCATGTGGATTCCCTCCCGCGTGCGAGAACGTGACCAACGTGTGCTTCCAAGATACCCACCGGACACCCCCATGGACCACACCACGAGTGTCCGGCGTGGGCGCCTACCTCCCTCTCAGCCACCGGTCGAAGAACGCCGCCTGCCGCCTCACCAGGTCGTACCGGCTGGCCTCGGTGGCGATGGTGTGCGGTTCCACGGGGTAGACCATCACCTCGAACTCCTTCTCCAGCTCGACGAGACGCTGGATCAGGCGGGCCGCGTCCTGGAAGTGGACGTTGTCGTCCACCAGCCCATGGGTGATGAGGAGCCGGTCCTCCAGCCCCTCCGCGTGGTAGATGGGGCTCGATACGCGGTAGGCCTCCTCGTCCATGTGCGGCACCCCGAGAATGCGGCTGGTCCACCCGTCGCTGTAGTGCGCCCAGTCCGACACGGCCGCGCGGGCCACGCCCGCGGCGAACACCCCGGGATACCGGAACTGCGACATGAGGGTCATGAACCCACCGTACGACACCCCGTACATCCCGATCCGGGTGGAGTCCACGCCCTCCTCACGGACCAGATACCGGGCCGCGGCCACCGCGCCGTCCACGTCGCTGATTCCCATGGCGCGGGCGATGTCCGTACGGTAGTCGCGTCCGAACCCCGCGCCCCCGCGGTAGTCGAAGTCCATGACGGTGTAGCCCTGCTGCACCATGTAGTTGATGAACCCCAGATGGAGGGCGTAGCCGTACACCGTCCAGCCGCGGTGGGCAAACTGGCGGTAGCCTCCGCCATGCACGTGGATGACCGCCGCGCGTTCCGGGTTGGGCTCCCGGGGGCGGTACACCGCGCCCCACACGTTTTCCCCGTCGGGATGCGGGAAGGACACGATCTCCGGCGCGACGAGCGGGTGCTCCCAGAAGGCGTCGCTCCCGCTCACCGTGACACGCCGCCCATCCCATTCGCCGGAGTACGACCCGGGAACGGAGCCCACCCAGAGGTCGGGCATGTGGGTGGCGTCGTCGGACAACAAGGCCAGGCGCGTTCCGTCGGGAGAGACGTACCCCACGCGCCGGCCTTCTCCGTCGGTGAGTCGTGTCAGTGCTCCGCCCCCCGCCGGCATCCGATAGAGGTGGTCGTCCGCCGGATGCTCGCGGCTACCCTGCAGGAGCCACCACGTCCGGTCGCGTGACAGGGTGGCGCTCCGCACCTCCCAAGCGCCCTCGGTGAGCGCCCGCGTCCCGCCGCCTGGATCGACCCGATGGAGATGGCTCCACCCGCTCCGCTCCGAGGCGAACACGAAGCGATCACCGGGAAGCCATTCGAGAAGCGTGGGCTGGAGGTAGTTGGCCTGGATGGGCGGGCCGCCGATCCAGGCGTCGTCATGGTCGTGGACGAGAACCGCCGCCTCTCCGGTGGCGGGGTCCACCTCCGCGATCCAGAGGTCCCGATGGCTTTCCCCGATGAACTGCGCCACGGCCCGGGTGCCCTCGAGATTCCAGAAGAGGCCGTGGGGAACGGTGGCCTCTTCGGCCTCCGAGATGTCGACCCAGCGTACGGTGATGCCGTCCGTCGCCCGCGAGGGATCCACGTCGATGATCCCCAGGCGATACGTGTCCCTCGACTCGCCGACCTTGGACCGGGCCCGGTGCACCGTGCTGTACCCGGACGGGTCCACGTAATCGACGTACTCCGTGGGCGGACGGTCCCCCGCCGGCGTCCGGGCACGGAAGCTCAGATGGCGCCCATCGGGTGAAAGGACCATCTGGTCCACGTGGGTCCCCGCGGGGACGGGAATGGATTGCGGCCGACCCGGGGCCAGGCGGGCCACCCGTTCCCTGGCGTCGGTCAGGCGTGCCGCCTCGCGAACATGCCCGAGGAGCTCCCTCTGCTGGTCCTCCAACCACCGCCCGGCCGCCGAGGGACGGTCCGCCGGAACGGTCTCCACCCTGGCGATGACGGACACGGAGCCGCGCCCCACGTCGTATCGATAGAGGGCCTCCTCCACCTCGAAGTCCACGGCGCCCCCTCCCGCCGCGAACCTGACGCTCCGCGCCGGCGCCGAGAGCGTCGCCACGGCACGCACCGACGGAGTCGCCCCAGCCTGATACAGGTACACGCTCCCCCCGCGCTCCCAGACGGCCATCCGGCCGTCCGGACTCCAGTCCACGGCCTCGCCGGGGATCGCCGCGACGTCTTCCGGGGAGGCCTCCCGGACCGACGATCCGTCCGGAGCGGCCAGGAACCACGGGTCCGCCTCCTCCACCTGACCGGGAGCCGGGTCCCGGTGCCAGCGGAAGTAGACGCCGGCTCCGTCCGGCGCCCAGCGCACGTCCCGAACACCGAGACCCATCCACCGGTCGTCCCGCGAGGCGTCCCGGAGCGTGAGGGGGGTCGCATCAGGGAGTCGCGTGGCGAGTTCCGATTGGCGCACGGGGGTGGGGTGGGCGGACTGGGCGGCCACGACCTGAGGCGATGGAAGCGCCCAGGCGGCGGCCCACGCCAGGCCGATGGCCACGGACGGCGGAATCTTCACGGTGCACTCCTTGCTCGGGATCGAATTCCGCCAAGGTGGCCGCCTCCCTCCCACCCGCGCCAGATCCACCCTCGCATTTCTCCGGCCGGATATCTAATCTGCCCACCAGCCCGCCGACGACCCGTTCCAGAGGTACCTCCCATGAATCGATCGATCTCGACCATCCTATCGAGCCTCATGCTCACCGCCACCCTGTTCGCCCTGCCGGCGGATCGGGCCACGGCCCAGGGCAACCGCTTCCTCCACCAGCCGTCGGTCGGCCCCACCGCCATCGCCTTCGTGCACGCCAACGACATCTGGACCGTCGGGCACAACGGGGGGGTGGCGAAGCGCATCACCAGCCACGAGGGCGCCGAGACCGACCCGGCCTTCAGCCCCGACGGAGCGTGGATCGCCTTCAGCGGGGAGTACGGGGGAAACGTGGACGTCTACGTGGTGCCGGCGGCCGGAGGACAGCCCACGCGCCTGACCTGGCATCCGGGGGACGACGTCGTCCAGGGGTGGACCCCCGACGGCAACGTCCTCTTCCAGTCCGGACGCAACGGACACCCCACTCGGCTGTGGCAGTTCTTCACGGTGTCGCCGGACGGAGGGTTCCCGCGCGCGGTATCGGCCGCCCAGGCGTACCTCGGTGAGATGAGCTCGGACGGGTCCACCCTGGTCTATCAGGAGATCGGATACTGGGATCCCGAGTGGCGGAACTACCGCGGAGGCCAGGCCCAGCCCATCCGCGTGGTCTCCACCGCCGACTGGTCCCACACCACCCCGCCGTGGGAAGGCGAGCGACAGATGGAACCGTCCATCATGGACGGCGTCGTGTACTACATCTCCGAACGCGACTACGCCGCCAACGTGTGGTCGTTCGAGCCCGCCACCGGACGGGAGCGGCAGCTCACCACCCACGCCGACTTCGACGTGAAGAGCCTGGGCGCCGGATACGGGATGGTGGTGTACGAGCAGGCCGGCTACCTGCACCGGCTGGATCCCGCCACCGGAACCACCCGGCGCCTGACCATCACGGCGGCCGGAGACCAGAACTGGGCCGCGCCCCGCTGGGAGGAAGTTCCCGCCGGCGATCTCCGCGACCCGCGCCTCTCCCCCACGGGGAAGCGTGCCCTCTTCGAGTATCGGGGTGACCTCTTCACCGTACCCGTCGAGGAGGGAAGCTGGCGCAACATCACCCGCTCCCCGGGCGTGGCGGACCGCCACGCCGTCTGGTCGCCGGACGGCGACCGCATCGCGTGGTTCAACGACGAGGACGGGGAATACGCGCTGGTGATCGCCGACCAGGACGGTGCCGACGCCCGCACCATCGCCATCCCCGACCCCACCTTCTACTTCGTGCCCACCTGGTCGCCCGACGGGACGCGTCTGGCCTTCACCGACACCGACTACCGGGTCCTCATCCTGGACCTGGCGTCGGGGGCGCTCACCCACGTGGACACGGAGCGGTTCGCCCACCCCGAGCGCTCCATGAACCCGGTGTGGTCTCCCGACTCGCGCTGGATCGCCTACGCCCGCCGGCTGGACAACCAACTCCGCGCCATCTTCGTGCACGACACGCGTACGGGGACCACGCATCAGCTCACCGACGCCATGGCCGACGCCATCTCGCCGGTGTGGGACGCGTCCGGGAAGTATCTGTACTTCCTGGCGTCGACGGATTACGCGCTGAACACCGGATGGCTCGACATGACCTCGTACGACCGGCCCGTGACCCGGTCGTTGTACCTGGCGGTCCTCTCGGCCAGGGATCCTTCTCCCTTCCTCCCGCGCAGTGACGAGGAAGGCGGCGACGCGAGAAGTGGCGACGAACGCGACGGCACCGGTCCGCCGCCCGCCACCACCATCGACTTCGACGGCATCGAGAACCGCATTCTCGACGCCCCGGGCCTGCCCGGCCGGAACTACACGGGCCTGGTGGAAGCGCCCGCGGGTAAGGTGTTCGTGGAAGAGGCCGTCGCCAACGAGCGGGGGCTCACCCTCCGCCGCTACTCGGTGGAGGACGCCGAGCCCACCGAGTTCGCGACGGGTGTGTCCGCCGCCGTCACCTCCCATGACCGCAAGAAGATCCTCCTGCGGACCGGGTCCAACTGGAGCGTAGCCGACGCCGGGGGGGCGCCGCCGAAGAGCCCGGACGGCCGCCTCGCCCTGAACGACCTGCGCGTGTACGTCGATCCTCCGGAGGAGTGGGCCCAGATGCTCCGGGACGGGTGGCGCTTCATGCGTGACTTCCTCTACGTGGACAACGTGCACGGTGCGCCGTGGGACGACGTGTGGGATTGGTACTCCGAGTGGCTCCCCGACGTGGAGCATCGCTCGGACTTCAACCAGCTCCTGGACATGGTCTCCGGCGAGGTGGCGGTGGGCCACTCCTACGTCCGGGGCGGAGACTACCCCGACATCGAGAGCCCCCGTACCGGACTCCTGGGCGTCGACCTGGACGTCGGCGGGGCTGGCGTGGCCAACGGGTACTACCGGATCTCGCGCATCTACACCGGTGAGGGGTGGACGCCCGGCGTCGAGGGCCCCCTCGCCCAGCCGGGACTCGAGATCGACGAGGGCGACTACCTCCTGGCCATCGACGGCCAGCCGCTCCGGTATCCCACCAACCCCTATCAGCTTCTCGAAGGGACCGCGGGCCGCACCATCACCGTGACCGTGAATGACCTCCCCTCCATGGAGGATGCGTGGGAGGTGAGGGTGAAGCCCGTCGCTTCCGAGGGTCAACTCAGGACCTGGGCGTGGGTGGAGGGGAACCGCCGGGCCGTGGACGAGATGAGCGGCGGACGCCTCGCCTACGTCTGGCTCCCCAACACGGGGCAGGGCGGGTACACCTACTTCAACCGGATGTACTTCGCCCAGCAGGACCGGGCCGGCGCGGTGATCGACGAGCGCAACAACGGAGGTGGCTCGGCGGCGGACTACATCGTGGACATCCTCGCGCGTGAGCTCACCGGGTACTTCAACTCCCGTGCCTCCGACCGGAAGCCCTTCACCCAGCCCATGGCCGGGCTGTGGGGCCCCAAGGTCATGATCATCAACGAGCGGGCCGGTTCCGGCGGGGACCTCCTCCCCTACCTCTTCCGGTTCCGTGGAGTGGGCCCCCTGGTGGGGATGCGCACCTGGGGAGGGCTCGTGGGCACCTGGGACACACCGCCCCTGGTGGACGGCGGGCGGTTCGTGGCGCCGCGGGGCGGTTTCTTCAACGTGGACGGGGAGTGGGACGTGGAGGGGACGGGGATCGCTCCGGACATCGAGGTCGGCAATGACCCGGCGTCCATGGCCCGCGGGGAGGACACCCAGTTGCGTAGGGCCGTGGAGGAAGCGCTCCGCCTCCTCGAAACGGAGGGCGTGGAGTTGAAGCCCGAGCCGGCCGCTCCGGTCCGGTGGCGCCGTCCAGGAGGACGCTGACCGGCCCCTGGAGCGCTGAACGGTAGGGTTTCGGGGGCGGCGGGCTCAGTGCTGCGCCGCCCCCGAATCGTCTCCACCCTCCCGTGCGGCGGTGTCGGCCACCGCCGCCGAGTCCGCCAGCGCCGCCGCCGCCGCCTCCATCCGGATCACCGCCTCGGCGATGGCCTGTCGGGAATAGAAGAGCTCCACCCGGCGGTTCAGCGCCCGCCCGAGCGGTGTGTCGTTGTCCGCCAGCGGGCGGTACTCGCCGAACGACTCCACGCGCAACTGGTACGGGTCGTGTCCATGCGCGACCAGGGCTCTGGCCACGCCCGCCGCCCGCGCGGCGGACAACTCCCAGTTCGAGGCGAATTCGGGGGTGCTGATGGGCCGATTGTCCGCGTGCCCCGACACGGCCACCGGAAACTCGATGTCCCGTACGACGTCGGCGAGCTTGTCGAGGATCCAGCTGTTCTGGTCCGCCACCACGCTCGACCCCGAGGGGAACAGCGCCATGGTCTGGATACGGAGGTACACCCCTTCGCCCGACATCTCCACGGAGAGCAGGTCCTTCAGGTTGTTGTCGTCCACGAACTGCTGGAGTTGGGAGGCGATGAGCTTCATGTACGCATCGACCAACGCATCGACCCAGGCGCTCGAGCCGCCCGCCACGCCGTCCTGGCTCTCCGCCTGCGTCTCGGACGCACCCTGGCTCGACCCTGGATTCTCGAGCACGAGATCCGGATCCACGGGATCGGGCATGAGCCCCATGGGGTCTTCGATGACCACCTCGGCCGTTCCACCCACGGCCTCGCGCAGGGACTGCGCGGCCAGGAGGAATCGATCCATCTTCAGCTCCGACATGGAGAACAGGAGGATGAAGAACGTGAGAAGGAGGCTCATCATGTCGCCGAACGTGGTGGTCCACGCCGGCGCGCCTTCCTCACAGGGAGGACACTTGACCTCTTCGGTTACTTCTTCATCGTCACCCATGACCCACTACCCGAGCGCTGCCTGGAGCTTGTGCTCGTGCTGGTTGAGGAAAGCCGCCAGCTTCTCCTTCAGGATCGCGGCCGTGTCGCCGCCGTTCATCGACATGAGTCCCACGATCACCAGTTGGATCTGCGTCACCTCGATCTCGGTACGCCGATCGAGCTTCGTGACCATGGGAAGGAAGATGAGGTTGGCCAGCACCGCCCCGTAGAAGGTGGTCAGAAGCGCCACCGCCATGGAGGGTCCGATGGTGTCCGGATCGCTCATGTCCGCAAGCATCTGCACCAGACCGATGAGGGTACCGACCATTCCGAAGGCCGGAGCGAACGCGCCCATCTCCTTGAAGATCTTCTGCCCGACACGGTGGTGTTCCTCCATGTACTTCTGCTCGGTGCCGAGAATCTCACGGATGGTGCGGGCGTCGGTGCCGTCGGCGATGAGGAGGATCCCTTTGGACAGCGCCTTGTTGGGAGCCTCTCCGGCGAGATTCTCCAGAGCGACGGGCCCTTCTCGCTTGAGCACGCCCATGGCTTTGACGAGGTACTGCGTGATCCCCACCATCTCGTCACCCGGATCGTTGAAGACCCGACTCGTGACGGAGAAGATCAGCTTCAGCTCGTCGAAGGGAAACGCGATGCTGGTGGCGGCCACGGTGCCGCCCGCCACCACGAGGATGCTCGGTACGTTGATGAAGATTCCGAGCCCGGAACCCATGAGAATCGACGACAGGACCAGCGTCACGCCGGCCAGAACGCCGAATATCGATGCCTTGTCCACGCTACGGATACCTTCCTGGGAGTGCCGATACGGGAAATGAAGAGGAAGGGTCTCCACCATCCGGGGCGGAGACCCACGTCTCAGAGTATCGGCATCGCGAGGGAGCGGTTTAGGGCCGGAGAACCAGGGCTGTGCCGCTCTCGACCCCCCGGCGCACGTACGCCAGGGCCAGCACGCCACCGGCGCTCGGAGAGAGCACCGCCGACGTGACGCGCCCCATGGGCCTGGACTCCCCCTCCACGAACAACTCGGCGCCCGCCGCCGGGAGGGGGACGTCCCCCAGGAAGACGTTCCGCAGCGACCGGTTCACGTGCCCGCGGTCGCGGATGCGCACGATCACTTCCTGTCCGGTGTAGCATCCCTTGGCGTGGTCGATGGCACGACCGTCGATTCCTGCTTCCACCGGGATGGTATCCTGGTCCATGTCCACGCCGAAGGCCGGGCGCCCTGCCTCCACGCGAAGGGTTTCCCACGTGTCGAGGCCCATCTCGGCGACCCCCCCGGCCACCAACGATGAGCGGAGCGCCTCCACGGCGGCCCGGGGGCCGATGGCGTCGAAGGAGGGGGGACCGACGTCCTGCCATCGCGCCACCACCACGCCTTCCCCCCCCACCTCTCCCACGGCCCACCACGATCCCTCTTCGGCCCCGGCGAGCTCCTCCTGGTCCACGCGGAGTCCCAGAGCCAGTCGGGAAAGATGAGCCGCGGCTCCCGGTCCCGTCACGGAGATCATGACCGGCCCGGAAGCCGCTTCGGACACCCGGGCCATCCGCGGCGGGAGGAAACGGCCCAGGTGCGCCCTCAGTCCGTCCGCCCCCGCGTCCGGAACATCGAGGAGGAACCCCGCTCCCGTTTCCTCTCCGAGGAGGAACAGCCGGACGTCGGAGATCATCTTCCCCTTCGGCGTGAGCACCGCCGAGTACCCGGCCCTTCCCCGCGTCACCTCTCCGTCGCGCACGGGAGGCTCCGGAATCCTCCCCGTCACGACACCCTTGAGCATCTGACCCGGCGCCCGCCCCGTCACGGTCAACCAGCTCCGCGGCTCCCGCACGACGACGGCCGAATCTTCGGTGGCGGCCCGATACGCGTCCGGTGCCGTCATCCCATCCGCCCCTCGGATCCAGGGAGGTCACCCCCCTCGGGAGGGCGCCCCGACTTGAGGTCGGCCACCATGGAGCGGATCCTCCCCGCGTCGGCACTTCGGGGCGCCAGGACGAGGTATTGCTCCAACTGGGTCGCGGCCTCGTCGTATCGCCCGAGATGGGCCAGGAGCATTCCCCTCAGGCGCACGTCCGACGGCACCCGCGGGGCGAGGATCAGCAGGCGGTCCACCGCCGCCAGGGCCCGTGCGTGGTCCCCCACGTTGGTGTATACCGACTTGAGATTGTTGAGGAGCCGGGTGAGCATGTACCGGCGGGACGCCACGGCCATGTGCGCGTCCTGTACCCGGACCATCCCTCCGTACGTGCGGTCCAGAAGGGCCTGGGCCTCGTCCTGCAGGTACATCTTCCCCGAGTCGTAGGGATCGATGAGCAACCGGAGCGCGCTCCCCCGGTAGCGGACCAGGAAGTGCGCCGGAAAGGTCACGCCTTCCAGCGGGAGCCCCAGCCGCCAACCCACCTCCAGAAGGACCATCCCGAGGGTGAGCGGGATTCCGGTGTAGCGGTCGAGCACGTCGTTGAGGAAGGAGTTCCGGGGGTCGTAGAAGGCCTCCCGATTGCCGTGGAATCCTCGCCGTTGGTAGAGCGTGTCCAGGATCTCCGCCAGCACCACCGGAGGCGCGGTCTCGTCGGCGAGACGATCCTTCACCTCTTCGGCGATCTGATCGAGGCGGGCGAGATACAACTCCACGGAAAGCTGGGGATACTCCTCGCCGGCCACCAGAAGCGCCGCCCTGGCCATGTCGATTTCGTCCTCCGGACGGGCCACCTCCATGGCGAAGAGCCGTCGGGCCTCTTGCATCGTACCGTCACACTCCCTTTTTTCCGGTCACCGTTCCCGGGTGAAGTTGGTACACTCGTTCGGAGCGGGGTTCCCTTCCGCGCCTGCCGAGCACGCGCGACCTCCCACGAGGCCCATGCATGACGGACGAGCCCACGGATCAGAAGCCCAGGATCCGGCTCTCGACGCTGTCCCACGGTTCCGGTTGAGCTTGTAAGCTCGGCATGTCCGAGTTGACGCAGGTTCTGCGTCATCTGGTTCCAGTGGAGGATCCCAACGCCCTGGTGGACGCGACCACCGGGGACGACGCCGCCGTGTATCGTATCTCCGCGGACCGGGCGCTGGTGGTCACCGCCGATTTCTTCACCCCGGTGGTGGACGACGCCTACGATTTCGGACGCATCGGCGCCGCCAACGCGCTGTCGGACGTGTACGCCATGGGAGCCCGTCCCCTCTTCGGGCTCAACCTGGTGGGCTTCCCCCGCAAGCTCCTCGGCGAGGGGATCCTCGAAGACATCCTCCGTGGAGGTGGAGAGGTGGCCCGGATGGCGGGGATCCCCGTGCTGGGAGGCCACTCCATCGACGACGCGGAGCCCAAGTTCGGGATGGTGGTGGTGGGTGAGGTGCATCCGGACCACATGGCCACCAACGCCGGAGCGCGTCCGGGAGACCGCATCGTGCTCACCAAGCCCCTGGGAACGGGCGTGATCACCACGGCGTTGAAGGCCGGTGCGGCGCCCGCGGAGACGGTCGCCACCGCCGTCGAGTTCATGGCCACGCTGAACCGCGGAGCCTCCGAGGCCATGACGGCGGTGGGCGTGCGTGCGGCCACGGACGTGACCGGCTTCGGGCTCCTGGGGCACCTTCGTTCGCTCCTGCGCGCCTCCGGAGTCGGAGCATCGCTGGACGTGGGGCGGATCCCCGTCATCGGCGGTGCCCGCACGCTGGCCGCCGAGGGCCACGTTCCGGGTGGGAGCCGGAGGAACCTGGACGACCTGGAGCCCGACCTCGAATGGGGTGCGGGGATCGCGGAGGTGGATCGGCTCCTCCTGGCCGACGCACAGACGTCGGGAGGGCTCCTGATCTGCGTCCCGGAAGACCGGGTAGACGCACTGATGGGACGGCTGGAGGGGAACGCCCCCGCGGCGGCCGTGATCGGCGAGATCGTGGAGGGCGAAGGGGGCCGGATCAGCATCCGCTGATCCGGCCCACCCGGCTACTCGGTCGCGACGGCCTTCTTGCCCGGCGCCTTCTTCTTCGCCGGCGCCTTCCGCACCGTCTTTCCGTTCACCAGCGCCACGGCCATGACGTCGTCCAGCGTCTCGACGAGGTGGAAGCGCAGCTCCTTCTGGATCTCCTCGGGGATGTCCTCCAGATCCGCCTCGTTGTCCCGGGGAAGGATGACCTCCTTGATCCCGGCCCGTACCGCTCCGAGGACCTTCTCCTTCACCCCACCGATGGGAAGCACCCGACCCGTCAGGGTGAGCTCACCGGTCATGGAGACGTCCCGGCGGACTCGCCGCCCGGACAGCGCCGACACCAGGGCGGTGGCCATGGTGATCCCCGCGGAGGGTCCGTCCTTGGGAACGGCGCCGGCGGGAACGTGGATGTGGACCTCGCGGCCCTTCAGCCCCGCCTCGGCGATCCCCAGCGTGCTCCAGTGCGCCTTGGCGTACGAGAGCGCCGCGCGCCCCGACTCCTTCATGACGTCGCCGAGCTGTCCGGTGAGCACGAGCCCGCCCTCTCCGGGCATGACGCTCGCCTCCACGAACATGATGTCGCCACCCATGGGGGTATAGAACATCCCGGTCGCGACTCCCACCGTATCCTCGGCGGCGATGCGCTCGGGATGCACGCGGGGACGGCCCAGAAGCTCCCGCACGTCGTCAGGCTCGGCGGAGAGAACCTCCAGCTTCCCCGCGGCCACCCGACGCGCCACCTTACGCGCCAGCTTTCCCACTTCGCGCTCGAGTTGGCGGACGCCGGCCTCGCGGGTGTACTGCTGCACCACCGTGAGGACGGCCTCGTCGGTCATCTGCAGCTCCTCTTCCTTCAGACTGTTCTCCTTCCTCTGCCTGGGAAGGAGATACCGCCGGGCGATCTCCAGCTTCTCGGCCTCGGTGTATCCCGCGAAGTCCACCCGCTCCATGCGGTCCAGGAGGGGCGCCGGAATCCGGTCCATGTAGTTGGCCGTGGCGATGAAGAGCACCTCCGAGAGATCGAAGGGGATCCCCAGGTAGTGGTCCACGAAAGTGGAGTTCTGCGCCGGATCGAGCACTTCGAGGAGCGCGGAGCTGGGATCCCCCTGGAAGGAGACGCCCAGCTTGTCCACTTCGTCCAGGAGGAAGACCGGGTTCTTCGACTTGGCCTGCCTCATCCCCTGGACGATCCGGCCGGGCATGGCGCCCACGTAGGTGCGCCGGTGGCCACGGATGTCCGCCTCGTCCCGGGCGCCTCCCAGGGAGATGCGCACGTACTTCCGGCCCAGGGAGCGGGCGATGGACTTGGCGATGGACGTCTTGCCCACGCCGGGAGGCCCCACGAAGAGGAGAATCGGACCACGCCCGGTGGATGACTCGTCGTCATCGTCGCGCGAGGCCTCGGCGGACTCCGACTCACCGTTACCGGCCGCACCCGGGTCGCCGACGTTCCGGTCGAGATACAGCTTCCGCACCGCCAGGAACTCGAGCACGCGGTCCTTCACGTCTTCAAGCCCGTAGTGATCCTCGTGCAGGATCTCCTCTGACCGCGTCAGATCGATCTTGTCTTCGGTGCGTTCGTTCCAGGGGAGTTCCGTCACCCACTCGAGGAAGGTACGGATCACCTGGTACTCCGCCGACTGGGGGCTGGTGCGCTCCAGCCGGCGCAGCTCCCGGTCCACCTCGGAGCGCTGCTCTTCGCTGAGCTCCAGGGCCACGATGCGCTTGCGCATCTCTTCGATGTCGTCGCGCTCCTCCTCGTCGCCCAGCTCCTTCTGGATGGCCTTGAGCTGTTCGCGCAGGAGCATCTCGCGCTGCCGCTCTCCCAGTTCCGACTGCACCTTGGCCTGGATGTCTTCCTGGGCGTCGATGCGGGCCAGCTCTCGCTCCACCGCCACCAGGGCGGCTCGCATCCGGCCTTCGTCGTCGAGGTTCTCGAGGAGTGCCTGCTTGTCGGAAGTCTCCAACTCGAGGTAGAACGCCACCAGATCGGCGAACGAACCCGGGTCATCGACCCCCTGGATGAGCTGGTTCAACGCCTCCGCCGGCACGCCTCTCCGCGTACCGAGCTCGGCCGCGCGGTCGCGCAACTCACGGTCCAATGCCTGGAAGGAGGGCTCGGCGACGTCCGCGGGCGGAATCCGGTCCATGGGCATGAGCACCGCCCGCAGCATGGACTGACCCTCGGTGTCGTAGCTCAACGACTGGGCCCGCTCCTCGCCCTGCACCAACAACTGGACTCCGCCCCGGACCCGGTGGGTCTGGATGATCCGTACCACGGTCCCGACCCGGTACAGGACGTCCGGGTCGGCCTCGTCCACGTTCTGACGCTGCGCCACGGCGAAGAGGCGCCGATCTCCGTCGAGAGCCTCCTGTACCGCCTCCACCGTTCCGGGCCTTCCGGCCGAGATGGGAACGGCCACACCGGGATAGACCACGGTGTCCCGCAACGGAAGCACTGGAAGCGTGAATCGCTCGCCCATTTATATCCTCACTGATGTACGAACCGGCTCACCGCCGGAAGAAATGCTTTCCCAATCGCCCAAGGATCGACACAATTAGAGATAAGGTGCAGGAATCCTGCCAGCTTCAGAAGAGCGTGTTCGTGCCCCTTCAGCAGTGCTCGCGGCCAGATTGGCAGGGAATCGCGAACGGCTTCCGCCACTTTTACCCGCATTCGTAGTAGACGACCGGCGTGGAATACCAAGAGTCCCGATACCACCGAGAGGGTCGAGGCGCCGGACCCTGGCAGGCGACACGACGAGGAATGACAGCGCCATGGCGAGAAGGAACGACGACTCAGGACCTGAGGGATCGCCCCGCGAATGGCAGTGACACTCTTGATACACCACACTAGCTTGGCATCTTCGAGCCTCATCCGCCACCATCGGTAGCGTCCCCCCCATGAGCGACCTTCTTACAGACGTGACATGGTTCCGGGGTTCGTCCATCCGGATTCGCCGGGCCGGCGTGGAGATCCACGTGGATCCACTCGCCCTCCCGGCCTCCGGGGACGAGTCCAAGGCGGACTTCATCCTCCTCACGCATCCGCACTACGACAACTTCTCGGAAGAGGGGATCCACCGGGTGCGAAAGGCCGGCACGGTGATCATCGCGCCGGCCACGATGAAGAAGCAGCTCGCCGACGCCGATCACTTCATGCGTCCGGGCGACATGCTCCAGCTCGACGGTCTGGACGTCCTGGCGGTTCCGGCGCACAACGAAGAGAAGAAGTTCCACACTCCGGAAGACGGCTGGCTGGGGTACGTGTTCACCATCGGGGAGGTGACGTACTACCACGCAGGCGACACGGACTTCCTCCCGTCCATGTTCGGGATCCGGTGCGACGTGGCCTTCCTCCCCTGCGACGGCCACTACACCATGGGACCCATGGAGGCGGCCCGGGCCGCGTCGGCGTGTGGTGCCTCCGTCATGGTTCCGATACACTGGGGTGATTCCCATTGTACGAGAGAGGATCTGGACGAGATCCAGTACCAGTTCTCCGGCGAGGTACGAGTCCTGGAGCGCACGGCCTGATCTTCTCGATGACCGAGAGCGTGCCATGCCCGGACACCGTGTCCTCCCCGTCCTCCTGTTCGTGCTCACCCCCACGCCGTCGGTAGCCCAGGTGGTCACCAGCCCCGCCACCCATTCCGGCCGCTCCACGGTCTACGCTCCCCGCGGTGCCGTGGCCACGAGCCAACCCCTGGCCACTGGCGCGGCACTGAGCATCATGGAGGCGGGAGGCAACGCCATCGACGCAGCCGTGGCGGCGGCGGCGGTCCTGAACGTGACCGAGCCGCACATGACCGGGATGGGGGGCGACATGTTCGCGCTCCTCTGGTCGGCCGCCGAGGAGCGGCTGGTGGGGCTCGACGCCAGCGGACGGGCGGGATCGAAGGCTTCGGCGGAGGCACTCGTCGCCGCGGGCGCCACCAGCGTCCCCGGATCGGGCCCCGCCTCCGTGACCGTCCCCGGCGCACTCTCCGGATGGAGCGCCCTCCTGGAACGGTACGGCACCATGACGCTGGCCGAGGTGCTGGCTCCGGCCATCCGCATCGCGGAAGAAGGGTTCCCCGTCACGCCCATCATCGCGCAGGACTGGCAGGGGCAGGTGGAGAAG
Source organism: Gemmatimonadota bacterium (assembly GCA_029879725.1). GTDB lineage: Bacteria > Gemmatimonadota > Gemmatimonadetes > Longimicrobiales > Gaopeijiaceae > JAOUPR01. The sequence goes on along the minus strand of JAOUPR010000004.1, from coordinate 48,210 downwards.
CTACGCCGCGACCCCGGCGCGGCGGCCACCTTCCTCCTCGACGGAGAGGCGCCCCGGGCCGGTGACTGGTTCTCGAACCCCGACCTGGGCCGATCCTTCCGCCGGGTGGCGCGCGGCGGGATCGGAGAGTTCTACGGCGGCGCCCTGGGCCGCGAGGTCGTGGACGGGCTCGACGCCATGGGCGGCTACCTCACCCTGGACGACCTGCGCAACCACGAGGTGCGCTGGGTGACGCCCCTCTCCATGGACTACAAGGGGTACACCCTCTGGGAGCTCCCGCCCTCCGGGCAGGGAGTGGCCGCGCTCCAGATGCTCAAGATGCTGGAGGACTTCGACCTGCGCGGGATGGGACACAACTCGGCGGCGTACCTCCACACCCTCATCGAGGCGAAGAAGCTGGCGTACGCCGACCTGGATCGGTACGTGGCGGATCCGGACCACATGGACGTGACGGTGGGCCAGCTCCTGGACCCGGAGTACATCCGGAGGCGCGCCGCCCTCATCGACCCGTCCCACGCGGCCGAGCGAGCAGACCCCGGCGATCCCGCCACCGCCAGCGAGACCATCTACCTCAGCGTCGCCGACGAGGACGGGAACATGGTCTCCTTCATCAACTCCGTGTTCGGATACTTCGGGTCCGGCGTGGTGATTCCGGGCACGGGGTTCATTCTCCAGAACCGGGGGGCCGGCTTCACGCTGGAAGAAGGGCACCCCAACCGGATCGCCGCCGGAAAGCGCCCCTTCCACACCATCATTCCGGCCTTCGTCACGAAGGGCGGCGAGCCCTGGTTGGCGTACGGGGTCATGGGCGGGGCCATGCAGCCCCAGGGCCACGTCCAGGTTCTCCTCAACCTGGTGGAGTTCGGGATGGACCTTCAGGAAGCCATCGACGCCGCCCGTTTCCGGCACTTCTCCGGAACGCGGGTCGCCATCGAAGGCGTGGACCAGGAGGTCCTCGACGGGCTCTCCGTCCTGGGGCACGACCTGCGGGACCCCGCGGGGATCGCGTTCGGGGGAGGGCAGGCGGTCATGAAGCTGGAGAAGGGATGGGCCGCCGGCTCCGACCCCCGTAAGGACGGGATGGCCGCGGGCCGGTGAGGCCGGACCGCGAGACGATCATGTCACCAGATTCCCGAGATCCGCTGGAGATCCCCCTGGACCGCCTTCCGCCGGGATTCGCCGAGGCGCTGGACAGAGAGCCGGAACGGGTGGTGGAAGCGCGTCCCGCCTCGACCATCGTCCTCCTGCGCGACGGGCCCACGGGGATGGAGACGCTCCTCCTGAAACGCACGCGGAGCGCCGGGTTCGTCCCGGGCGCGTACGTCTTCCCCGGAGGACGCGTGGACGAAGCCGACGAGGACCCGGAGCTGGATCCGTTCCTCGTGGGGCTCACCGCCGAACAGGCGGCGGAGAGGCTGCGACTCTCCGACCCCCGCGTCGGGCTCGGTTACTACGTGGCCGCCCTCCGTGAGGCCTTCGAGGAGACGGGGATCCTGGTGGGGACCAACGCGACGGGAGACCCGCCCGCGACGGCCGCGGCCGACCCCGCGGTGGACGCCGTGCGCGACGATCTCCTGGAGGACCGTATCGGGTTCGGCGAGGCGCTGCGCAGGATGGAATGCACACTGGACAGCCATCGAGTGGCCTACATCGCCCACTGGATCACCCCGGTGGTGGAGCCCCGCCGCTACGACACCCGCTTCTTCGCCGCCGCCGTCCCCTCCGACACCGTGCCCATCGTGGATCCCCGGGAGATGACCGACGCGGTGTGGGTGACGCCCTCGGCCGCGCTGGAGCGGCAACGAGCCGGATCACTTCCCATGATCTTCCCCACCATCAAGACGCTGGAGCAGTTGGCCGTGTTCGACACCGTGGCGACGGCCCTGGGCGAGCTCCGCGGCCGGCCCGTCCCCGCCATCCTTCCCCGGCTGGTCCGCACCGCCACCGGGGTCACGCTGAGCATCCCGGAGATCGTGGAGCCATGATGCACGGCGCGCGGCGTTCCGCGTGGAGTCGCGTGGTCGGGGCCCTCACCCTGGCCCTCGCCCCGGCGCTCACGCTCGGCGCGTGCGGAGGCGGAGGACCGGGCGACCGCCGCGAGCCCACGATGGGAGAGGCGGTGGCCTACGACCTCATGCGGGCGTGGGAGCTGGCGGACACAGCCACCCTGGTCGCCTTGTTCCGTCCCGACGCCGTGTACGACGACTTCCCCGACCAGACGCAGTACCAGGGGGTGGAGGAGATCGTGGGATACCTGAGCCAGGTGCATGCCTGGGGGGTGGGCGTGCGCGTGGACGTCGGCAACGTGAGGGGATCCGGCGACTTCGCGGTGGCGGAGTGGCTCGTCTCGGCCTTCCAGGACGGACCCGTCTCTCCCCGCCTCGACGCGGACGGGGGAGCGGAGGTGCTCATGAACGGCGTGACCGTCATCGAGCTGGAGGGAGGGCGCATCGTACGCGCCGCGGACTACTTCGACCGGACGGCGCTGTACCTGCAGCTGGGAGGGCGCGTCGAGATGCCCGACGGATCGATCATCGAACTGGGAGACGTGCCATGAACGTCCGGTCCCTGGGCGTGACGGGGCTCTTCATGGTGGGCGCGGCCACCTCCACCTTCGCCCAGGAACGCCCGAGCGCACCGGTGGGACCGGCGCAGGGAGCCGTACGCGTCGATGGCGTCCTGGACGACGCCGCCTGGGAAGGCGCGACCCCAATCGGCCCCCTCACCATGATCGAGCCGGTGGAGGGCGCCGTACCCACCGCGGCCACCGAGATCCGCGTCCTGGCCGACGAGCACGACCTCTACGTGGCCATCCGCGCCCTGGGCGACCCGGCGGGGATCGTGAGCTACTCCAAGGCGCGGGATTCGCAGCTCCGCTCCGAGGACTACGTGAAGATCGTCCTGGATCCGTACCTGGACGGGCAGTCGGGGTACGTCTTCGCCATCAACCCCGGAGGCGCGCGGTACGACGCCCTGGTGGCGGAGCAGGGACTGGGAGAGAACGCCAGCTGGGACGCCGTGTGGGAGGCCGCGACGGTGCGCACCCCCGACGGGTGGACGGCGGAGATCCGCATCCCCGTGCAGAGCCTCACCTTCGACGCGGACCTGGACGCGTGGGGGTTCAACGTGGAGCGCCGGGTCCAGCGCCTGGCCGAAGTGAGCCGGTGGGCCACGCCGCGCCGGGACGCGTCCATCTCCCAGACCAGCCGCGCCGGGCTCCTCACGGGACTCCCCCGCTTCGACCAGGGGATGGGACTCACGGTGCGTCCCTCGGTGGCCGGGGGGGTCGAGAAGGTCCACGCCGACAGCGCCTGGATCCGCAGCGGGGAGCCGAGTCTGGACGTGTTCCAGCGGCTGGGGTCCAACGTCACCGCCGTTCTCACCGTGAACACCGACTTCGCCGAAACGGAGGTGGACACCCGCCGCACGAACCTCACCCGCTTCCCTCTCTTCTTCCCGGAGAAGCGGGCCTTCTTCCTGGACGGTTCCGACATCTTCGATTTCGGGGCCGGACTCTCCACCTTCCACAACCAGGATGTCCTCCCCTTCTTCACGCGCAGCATCGGACTCCACGGAGGGGAGGAGGTGCCCATCCGCGCCGGGGGGAAGGTGTCGGGGAGGATGGGGCGCACCAACTTCGGCGGGCTGGTGGCGGGGACGGGGGCCGTGGACGGCCTGGTGGATCCCACCACCATGGGAGCGTTCCGGATCAAGCAGAACGTCCTGGAGCAGTCCAGCGCCGGCGTGCTGGCCACCTTCGGCGACCCCCTGGGCCGGCCCGGGAGCTACATGGCCGGGGGCGACTTCATCTACAACACCTCCCACTTCCTGGGAGACCGGAACCTCATGGTGGCGGCGTGGGGGTTGGCCACCGGGCGCGAGGGCCTCACGGGTGACCGCACCGCCTTCGGCGCCATCGTGGACTACCCCAACGACGTGTGGGACGTGTGGGCGTCGTACAAGCGCATCGGAGACGGCTTCGATCCCTCGCTGGGATTCGTCCCGCGGAAGAACGTCCACCTGGGGAACGTGGGGGTGAACTACCGCTGGTGGTCCCCCACGCCCTCCGTGCGCAACGCCTACTTCGAGTTCGTCCCCATCCTGGCGTGGGACCTCACGGGCCGCCTGGAGAGCTACCGCATCTTCACTGCCCCGGTGAACCTGCGCTTCGAGAGCGGCGACCGCCTCGAGCTCAACGTCCAGCCCCAGGGGGAGCGCTACCTCGATTCCACCGAGATCGCCGGCGTGGTCCTCCCTCCGGGGAGCTACGACTGGGTCCGGTATCGGGCGGAAGCCGACTTCGCGGCGCAACGCCTGGTGAGCGGACGGGTGTCGTGGTGGTTCGGGCCCTTCCACGACGGCAACGTGAGCGAGCTTTCCGTTCGGTTGGCCCTCAACCCCTCGGACTTCGTCACCTTCGAGCTCTCGGGGACGCGCAACACGGGAACACTCCCGGCGGGGGAGATCTTCCAGGAGGTGCTGGGCGCGCAGGTGCGGGTGAACTTCTCTCCCGATCTCCAGCTCGCCTTCCTGGGACAGTGCCAGCGGGAAGGCCGCACCGAAGACAACGGCGAGTGCGGGGGGAACACCCGCCTGCGGTGGACCTTCGACCCCCTGGGTGACCTCTTCGTCGTGTACAACTACAACACCCTCGAGACGTTGGACCGGGGGTGGGAGATGGACTCGAGCCAGTTCCTGGTGAAGATCCAGTACGCCCTGAGGAACTGACCCGGCTGAGCCGGCTCTGAGGGAACCGCTCGTGAGGTATCAACCCGGAGGAAGGGACATGCGGAACGCGGTGATCATCGTGGCCTTCCTGGCCGCCTTTCCGGCGGCGGGATCGTGGACGTCGGCGGCGGCCCAGGCGGTGGGGGAGCGCTCCGCCGAGGCGACCTCCGTGTCGGGGGTGGTCTTCGCCGACTCCAACGGAAACGGCACGATGGACGCGGGGGAGCGCGGGGTGGAGGGCGTCCTCGTGTCCGACCAGGAGCAGGTGGTAGCCACCGACGCGGCCGGGCGCTTCACCCTGGAAGCCCGCGGGTACGGGATCGTCGAGGTCGTACAGCCCGAGGGGTGGGCGGTGGAGGGAGCGTTCTGGCGGCGGGTGGAGCGCGGCGCCTCCGTGTCCTTCGCTCTCCGTCCCTGGGACACCGGTGGCGACGTCACCTTCGTCCACGCCTCCGACACGCACGTGAGCGCCCAGAGCGTGGGGCGGCTGCGTCGCGTCCGGGAGATGGTGGACTCCATCGCCCCCGACTTCGTGATCATCACCGGGGACCTGGTCCGGGACGCCCTACGGGTCACCGAGGCGGAGGCGCGGGGATACTACGAGCTCCTGGAAGCCGAGCTGGCCGCCTTCTCCGTCCCCGTGTACACCGTCCCCGGGAACCACGAGAAGTTCGGGATCGAGCGGCACAACTCCCTCATCGGGAAGGACCATCCCCTGTACGGGAACCGGATGTACCGCACCTATCGCGGGCCCAACTACCATGCCTTCCACGCCGGCGGCGTCCTCTTCATGGGCCTCGACGACGTGGACTACGACGACCTCTGGTACTACGGGAACGTGGACTCGCTGCAACTCGCGTGGATGGACGGGATCCTGGCCCGCACGGGAGCCGACACCCCCGTGGTCACCTTCGGCCACATCCCCTTCATGAGCGCCAACATGACGCGCTACGGGTACACCGATGAGGGCCTGGCGCCCACCCTCATCCGCATCGACGGGGTGGACCGCTTCCGCCACGTGGTGGCCAACCACGAGGAAGTGCTCCGCCGCGTGGGGGATCGCCTGGCGGTCGCCCTGGCCGGACACATCCACGTGCGGGAGATCACCGAGTACGAAACACAGGGCGGCTCCCTACGCCTGGAGACGGCGGCCGCGGTGGTGGGCCCCGCCGCGGGAGTCGGCGGAGATCGTGATCCCATCTCCGGGATCACCGTCTACCGGGTGCGGGATGGGAAGGTGGATGGAGGGGAGTTTCTGGCACTGGAGGGGCGGTGATGGCAGGTGGTGGCGGCGCCGACCGGCGCGAGATGGTCCGGAAGTACAAGGAGACGCCCCGCCCGGCCGGGGTCTACCGTGTCCAGCACACGCCGAGCGGACGGACGCTCCTGGGCGCCGGCCCCGACGCGCCGGCCATGCTCAATCGGATCCGCGCGGAGCTACGGATGCGCGGCCACCGCAACCATGCCCTCCAGGCCGACTGGAACGCATACGGTGCCGACGCCTTCCTCTTCGAGGTGGTGGACCTCCTCCCTCCCTCGAACGATCCGGGGAATGACGCCGAAGGAGAGCTGGAGACGCTTCTGGCCCTCTGGAGGGAGAAGCTGGAGGTGGACGGGAAGTACTGAGGGGGCCGCCCAAGCGGCGGCACCGCCTCGGTCACCATGGCCGGGAACCAGGCGAAGGAGGGCCCGGTCCCGTCCCGCCACTCTCGAGCACCCTCGCCGACTCGCGCGGCAACGGCGTGCTTCGGATAAGAAGAGAATCGTCCTTCCACCCGTATGGCTTTCGACGAGCGCGCCTGATATATGTGAGTTCAATCTGCGCTGGTGCGTGTGTCGCGACCCGGTCACCAAGTCCATCCGCAAGGAGAAGTGAATCGTGGAGACAAGCCGCCTCTCTGGTTGGCCATTACAGCGAACCGTCAGTATCGGAATCGTCCTCGTCGTGGCGGTGGTGACCGCCGCGTTCGGACAGTTTCTCATCGAGGACGTGAACGCCGACGAGATCGTCGTGATCCAGAGCGTCACCGGAAAGCTCACCGCTCACACGTCACCCGGACCGAAGCTGCAACTCTTCGGGAGGACGACATCCTATCCGAAACGTGAGACGTACAGCTTCACCGCCGACACCCGCTTCAACGACGGCGGAGGAGGCGTGGTCGAGGGGTCCATCGATTGGATCATGCCCCTCGCGAGTGAAGCCATCCTCAAGATCCACGAGCAGTTCGGTTCGGCCGACGCGGTCACGCAGAACCTGGTGTCGGTGACCACGGACAAGTCCATCTACATGACGGGCCCCCTCCTTTCGTCCACCGAATCCTACGCCTCACGTCGTACGGAGTTGATCCGCTGGATCGAAGATCAGATCGAAGGCGGGATCTACCAGACCACCACCGAGACGGTGAGAGAAATCAACCCGCTCACGGGCGAGGAGCAGACGGTCACCGTCGCGTCCATCCGTCGCGGGGAGGACGGACGAGAGCTCCGTCAGGAAGAGGCATACCTGTCTTCCTTCGGAATCCAGACCGCGAACTTCGCCGTCCGGGAGATCGCCTACGACCAGCGCGTCCAGAACCAGATCGACGAGCAACAGGAAAACATCATGAGGGTCCAGACCGCCATCGCGCAGGCGCGCGAGGCCGAACAGCGGCGGATCACGGTGGAGCAGCAGGGCCTGGCCAACGCCGCCGCGGCACGGGCGGAGCAGGAAGTCCAACAGGCACGGCTCGTGACCGACGCCGAAACCCGCCGGCAGGTCGCCGAACTGGATCGCCAGGCCGCGGCCGCCGAACGTGAAGCGAACATCCTGCGTGGACAGGGAGAATCCGAACGCCGCAGACTGATCATGCGGGCAGACGGAGCCCTGGAGCCCAAGCTGAATGCGTGGCTCGAGGCCCAGAAGGCCTATGCCGCCGCCATCGCCCAGTACCAGGGGGCCTGGGTTCCGTCCGTGGTCACGGGCGGCGGAGACCAGGTCGCGGGGTCGGGCGCCCTGCAATTGATCGAGCTTCTCGGAATCAGGGCGGCCCGGGACCTTTCTCTCGATCTCAGCAACATGGGAGGAAACCGATGACCTTCGTCCTTCTCGCCGTCATGGTGGTGGTCGTGGTGGGCGCCCTGGGCATCGTGGTCGTGTCCTTCGGGAACTCCATCTCTCGGATCGAAAAGGATCTGGTCGAAACGGAGGAGGACATCGCCCTCCTTCGGCGCGACATCACGGACCTTCAGCGGAGAGTCCAGGCGCCACAAGGGGGTACGCAGTAGACCGCGGATCCTGCGAGGAATGATGTGAGGCGGGGGCGGAGAGTGTGATGACGACCGACGTCGTTGCGCTCCCGCCCCCGCATCTTCGACCTGCTCGGCAGGGTCCCGGGCGACGTCGAGCATCCATGCCGGCGGCGCCGAGTGTAGGTTTGCTCCACCCTATTCCCCCAGCGCGTCCAGCGTCTCCCACCCCTGCGCCCGCCGTCCCTCCTCCACGTCGTGCACCAGCTCCACCAGCCTGCGGACGAGGGGAGTGTCCACCCCCGTCGCGGCCGCGAGCTCCGCGATAGGAGCGATCTGGGCGTCCACCTCCGTCTTCCGCTTCCGCACCGCCAGGTCGCGCCAGACGCCGCTGTGGCTCTTGGCCGACCCGCGGTTGAAGGCCACGAGTTCGTCGAGGCTCGCGTGCGCCACCTGGTCGGAGGCGTCGGGGTGGAAGGCCCGGGGGTCGAACCCGTTGAAGGGCTCGGGCCGGATCCCCCTGGCCAGGGTGGCCCGCACCACTTCCCGACCCATCTCCACCAGGACCGGCCGATGCCGCGTGGACGCCAACACATCGGCGATGGAGGCGTCGGTGAGGGCGGTGGCGAACAGGAGGGCGCCGTAGGCGAGTTTCCCCCACAGGAATCCGTGGATGTTGTCCGTGAGGACGGCGTCGGGCTCGAAGACCCGCAACAGCTCGTGGATCCCCTGAACGCGCGGCGTCACGGCGCCGTCCAGCTCCCCCACCACCACGGCGCCCCGGTTCCCCCGCATCACCACGCCGGGCTCCATGACGTCGGCGCCGAAGTTCACGAAGCACCCCATCGTGCGGGACTCGCCAACCACCTCGGCGATGACCCGCTCGTTGAGTCCGTTCTGCACCGAGACCACGCACCCGTCTTCGGCCAGGTGGGGCGCCAGGGCTTCCACCGCCGTGCGGGTGTGGTGGGCCTTCACGGCCAGGAGGACGACATGGAAGGGAGGGGGTGGCCACGCCGGGCCCGGGCGACCGGGTGTACCCCTCGGCTCCTCCTCCACGGCCACGCCCGTCTGGACCACCCCGGCGGGCACTCCCGCCGCCAACTCCTCCGGCGTCACCGCCTGCGCCCGCACGGTGAACTCGTCCACGGGCCCGGTGATGCGCAGCCCGCGCTCCCGGATGGCCGCCACGTGGGCCCGGTCGGCATCCACGAAGAGGACCTCAACCCCGGCGCGGTGGAGCCACGCGCCGATGGACCCACCCATGGCGCCGGCGCCCCAGATCACCACGGGTCCCACCGATCGGCCGCCCTCCCGGGAGTGCGTCACGCTTCCCAGGTGTTGCCCCCCGCCTCGGTCGCGCCGTCTCCGCGAGGGTCGTCCGCGACGTCCGCCCCGGTGTCCTCTCCCGGCACGTCCGCCGCCTGCGTCGGCCCGGCGCCCACTCCGGCAGGGGCGGGGATGGCGTCCGCCACCAACTCCACCACGTGGCGCACCTTCACCGGGTTCGCCTCGAAGCCTTCCTGGGCCTTCAGCCCGTCCTCGAGCATGGCCATGCAGAAGGGGCAGGAGACGGCCAGCGTGGGTGCGCCCGACTCCATGACCTCGGCCGCCCGGTTCCACGAGACACGGGGCTCCGACTCTTCGCGCCAGAAGTTCCCGCCCCCGGCGCCGCAGCAGAACCCGTTGTCCTTGTTCCTTCCCAGTTCCACCAACTCCGCTCCACCCGCCTTCACCAGCTCGCGCTGGGGCGCGAAGAGGTCGTTGTAGCGCCCGTAGAAGCAGGAGTCGTGATAGGCCACCTGTCCGAGGTCCGCCTTCCCGGGAAGCCCGCGCTCGCGCACGAGATCCCACACCACCTCCTCGACGCTCCGCACCTGGAAGGGGAGAACACCCTGCGCGTCCTCCGGGACGAAGTCCTTGTAGTCCTTCCCGAACACCTGGTGGCAGTGGGGGTTGGTCACCATGAGCGTACCGAAGGCCACGCTGCCGAAGAGCTCCATGTTGGTCTGCGCGTTCATCTGGAACTGGAGTTCGTTCCCCATGCGGCGGTAGTTCTCGCCGCAGCAGACCTCGGTGTCACCCAGGATCCGGTAGTCCACCCCGTAGTGGTCCAGAACCCGGAGGGTGGCGCGAGTGGTCTCCACGCTGCGATCGTCGTACAGCCCCCAGCACCCCACCCAGAAGAGGACGTCGAACTCCTCTCCTGGAAGGGCGACGCGGGGGGAGGGCCCGCCGGCCTCGCCCGCCCCGAGCTTCGCCAACGTCTCGGCCTTGCGGTGCTCCCCATACCCCCACGGGTCTCCGGAGCGCTCCATGTTGGTGAACACCCGCTGGTATTCGGGTTCGATCTCTCCCACGTCCAGCACCTGGTAGCGGCGCAGGTTGAGGAGGATGGAGAGGTGATCGATGTCCACCGGGCACGCGTTCACGCAGGCCATGCAGCTGGTGCACTCCCAGAGCGTCTGCGAGGCGACGACGTGGTCCACCAGCGGTTGGTCTTCCAGCGCCACCCCTTCCAGCGACTCCCCGGAGCCCGCGAAGGCGGCCCGGGCCACCGCGGCCTGATTCCCCGGAGGCGTGACCCCTTTGGCGTGGTACTTCAGGTCGATGATGAAGTCGCGGGGGCTGAGGAGCTTCCCCGTGGCGTGGGCCGGGCAAGCCTCCTGGCATCGTCCACATTCGATGCAGGTGAGGATGTTCAGCCGGTCGGTCCACGCGAAGTCGCGCAGCTTGTTCCACCCGTACGACTCACCCGCTTCGAAGTCGAGCTCCGCCTCGAGATCCATGGCGTCCATCTTCTGGTGGTCGCCGAGCTGCTGGAGCACCGCGTTCACGGGAGCCCCGAGGATGTGGAAGTGCTTCGAGGTGGGGACGTAGGCCAGGAAGGAGAAGGCCACCACCAGGTGCCCGTATCCGAAGTAGGCGGAGACGTCTCCGGCCAGGTAGCGCTCGCCCAGGTGGGTGAGGGCGATGACCCCGATGATGGTCAGGACCACGGCGCTCTCGTTGCTGTGGTACGTGAGGTACTCGGGACGGATCACGAAGCGGCGGATGGCCAGCACCACGATCCCCAGGAGGATCAGGCCCGCGAAGACGTCCACGGTGGGCGGAAACCACCCCAGGGCGCCGTGGAGGAACCCTTCACCGCCGACGCCGAGCCTCCAGAGGAGGTTCACGGTGGAGAGGGCGAACACAAGGAATCCCCAGAAGATCAGGGCGTGGGCCCAACCGGCGGTGAGACGCCGGCGCACCTTGGTCTGTCCGAGGACCTCGGTGAAGAAGATCCCGATGCGGCGCGCGAGCTGGTCGGTGCGGTCCTCCGGCTTGCCCGCCCGGATGAACGCGGCCCGGTCGGCCACACGCCGGAAGAAGACGGCCAGGGCGCCGATGAGGTATACGGCGACGATTACGCGGACGACGTCGTGACTTGTCATGGAGATCGGTTCTGAGAAGTCGAAGACCCCCGGACCCCCGGGCGCCCTCGTCGGGTATGCGTGGTTTCCAGACAGGAACGGTAGCAAATCCGGGCGGCGGGCGCACGGTTCCGCCCCCTCCGTCCGTCGATGAGGAGTGATGTCCATGTCGGAGGTCCGTCCCACCACCGTCGGAGCGCTGCGCGCCTCCGGGTACGCCCCTCGCTCGGTGAAACAGGAGATGCGCGCGAACCTCGTGCGCAAGCTCCGCGCCGGAGAGACGCTCTTCCCCGGAGTCGAGGGGTACGACGAGACGGTGACGCCCCAGATCGTGAACGCGGTGCTGTCTCGTCACGACTTCATCCTCCTGGGCCTCAGGGGGCAGGCGAAGAGCCGTATCCTTCGCCAGCTCGTCACCCTCCTGGACGAGTCCATCCCCATCCTGGCCGGGAGCGAGATCAACGACGACCCCCTGGCGCCCATCTCCAAGTACGGGCGCCGGCTCATCGAGGAGCACGGGGACGACGCCCCCGTGGCGTGGGTGGACCGGGACCATCGCTACGTGGAGAAGCTGGCGACCCCCGACGTGACCATCGCCGACATGATCGGAGACGTGGACCCCATCAAGGCGGCACGGGGTGGGCACATCCTGGGCGACGAGCTCACCATCCACTACGGGCTTCTTCCCCGGGCCAACCGCGGGATCTTCGCCATCAACGAGCTTCCGGACCTGGCGGGGAAGATCCAGGTGGGGCTCTTCAACATCCTCCAGGAGGGGGACGTCCAGATCAAGGGCTACCCCATCCGGCTGGCGCTGAACCTGATGATGGTCTTCACCGCCAACCCCGAGGACTACACGGCCCGGGGGAAGATCATCACCCCCCTGAAGGACCGCATCGGGGCCGAGATCCGCACCCACTACCCTCTCGAGCTGGAGACGGGCGTGGCCATCACCGCCCACGAGGCGTGGACGGACCGGGGCGACATCCCCGTGGAGATCCCCGAGATCGTCGCGGAGACCGTGGAGCGCGTGGCGTTCCTGGCTCGGGAGGACAAGCGGGTCGACCACCGTTCCGGCGTCAGCCAGCGCCTCTCCATCACCCTGATGGAGACCGTGATCTCCAACGCGGAGCGCCGCGCCCTGCGCCACGGTGAGGAGATGGTGGTTCCGAGACTCGCGGACCTGTACGCCTCCCTCCCCGCCATCACGGGGAAGATGGAGCTCGAGTACGAAGGCGAGCTTCGCGGCGCCGACCGCATCGCCCGCGAGCTCATCCAGGGAGCCGCCGCCGAGACCTTCGTGGATCGAGCCGGAGGAGCCAACGTGGACGACATCGTGGACTACTTCGAGACGGGAGGCGCCCTCCAGGTGGGAGAGGACTCGTCATCGGTGGCGTGCGTACAGGGGTTCGAGACCGTCCCCGGGCTCCTTCGCCTGGTGGAGACGGTGGGTCTCGCCCCCGCCTCCGCGTCCGACGGCCACCGCGCCGCGGCGTGCGAACTCGCGCTGGAGGCGTTGGTGGCCCAGCGGAAGATCAGCCGTAGCCAGGGCGGCGGGTACCGGCGCATGCCCCACGAGGGGCCGTCGGGGTTCAAGGGATTCGACGTGGGAGGCGGGCTCGAACTCTGAGCCCGCCGCACACCGGGATTTCGCGTCTGGCGCGGAATTTGCGGACCGGGAGGGAGTGAACACGCCGCACGTTTCACTTCCCACCACCGGGCAACTTCATGAGCGAGACCTCTCCCTCCTCAACGATACGGTCGCTGCAGCACTCACAGCTGTTCCGCGTCTCCGCCATCGCTTTCCTGATCCTCCTCCTCCAGATCCCCATCTCCATGATCCGGACGACCATCCGCGAGCGGGAAGGGAACCGGGACCAGGCGGCACGGGCCATCGCGGAGAGCTGGGGCGACGAGCAGCGCGTCGTGGGCCCCCGGCTGGTGGTCCCCTACGTGACCACGCAGGAGGTCACCCACGGCGACGGCAGGGTCCGGACGGAGAGCACCATACACTACATCCACGTCCTCGCCGACACGCTGGGCGTGACGGGCACGCTGGTCAGCGAGGCCCGCTACCGCGGGATCTTCCAGGTGCCGGTGTTTCGCACGCACCTCCACTTCCAGGGTGTGTTCAGACGCCCGGACGTGGCGGCGCTGGACATCGATCCCGGATCCATCATGTGGGATCGCGCCGTCCTGGCCATGGGGATCTCCGACGCGGATGCGATCCCCCGGCAGGTGAGCGTGCAGTGGAACGGCCACACGGTGGACTTCCTTCCGGGAATGGGGTGGCCGGGAAGCGGTGAGGGGATCCACGCCCCCCTCGGTCGCGCCGCGCGCACCGACGAGGTCGCGTTCGACCTCTCGGTTTCGGTGAACGGCACGGGAGGCGTCTTCGTGGTGCCCTTCGGGAGCGAGACGAGGGTCACCCTGGAAGGTGACTGGCCGGACCCCAGCTTCGAGGGAACGTGGCTCCCCGAAGAGCGGGAGGTCACCGCGGAAGGGTTCACCGCCCTCTGGAACGTCCCGTTCCTGGGACGGAACTATCCCCAACAATGGTCCAGCGCCCAGGGCGTTCCCGACGCCACCATCTCGGCGTCGGCCTTCGGTGTGCGCCTCCTGGCACCCGTGGACCACTACCGGATGTCGCACCGCAGCGTGAAGTACCAGTTCCTCTTCCTGGTGCTCACCTTCGTCTCCATCTGGCTCTTCGAGGTGCTGGCCGGACTACGCGTGCACCCCGTGCAGTACCTCCTCGTGGGCGCCGCGATGTGCATCTTCTATCTCCTGGAGCTCTCGCTGGCGGAGCACCTCGGGTTCACCGCGGCCTACCTGCTGGCCACCATGGCCATCGTGGGCCTCGTGGTGGGGTACATGCGCTCGGTGCTGGGGTCCCCCCGGCGGGGCGCCATCATGGGCGGGATCGTGACGCTCCTCTACAGCTACCTCTTCGTCTTGCTCCAGGCACAGGACTACGCCCTTCTGGCGGGGTCGCTGGGACTCTTCGCCGCGCTGGCCGCCACCATGTACCTCACCCGCAAGGTGGACTGGTACGCCCTGTCGGAGTGAGGGGCTACTTCCCCCCGTCCACGGGGAGAACCTGACCGGTGATCCAGCCGGCGTAGTCCGATGCCAGAAAGAGGACGGCGTGGGCGATGTCCGCGGGAGTCCCCAGGCGACGCATGGAGATCCGGTCGAGTAGGCGGCGCTGCCCTTCTGCGCCGTACGACTCCCACTGCCGTTCGGTGGTGGGGTTGGAGCGGACGAACCCGGGGGCCACGTTGTTCACGGTGATGCCGAAGGGGCCCAGTTCGTGGGCCAGCTGCCTGGTGAGGCCGATCTGACCGGCCTTCGCCGAAGCGTATGCCTGGATCCCCGTGAGACTCACGCCCAGGCCGGCTCCGCTGGAGATGTTCACGATCCTCCCGTACCCGGCCGCCTTCATGGGCGGCGCCACCGCCTGGGCGCACCAGAACGCGCCGGTCATGTTCACCGCCACGACTCCCTCCCACTCCGCTTCGGACACCTCCTCGAGGGGGCGCCCCACCTGCCCGAGCACCCCGCCCGCGTTGTTCACGAGGACGTCGATCCGTCCCGTCGCGTCGAGAGCGCCGGCGGTCCAGTCGTGTACCGCCGCCCGGTCGGTCACGTCCACCAGCGACGCGTGGCATCGATCGCCCACCAGCGCGGCGGTTTCCTCCAGCCCCGCGGCATTGACGTCACACACGTGCACGTCGGCGCCGCGCAACGCGAAGGCTCCCGCGATCGCGCGCCCGAATCCGTGGCCCGCGCCGGTCACCAGGACCGTGCGTCCTTCGAAGGTCACGTTCACGTTCACCAACCTCCCGACAGGAGGGCCCGGGTCTCCTCCACCGCGATCGCCCAGATGCGGTGGAGATCCTCGTCGGGTCGTTCGTAGAACCCGCCGAACGATCCATCCCCCAGCCGCTCGCGGAAGCGGGCGGGCGTCATGTCCTCGCGGCCCGAGAGGTCCACCGCCGGCTTGTGGCCCTCCGGGGGGCGCGCCGTCTCCACCCGGGTCCAGGGGAAGCCCTCCATCCAGGAGGCGTGGGAGGCATCCTCATCGATCTCCCGTACCGCCGCCATGGTGCGGGGCGCCTTCCACCAATCGTGCCAGCGCAGGCTCGTGCCGGGGTGGGCGTCGCTCCACGACTCCGCGGCGGGGCGGGCCTGGGCGTTTCCGCCATGGCCGTTCACGATGAGGATCTTCCGGAACCCGTGGGCGTGAAGGCTGTCCAGGATGTCTCCGAGGAGGCTCGCGTACGTGTCCGGGCTGATCGTCACCGTCCCCGGATACGCCATGAAGTAGGGCGTGAGGCCGTAGGCGAGCACCGGAAACACGGGGACGCCCTCCGGCCCAGCGGCGTCCCCGGCCACCTTCTCGGCCAGGATGGCGTCCACCGCCAGGCTCAGATAGGCATGCTGCTCGGTGCTCCCCAGGGGGAGTACGCATCGGTCGTCGTCAAGCAGGTACTCCTCCACCTGCATCCACGTCATGTCGGCAATCCGCATTGGGCTCACGCCTCTCGGGGGTCGGGTTCGTCCAGGACGGCGCGCGCCGCCGCCACAATCTTCTGCTGCGCCACCGGAATGGCTACTCCCACCGGACCGCACGGGTCGATCCAGCGCACGTCCTCCCCCCTCGCATCCTGGCCGGAAGGCCGGCTCACCTCGACGAGGACGGGGTGGTAGGTGGCGTCGATGTGGGTGAAACGGTGTCGCACCGGGGGAAGGCGGAGGGCACGCCGTGATCGACGGACGAACACTCCCGGTTCGGCCCACCGGTCCGCCAGGCACTCCGCGCTCTCCTCGACGATGGACGCGTGGGCCACCTCCACGGCCGGAAAGGCCCAGAGACCCTGGAGGAGCCCGGGGTCGTCCTGGCGCCGAACGAGGAGGCTTCCCGCCGCGTCGGCCGCGACCATCACCGCGTACAGGCGCGGCTCCACCCTGGCACGGCGGGCCGGAGCGGGATGCTCACCCTGCCGCCCGCTCGCCCGGGCGCCGCACCACGACGCCACCGGACACACGTCGCACGAGGGGCTCCGCGGCGTGCAGACGGTGGCGCCCAACTCCATCACCGCCTGGTTCCAGTCTCCGGGACGGTCCTGGTGGACCAGGGTCTTCGCCAACGACCGCGCCCTCGCCGGGGTGAGTCGGGGAACGTCCACGAGGCGGCACAGGACCCGGTTCACGTTCCCGTCCACCACGGGCACGGGGAGCCCGAAGGCGATGCTGGCCACCGCTCCGGCCGTGTACTCCCCCACGCCCGGGAGGGACCTGAGCTCGTCCACCGTGCCGGGCACCTCGCCACCGAACCGCTCCCGGATCACCCGGGCCGCGCCGTGGAGATTCCGGGCGCGGGTGTAGTATCCCAACCCCTGCCACTGGAGGAGGACTTCATCGAGCTCCGCGTCGGCCAGCGTCTCGACGTCCGGGAACCGCGCCATCCATCGCCGGTAGTAGTCGGTTACCGTCTCGACGCGGGTCTGCTGTAGCATCACCTCCGATACCCAGACGGGGTACGGGTCGGTGAGGCGACGCCACGGAAGGTCTCGCGCGCTGCGATCATAGTGCGCGAGCAGAGATTCTCGTAGCGTCGCCAGTACCTTCGGGGGCAGGTCGCCGGGATCGAGTCGGGACAGCGTCGGGTCGGCCATGGCGGGAGGCTACCCCCCTTCACCGGAATTGCTTCATGCGCTTCACCACCTATTCGAAGTACAAGGGCCGGTGGCTCGACGCACTGAACCTGGAGTCGCTCCTGGAGCACCTGTCCGACTTCCTCATGGACGGTGGCTTCGCCGGCGGGCCCAACTTCCACCCCTTCTGGGGGTGGTCCGGAGTGGACGACGTGAGCTCCGTGGACTCGCTGAAGAACGCCCTGCTCCGCGCCCTCATCGAAAGCGACCAGCTCACGGAGGAGATGCTCGCGGAGTTCCGCGGGGAGGGCGCCGGAGACGAAGAGGTCCAACGCCGGATCGCGGAGCTCCTCGATGACCTCATCCAGAGGATGGTGGACGAGGGGTACATCAACCTCGAGACGGGAAATCCCCAGGTGCCCGGCGCCACCTACGACGTGACCGGCGAGGGGAACGTCGACGAGGCCCGCGAGGCCGCCCAGCAGGTCCAGTTCAACCTGACCCAGAAGGGGATGGACTTCCTGGGATACCGGGCGCTGAAGGACCTCCTGGCCGCCATCGGCAAGTCCAGCTTCGGGTCTCACGACACTCCCCACCTGGCCACCGGCGTGGAGGCCGAGGCCGCGTCGAAGCCGTACGAGTTCGGCGACACCATGAATCTGGACATCCCCGCCACCCTCAAGAAGGCCATCGAGCGGGAGGGACTCCAGGTGCCGCTGAATCTGGACTACCGCGACCTCATGGTGCACCAGGCCGAGTATCGGTCTTCGTGCGCCACGGTGCTCATGCTGGACGTCTCCCACAGCATGGTGCTCTACGGCGAAGACCGTTTCGCACCGGCGAAGCGCGTGGCACTGGCTCTGTCCCACCTCCTGCGCACCCAGTTTCCCGGAGACACCCTCAGGGTGGTCACCTTCGGCGACCGGGCCGAGGAGATCCCGCTGTCCCAGCTCACCAAGGCCCAGGTGGGCCCCTTCCACACCAACACCGCGGAAGGGCTGGAAGTGGCGCGCCGCATCCTGGCCTCGCAGAAGCAGGACATGCGGCAGATCATCATGATCACGGACGGAAAGCCCAGCGCCATCACGCTCCCCGACGGACGCGTCTACACGAATTCGGGCGGCCTCGACGCGCGCATCCTCCAGCGTACGTTCCAGGAGGTGGCGGCATGCCGGAAGGCGGGGATCCTCATCAACACCTTCATGCTCGCCCGCGACCCCTATCTGGTGCAGTTCGTGCAGAAGGTGGCCGAGATCTCCCGTGGAAAGGCCTACTTCACCAACACCATGACGCTGGGCCAGTACATCATGATGGACTTCATGAAGCGGACCCGGAAGAGCGTGGGCTGACCCTCCCGGTGGGTCGTGCACCTCCGACCCGCCACGCTACCCGTCTCCTTCTCCACCGTGGAGCAGCCGCTTCACGTGTGCCAGCTCCCGCGCCGCCCATTCACCGCCGGGCGTGCCCTGCAGGGATTCGGCTGCCCGGGCCAGGTCGGCGGCGACCCGGCCGGGATCGGCGAGCTTCAGGATGCACAGTTCGGCGTACTCCCGCAGCGCCGCGAGATCCTCGGCCGCTGTCAGGTGCCCCTCGCTCCGGACGCGACGGAACCAACGCGCGGCATCTTCGGGGCGGCCCAGGTGGTCGCGATAGATCCGCGCGATGCGGAAATGGATCCCCGTGTCCCGGGGGTCCTCCTCCAACGCGACCTCCAGGGCGTCGATGGCCTCCATGTACCGGCCGCGCACCACCAGCGACTCCGCCTGCGAGTGTTCCCGCTTCCGGGGCGTGGTCTGTCCCGAGGGCGCGTAGAGCAGGCTTCCCGCGGAGCCGGCGGAGTCGGTGATGAACAACGCCACTCCATAGACGAAGGCCCACCCCGCCGGAGGCGCCACCCACAGGATCCACGAGGACCACCCCCACATCTCCATGGCGGCCACCCCCACCAACACGCCCAGGGCCGCACCGGTGAGCGCCCACAACGCGGCCACCAGCCGGAGGCTGCTCTCCTGGACGTCGCCCCGGGAAGAGGTCAGGCGGGGACTGCGGGTGCGGGCGAGGTGTGCCCCTTCCTCGTCACCACCCTGAGGTTCGCGCGGCGGAGCGGGGCACACGGCGAGGTCGGAGCCTCAGGAAGGGTCGTTCGCAGGAGGCTCGGGAGGAGCTTCCTCGTCATCGAGTCTGCGAAGCCTCTTTCGCAACCATATCCCCACGCCGCCCACCATCCCCAGAGGCAGTACGGTCATGAAGATCGCGGTGGCGAGAAAGGCCTGCCGGTGCTCGTCGTTGGGATCGAAGCACACCGGACACGCGAACCCGGGCTCGGGGAGGAGCGCCAGCGCCACCAGCGCCAGCGCCACGACCCACACGCCCCGCCTCACAGGTAGACCTTCCAGTAGAGCACCGGCCATACCAGCACCACGAAGTACCAGAATACCTGGACGGTGCTGAACTGTGACTGGGTCAGGGTCCCCTTCGACATCCGGAGCCAGGCCCAGACCATCCCCAGCATGGCCGCCACCGCATGGAGGGCGTGGGTGCCCACGATGAGATAGAAGAACCCGCCGTACGCGCTCGACTGCATCGTGAGGCCCTCGCCCAGGAGCGCGGCCCACTCCATCCCCTGGGAGGCCACGAAGAAGATCCCCAGGACGATGCTGGCCAGGAACGTCCAGCGGGCCGATCCCACGCCACGTCGGAAGGCCCGCTGAGCGAAGAAGATCACCACGGCGCTGAGGAGGAGGGCGGCGGTGTTGATGGCCGTCTCCTCCAGAGGGAGCCGGGGCTGGCCGTACGGCGGCCACATCTCTCCTGCGGCCCGGGAGCGGACGATGGTGTGTGCGGAAATCAGGCCCGCGAAGAGCATGACCTCCGTGAACACGAAGATCACCATCCCCATCACCCCGTCCGGGAGAAGCTTCTTCCCGGGACCGGGCTCGGGCCTGACCTCGAACTGCATCACTGCGGCGTCCGTTGACACCGTGACCTCCTGCCTACTGCGAGAATCCCTTGATGTACTCCACCAGCGCGCGAATCTCGTCGTCACTGTACGACCCGCCCCATGGCGGCATCAGGGGAGAGCGGCCCACCGCACCACCACCACCCTTGATGGCGGTGAAGACCAGCTCGTCGGTCCGCTCGGCCCAGAAGGCGGGATCGGTGAAGTCGGCCGGAGGGGGATCGAAGGCCGCCCCACCGGGGCCGTCACCCATCCCCGCGCTGCCGTGACAGAGCGAGCACGCCGTGGCATATACCGCGGCCGGATCGAAGGCCTGCGCGACCTCGGCGGGAGCGGCCTCCACCGGTACCGCCTCGTGTTCGGCGGCCGGCTCATGCTCGGCGGCGGCTTCGCCGTGTTCGCCCTCGGCCGCGTACGGCGCCGGGATCCCGCGCTCGACCGCGGCCTCGGCGGCCACATTCACCCAGTTGGTTCCCCGGTGCTTCATGACGTCGGGCGCGACGCCGGCGAAGAAGAGGAACATGAGGATGACGGAAGTCGCCAGCATCCACTTCATGATGCGTCGTTCCTCACGCAGATGCATGAAGTTCTGGATCACCATGTTCGCCTTGACCAGGGCGATCCCGAAGGCGGTGATGAGCGTAACCCAGAAGATCTCGAGGAACGGACCCGCCACGCTCACCACCAGGAGGGCGAGGAGCGTGAAGTAGATCTTCCTGTACTTAGCTGTATGATCGTGCCCGGCCATGTTTCACCTACTTGGCGATGTAGAGGAGCGGGAAGAGGAAGATCCAGACCACGTCGACGAAGTGCCAGTAGATCCCGATGAGCTCCACCCGTTGGAGCTCCTTCCCCTTCGCCGCGTCCTTGGCGATGAACCCCATGATGATGGCTCCGGCGATCACGTGCGCCGCGTGGAGTCCCGCCGCGGTGTAGTAGAAGCTCCAGAATCCGTTGGCGGTGATGGTATATCCGTGGCGGATCTCGGTGTACCACTCGAACGACTTCACCAGGAGGAAGATCAGGGCCCCCACGATGGTGAACACCAGATAGCGAGCCGCCTTCTTCCCGTCACCCATCTCGGCGGCGTTGTGCGCCAGCACCGCGGTGAAGCTGGAAGAGAGAAGGACCAGCGTGTTGAACGCTCCGATCCATGTATTCGTGTTGGCAGCGGCGTTCGCCCACTCGGGGTGCCCGAGACGGTGCATGAGGTAGGAGGCCAGGAGACCTCCGAAGATCACGACCTCGGACGCCAGGACCCACCAGATGGCCAGACGGCCGGTGGGGATTCCCGTTGCGCTGCGTGTGGTGGCAATTGGCTTCACGAGCTCAACCCTCAACCAGGAATGTTCTGGGGCCAGTAATCGTCGTCCCGGCCCGGAACGCTGTACTCATAGGGACCCCGGTACACCTTGGGCATGTCATCGGCCGGCCAGTTCCCGTGGGGCGGCGGCGAATCCGTCGTCCACTCCAGGGTGTTGGCCTTCCAGGGGTTCTTCCCCGCCTTCTCACCCGACCGCCAGCTCTTGAACATGTTCCAGAAGAACACGAACTGGAACACGAGCATGACGATGAGCGCACCCGTGGCGAGCACCCGCAGCGGCTGCATCTCCGCCAGCTCCGGGAAGTTCTGGTAGTTGTAGATGCGGCGGTGCTGGCCGCCGAGTCCCAGAACGAAGAGCGGGATGAAGATGAAGTTGAAGGGGATGATGGTGCCCCAGAAATGGATCTTGCCCAGCGTGTCGTTCATCATCTTCCCGAACATCTTCGGGAACCAGTACGTGAAGGCCGCGAAGGTCCCGATGATGGCGATGGGGAAGAAGGTGTAGTGGAAGTGGGCCAGCACGAAATACGTGTCGTGGAAATAGATGTCCGCGCCGCTGGCTCCCAGGAAGATCCCCGTCACACCACCGATGAGGAACTCTCCGATGAAGGCCAGCGCCCAGAGCATGGGCGTGGTCAACCGGATCGATCCACCGTACAACGTGGCGATGTACACGAAACAGAGCTCGGCGATGGGGACCGAGATCAGGAGCGTGGTCACCGTGAAGATGTTCGCCATGCGGGGGTCGATGCCCGCGATGAACTGGTGGTGCGCCCACACGAAGAAGCTCAGCACTCCGGTGGCCACCGCGGTGAAGATCACGATCTTGTACCCGAAGAGCTTCTTGCGGGAGAACGTGGTGATGATCTCCGCCGTGATCCCCAAGGCCGGCAGGAGCACCACGTACACCTCCGGGTGCCCGAAGAACCAGAAGAGGTGCTGCCAGAGGATGGGGTCACCGCCCCGGGTCGGGTCGTAGAAGCCGGTTCCGAGCGTCTGGTCGAAGAGGAGCATCACCGCGCCGGCGATGAGCGGTCCCACCGACAGCATGAACAGGATGCTGGCGATGACGATCATCCACACGACCACCGGGATGTCGTACGCCTTCATCCCCGGCGCACGGGCGTTCATCAACGTCACGATGAAGTTGATACCGCCCAGGAGGAAGGCCACGAACTCCAGCGCCACCGCCACGAGCCAGATACTGGACCCGAGCTTGGTGAGATTGTAGTCGGACACCGAGGAGAGGGGTGGATACGCCGTCCACGCTCCACCGAAGCCCCCGCCCTCCACGAAGAGCGAGACCAGGATCAGGATGGCGCTGATCAGGAACACCTGATACGAGAGCCGGTTGATCCGGGGGAAGACCATGTCGTCCGCTCCGATCATGAGCGGAATCAGGAAGTTCCCGAAAGCGGCGATGAGCACGGGCATCGCCACCCAGAAGATCATGATCGTCCCGTGGTTCGTCACCAGGGCGTTGTACTCGCCCGGAGACACCACCCCGTAACCCGGGACGGGGAGCCCCGGGAAGGCGAGTTGCATCCGGAAGACGTACGCCATGAACCCACCGATGACCGCCATGAACATACCCGTGAACAGGTACTGCATGGCGATGATCTTGTGGTCCGTGGACCAGATGTACTTGAGAATCCCCTGGGGCCCGTGATGATGCTCGTGAGCCCCGACTGCGGCGGCCTCTGCCATCAGTGCTTTCCTCTCGGCTACTGTGCGGCTGCGTTATCGGAGACCCAGGACGCGTATTCGGGAGCATCGTGAACCACGATCTGCCCCGCCATCACGCCGTGGCCGATGCCACAGATCTCCGCACACTGGATGTCGTACGTTCCGGTCCTGGTTGGATGAAACCACCCCGTGATGGATCGCCCGGGGACCGCGTCCTGCTTCAGGCGGAACACCGGGACCGAGAAGCTGTGGATCACGTCCCTGGATTCCAGCTTGAAGTGATACGTCTTGTCGGTCTCCACGTGGAGCTTGTCCACCGTCTGGATGTCGTCGTCGGTATCCAGGACTCCATCGGGTCCCGGGGTCTGGAACACCCACGCCCACTGCTGGCCGATGACGCGGACCTCGTAGTCGGGCTCGGGAAGGTGCTGCTTCACGTTGTACCAGACCTTCACGGCCCCGATGATGATGAACACGTCGCACACCAGCACCAGCCCGTGGGGAATGGAGATCCACTTCTTGTGCGACTTCTTCTCACCGGTGATGTACATCGCCTTGCGACCCGGCTTTTCCCTGAACTTGAAGATCAGCCAGAAGAACACGCCTTCCGCCATCAGGAACCAGAAGCCGACCAGCACGGTGATGAGAAGGATCAATCCGTCGACGCTGGCCGCGTACGAGGATGCCTGGAGAACCATTCTCTCGATCATAGGTGTCCGTCTGCCCCGATCAGAGGATGAAGATGAACACTGCGCCGATGAACAGTGCCGCGCTCACCAGCGTGATGATGAATGTCTTGTGCGCATCGATGATGGCAGGATTCAAATCGTCGGAAAGGGGAGGCGATACTTCGGCGCCGCCGTTTCCGCTCCGTACTGCTTCTTCGGTCATCGTCGGGTCCTCGAACTACTGGAGCGTCTGGATGTAGGCCACCAGATCGGCGATGGCCTCGTCCGACAGCGTCAGGGCGTTGGGTCGCATCGTGGCCCCCTGGATGTCCTGGGGAGACGTCCCGCGGAGGCCGTCGCGGAACTTCTCGAGCTGAACCGCGTGGTACCAGTCGCTGAACCCGGCGAGCGGGGGAGCCCCGAGCGCCTCGGTTCCATTGCCCTGGACCCCGTGACACGCGCTGCACACCGCGTAGGCCGCCCGACCGGCGTCGGCGTTCCCGACCACCGTGGCCGCCTGAGCCACCCTGGGCAGGGACGCCACGTACTCCGCCACCGACTCCACGTCACCCGCGAGGTCGAGGGCGAGGGCCATGGACTTCATGCGGATCCCGGCCGTGTCGGCCGGATGCATTCCCCGCGCGCCCGACTGGAACTTGTCCAACTGGGACTTCACGTACCACGCCGGCAACCCGGCGATGGCAGGCGCGCCGAGGTGCTGGTTGCCACCGGCATCGGTACCATGGCAGGGGGCGCAGGTGTCGAACAGCTGTCCACCCCTGGCGATGCCCTGGGTAGGCTCTCCGCCGCACGCAACGACGGCCGAGGCCAGCAGGAGCGCGAACGGCATCCTGGCAATCCGAATTCGTACCATCATCCTCACCTGGAGACTACCGTGAACGCGGACCAACGAGGCGCAAGTCTACCGCCATGATCGGGCCGCACGCAAACCATTTTTCCATCGTCGGCGTCCGGGATACCACTCCGGACCCCATCCCCGCCGCCTACGCCTTCCATCCGTCCGCTACCGGGATCGCTTCGTCCAGGAGCAGGATCGGAATCCCGTCCCGCACCGGGTAGACCACCTCGCCGTCTTCCCGGACCAGCGCCTCCGCCACCGGCTGGGCGACCGTCACCCCCCCTCCGTTCACCACCGTCCCGGCCACGATGGACTCGTTCATCCCCGCCAGCAGCCCGGGTCCCGCCGGACGAAGCCGCTGCTTCGTCTCCGGGCACACCACGACCTCCAGGAGGGCTTCATCTACCATCGAACCGGATTCCTGCATATTGGGAACAATTGGAAGGTGACTAACTTATCAGGGTTTTCACCCGAGTGGGAGTCTCTACATGGTCCGACACGATCGTCCGAAGGGAAGCGCCGCACCGGGCCTCCCGTTTTCCCGTACCCTCATCGGGGCGCTCCTGGCGGCCCTCCTGTCGGGGTGTTCCACCGCGGAGGGCGAAGCGTCCGGAGCGGATAGAGAGGCCACGCCGACTCCCGCCACGGGCGTGTCCCAGGTGGCTCCCCGCCCCCCGAGGGGCTCCGCGTGGATCATCTTCGGCGCTGACACGGTGGTGGCGGAGGTGGCACGCACGCCCGATGATCGCCAGCGGGGCCTCATGTTCCGCGAGGCGGTCCCCGACGGCACGGGGATGCTCTTCGTGTTCGAAGAGGTGGAGTTGCGCTCGTTCTGGATGAAGGACACCTACGTCGCCCTGGACATCGCCTATCTCGACGCGGCCTTCACCATCGTCGACATCCAGCAGATGGAGCCCCAGACCGTGGATCCCCACGACAGCGCGGCGCCTGCCATGTTCGCCCTCGAGGTACGTATGGGGTGGTTCGCGGAGCACGGGATCGAGGTCGGAACCACGCCGTCGGTGGTCTTCGGATCCTGAGTCCGGGAAGGCGGCCGGCCTAGGCCACCGCCTCGCGCAACACTTCGACGAGTGCCGCGACGTTCTCCGGCGTGTTGTACACGTTGGGGGAGAGCCTCAGCGCGGACCCGCGAAGGGAGGCGTACACGTTCCGCCGCTGGAGCGCGTCGCGAAGAGCGTCGAGGTCCACTCCCGCCGGCATGCGAAGTCCGAAGAGATGGCTTCCGCGCCACTCGGGTGCTTCCACGCCGAATCCCAGGGCGGCCGCTTCGTGCAACAGCTCCGAGGTGAGGGCGCGGCAGTATTCCTGGATCCGCTCGGGCCGCCAACCATTCAGGAGCTCCAGTGACGCCAGCGCCACGGGAACAAGGGCGAAATTGGACCGCTCGGCCACGTCGAAGCGGACGGCGCCGGGCTGATAGCCGTCCCGGTACTGCACCAGCCGCTGGAACTCTTCCGACGCCTCCCTCCCGATCCACGTTTCCTCGAGGGGGACTCCGTCGTCGAAGCGAGGGGAGAAGTAGCTCAACGAGAGCGAATAGGGACCCAGCAACCACTTGTACGCCGCCACGATGAGGGCATCCGGCTGGACCTCGGCGACGTCGAAGGGCAGAGCGCCCACCGACTGCGTCC
Source organism: Gemmatimonadota bacterium (assembly GCA_029879725.1). Classification (GTDB taxonomy): domain Bacteria; phylum Gemmatimonadota; class Gemmatimonadetes; order Longimicrobiales; family Gaopeijiaceae; genus JAOUPR01. The sequence goes on along the minus strand of JAOUPR010000004.1, from coordinate 22,033 downwards.
CGTCCACGATGAGCGCCGCTCCCACGTCCCGGCAGCGCCGGCCCACCGCGGAGAGGTCGAAGAGCGTCCCGTCGGTCCAGTGGACGTGCGGCACCGCCACGATGCCGGTGCGCGCGTCGATGGCCTCCAGGAGCCGCTCGTTCCACGCCGCGCCGCGCCCTTCCCCGTCGGGCGGGACCACGGTGCGGACCTCGGCCCCCGACTCGGTCGCCTTCCGCCGCCAGGCGTGCACGTTGCCGGGGAACTGCTCGTGGGTCACCACCACGTTCTGCCCGGCTCCGAGGGGAAGATTGCGCGCCGCCGTGGCCACCCCGTACGAAACCCCCGGACCGATGGCGATGGCCGCCGGGTCCGGCGCGTTCACCAGGCGGGCGAAGAGCGCCCGCAACACGTCGGCCTCCTTGAAGAAGTCCTCCGGGGAAATCCCGGTGGGCACCCGCTTCTTCGCCAACCCGGCCACACCCGCCGCCTCGGCGACCCGGGGGAGGGGGCCCATGTAGGCGCAGTTCAGGTAGTGGACGTCGTCGGGAAGGGCGAAGGCGTCACTCTGGCACGCGAGGGGGTCGGTCACGGACATCTCTCCGAAGGCACCGCGACGCGGCGGCCGGGTCAATCGTCGTTGGATCTGCGGGCATGCCCTGCAGCATACATGATCAGGCCGAAAAAGCCGATCCCGATCACCACCAGGCCCACGATCTCGAACATGCTCATCGGTCACAACCCCAGCCAGTAGTTCGCCTTGATGATGAAGCGATTGTCGGGCTCCAGGTCGAAGAGCGCCCCCACGTCGCGCCCGAGGTCGAAATCACCCACCGTCGCCCTTCCCGACTGCTGTCGCTGCCACACCAGGAAGATGGTGGAACCGGGCCGGTATTCCCACCGCAGCACCATGTTCCCGATGAGGGAGCGGACGTTGAAGTCCCTGTCCGAGAACGAGAAGTCCGGAAGTCCGTCGCCGTTCACGTCGACGTACCGGTCGCCGTCGGCCAGACACATCTCCCCGGAGGTGCACACCACCCCCGTCCCGGTCATCCGGGCCGTTCCTTCCGTGAAGGCGTGGAAATCGTACGTCTCGGGGGCCGTCAACTGTTTGTAGGAAAGGTATTCGCCCGACGACAGGAGTGGCTGTGCGAACACCTGGAGGGAGAGGCTGGACGAGAAGGTCCAGTTCACCCGTGTCTCCATGGACACCGTCTTCCTGTCCAGGTCGGCGAACAGGTAACGGGTACCGTACGTGGGATCGAAGGATGCCGCGGAGCTGGCCGTGACGTACTGCGCCCCGCTCTTCTGCACCTCGAACCGTGGCTCCACCGAGACCTCCACCCTGCTCGTGGGTCTGATGTGGACGTTCCCGTTCAACTCCGTGCGGCGTCCCCTCCCCAGGCGGTCGTCGGAGAACTCCACACCCGCTCCGTAGCTGACCTGGCCTCGGCGGTCGCTGCCCACGTTGACGCTGACGGTCGCGGAGGCCGGGTCGACCATCATGGGTCCCCCGCGCGTGGCGGAGCGGCTCATGGCCTGGGGCGAGTAGGACGCCTGGGAGCGGATGTTCCAATAGTTGAGGAACTGCCCGTGCGCGTTGAGCGAGTAGCTACCCCTCAACCGCGCCCGCTGCCACGAGTCGACCGACCAGACCTCGTCCAGCGCCTCGTGGCTCCAGTTGTGGAAGGTGGAAAGGCTGACGTTGTAGTTCCTGAACACGCTCCCCGGCACGATCTCCCGGTAGGCGATGCGCGCGCCCCCGTCCAGGCGCTCGGAGCTCTGCGAGTATCCCACGTCGTTGATCTCGAAGCCCTTGGTGACCTCGGCCGCCCACAGGGCCCCGGTCCAGTGCCGACCGGAACGCCGCTCGAACTGGAGCCTCCACTCCATCCCGCTCATGGACGTGGCGGTCCCGTCCACCGAGTACCGCGTGGCGTCGGGACGCTGGAAGTAGTGGTTGCTGGCGTACTGGATCCGGGTGATCGCCGCGGGATCACCCCGCACATGGCTTCCGGCCAGGAATCCCCAGAGCGCCCACTCGCGGTCGTTCCACTGGTGTTCGAACCGCACGCCCCCGTTGAACGCCGACGACGCCAGGTAGTCGAACGATCCGTCCGCCGGGAGGTCGCGCCGCATGGCCGTGGCCATCCCGCTGATCTGCGACGCTCCGCCGTTCAGGTCCTGCTGGAGGCTCAGGACACCGAATTCCGCGCGCGGCTCCACCAGGAAGTCGTCCATCTCGGATCCGTCCGGGAGCACCGCCTGGCCATGTTCCCGGCCCGTGACGGCGGCCAGCAACCCCAACGAAAGACCGTCGGACGTGCGTCCCGCCACCTTGGCCGCACCCAGGATGGTCGCGTTGTCCGGCACGTGCGAAAATGCGGCCTCGCCGGGTGACCTCCCGTGGGGAGACCGGCCGATCCTGCGGCTGTAGAAGAGCTGGTTACGCCCCCCGGAAAGCCCGAAGTCGAAGACCTTGGAATCCTCCACGAAGAAGGGACGCTGCTCTCGGAAGAACGTCTCGAACGCGGTCAGGTTGATCACGGCGGGGTCCGCCTCGACCTGCCCGAAGTCGGGATTCATGGTGGCGTCCAGCGTGAAGGCCGACCCGAGCCCATAGCTCACGTCCACACCGACCCGACCCGCCGTGGCGAATCCATCGAAGAACGGATCCCCCGCTTCCGCGGGTCCGTCATGCACGCTCGCCAGGGTGTAGGGGAGTACCTCCACGCGCCGGGGCGCCCGGTCGACCCGTATCCCTTCGAGCGTCCCGAACTGACTCACCGTGCCCGGCCGCAGGCGGGACAGGAGGGAGAGGAAGGTCCGCTCGGCGCTCCGTACCCGGAAACGATGGACGTTGAATCCCCAGGTCTGGGGCTCGGTCGACGCCTCGTAGCGGATCTGGGAGAGCGGAATGCGTAGCTCGGCGGTCCAACCCTCGTCGTCCACCGTCACCGCCGATGACCACACGGCGTCCCACGCCCGGTCCTCGTCCTTGTCGCCGAAGAGGTACTCGTCGATCTGGACGTTGGCGGCGCTCACGCCGAAGAGATACGCCGTACGCCGGTCCAGGTTGGGGTCGAACGCCACCTCCACGAAGTCGGCCTGGCCCTGCTCGTCCCGCCGATACAGTTGCCGGGCAATGGAGGTGGGATCGGAGTCGTACATGCGGAGGCCGATCCAGATGGCTTCGTCGTCGAAGAGGACGCGCACGTGGGTGTCCTCCACCGCCGCGCTCCCCTCCACCGGCTCACGCTGGACGAACTGTGACATGACGGGCGCGGCCTCCCATGCCTCGTCGTCCAGGGATCCGTCCAGTTCGATGGGGCTCCCACGCCGCACGGCCCGCCCGTCCGGACGCACGAGCGTCCACGGGTCCGGAGGCTCTCTCCGTACACGAGAAGACCCATCGTCGTCCTGCGCCACCCCGGCCGTGGGGAGTCCTAGGACCGCCGCCACGCACGCCAGCATTCCTGCGTTCACCAACTTGAACCGCACCGCGAACCTCTCCGTGTCCGGGGCCTCCCGGCCCTCCCCTACCTCCGCGAAACGAATTCCTCCGCTGCGGGATGGAGCGGAATGGGCGCTTCATCCAGCTGGCGCAAGTCGATCTGCTTCGCCATGTCGTGGACCTGCCCAAGAGAGACACGGTCTTCGTCCAGAATGTTCAGGAGAAGCTCCACGACGTCGTCATCGAGGGCTTCGTCGGCCACCATCCAGTTCATCATCCCCACCGTGGGTAGCGCCTCGTCCACGCCGGGATACGACCCCGCGGGGATCATACCCGCGGAATAATACGGGTAGCGCTCCCGCAACTCCGCCGTACGTTCGGGCGTCACCCCGATCATTCGCACGTTCCCCGAAGTCGTCGCCTCCAGCACGGCGGCCGCGGGAACCCCCACGGAGAATATGGCCGCGCCCACCGCGCCGTCCCTGAGCGCCGCCGTGGACTCGGAAAAAGACAGGTACTGCGGCTCGACGTCGTCGTAGGTGAGCCCATGCACCTCGAGGAGTTGCCTGGAGATCTGCTCCGTGCCGCTCCCGGCAGATCCCACCGACACCCGCATCCCCCGGAGTTCCGACAGGTCGCGGACGGGAGAGGAAGCCGGCACCAGGACGTGTGTCAGGTTGGAGTAGAGGGGAGCCACGATGCGAAGGTTCTCGGCCGGCGTACCGAAGCCCTCACCTCCGTGGAACGCCTCGTACGCCGTCACGGACAGAGAAAACCCCATGTCGATCTGGCCCGCCAGGATCCGGTTCACGTTCTCAACCGAGCCGCCGGTCACCTCGGCGGTGTACTGACGGAGGGAGTCGCGCACGGAGAGGCGGCTGGCGATGGCGCCCCCCAGGGGATAGTAGACACCCCCCGTGCCGCCGGTACCGACGGACAGGAACCGCTGTCCACCGTTTCCCTGGCACGCCAGGAGGGACGCCGCGGCCAGCGCCGTGGTCAGCAGATGGACAGTCCTCACTCTCGGCATCTCCCTGCTACGATGAGTCTCCCGGTGAACTCCGCTCGCCTCAGCGACGGAGGAACACCACAGCCAATGCCACCAGCCCGATCCCGTCGGTGACGATACCCGGGAACACCAGGGCCAGCGAGCCGACCCCCAATATGACGCGCTCCCACGGGAAGAGCACCCTCCGCCCGAATCCCATGGCCGCGGCCGCCAGCATCGTCACCCCACCCACCGCGGTGACCACCGCCAACACGATGGCGCCCGGCGAGCCCTGGAGAAGAAGGGGAGGCCCGTACACGAACATGAAGGGAACCAGGAACCCCGCGCCGGCCAGGACGGCCGCCGCGAAGGCCGTCTTCACGGGAGGCGACCCCGCGATCCCCGCCGCCGCGAACGCCGCCAGCGACACCGGCGGAGTCACGTTGGAGATGCACCCGAAGTAGAAGATGAAGAGGTGTGCGGCGAGCAGGGGCACACCCAGGTTCACCAGCGCCGGCGCACCCAGGGCGGCGAGGACCACGTACGCCGCCGTCGTGGGAAGGCCCATCCCCAGCACGATGGATCCCGCCCCGGTGAGAAGGAGCGCGATGAGGAGGTGCCCCTGCGACAACGTGATGATGAGCTCGGACATGCGCAGTCCGATCCCGGTGAGGGAGGCCACGCCCACCACGATCCCCGCGGCCGCGCACGCCGCCGCGACCTGGACCGCACCACGCCCCGCCGCCTCCACGATCCTTGCCACACCGGCTCCATCGGGACGCGTGGACGGACGGAGCAACGCCATGAACAACGCCGACGCGACTCCCCAGAACGCGGCGCGCATGGGTGACCGCCCCGCGCCCAGGAGGAGCACGATCACCACCAGCGGGAACAGGAGATGGAGCCGATCGCGCACCGGCTCCTTCTCTCCCGTCCCGGTGGGAGCCATCCCCATCCGACCCGCCCGGAAGTGGATGGCGGCCAGGAGCGCCACGTAGTACAGGAGCGCCGGGATCACCGCCGTGGCCGCGACCGTCACGTACGGGATGTTGGTCCAGGTGGCCAGGATGAACGCACCCGCGCCCATGATGGGAGGCATGAGCTGGCCGCCGGTGCTCGCCGCCGCCTCGATGGCCGCGGCGAAGAAGGGCTTGAACCCGGCCCGCTTCATCATGGGAATGGTGAAGGTGCCCGTGGTCACCACGTTGGCCACGGCGCTCCCGGAGAGCGATCCCATGAAAGCGCTGGCCACGGCCGCGGTCTTCGCGGCGCCGCCCCGGGTGTTGCCGGCCACCCGATTCGCCAACGCGATGAGGAGGGCGCCTCCTCCCGCCATCTCCAGGACGGCGCCGAAGAGGACGAAGAGGTACACGAAATCGGCCGACACGCCGAGCGGAACACCCCAGATTCCCTCGGTGGAGAGGTAGAGGTGCTCGACAAGACGGGTGGGGCCGTATCCCCGGTGGGCGAGGAATCCGGGGAGGTACGGACCGGCCATCGCGTAGGCCAGCGCCATGACACACACCACGACCAACCCCCACCCCGTGGCCCGGCGCGCCAACTCCATCACCAGGAGAATGGCCAGGGCTCCGGCCACCAGATCCACCGGCGTGGGAGACCCCGACCGTTGAACCAGCTCCTGGTTCTCGGTGACCAGATACGCGCACACGGCCACCGTCAGGATCACGAGAAGCCACGAGAGCCACGACGCCCGCGTCGGAGGCGCGACGACGGCCGCGTGCGACTCCTCTTCGGAGGCCTCTCCATCTCCAGAGTCGGCCCGCGCGATCCCCACACCCAGGAAACCCAGCACGGCCATGAGGCCGAGGTGTACCGGGCGCTGGACGAGCGCGGTGAATGGCGCCACCCCCGCCGCGTAGAGGTGGAATGCGGCCGCCGCCAGGGCGACTCCGAGTGTTAGAGCTCTGACCATGACCGCGGAATGTACAGCGCCGGCCGGATCGGGCCAGTTCCCGGCCGACCGCTCCTTCCCCCGCGGATCGCCCGGAGGGAGCTATCCGCCCGGTTGCAGAACGGCCAGGAGCATGGCGAAGGCCGCCCCGACGCCGATCAATACCACCGCTGCGCCGGTGACTCCCCGCTGCGGAGCGATGGCGTTCGCGCCCACCGCCACGACCACCCAGGCCCATATCTGGGTGAGATCCATCATCGTCGCCCAGCGGAGAAGGAACCCATCGGGGAGAAAGAAGAGGAAGGTGCCCAGGTTCAGCGTGATGCGTGGGTCCGCCTGTGCGATGCGCAGAGGAACCAGGAGGAGCCCCACCACACCCGGAATCAGGAGGGCATGGGCGTACATGGCCAGGTACTGCTTGAAGCGTCCCTCGTCTCCCATGAGGAAGACGAAGATCCCCGTCACGATGCCTGAAAACAGGAGGGCCATGATGAAGTACATGATCCCGCCACTGATGGTCCCGATCAGGCGCATCGTGTTCCCGTTCATCGAGAACCCTTCGGGGATCTCGTTGCCCCGCTGGAGCGCCGCCTCCCGGAACACCGTCTCCCAGACCTCGGCGGGAATCAGGATGGTCTGGGCCACCATGAGGACGGCTCCCGCCACCAGAGCCGCGGCCCACGCCGGGTTGAGGGCCAGGGACTCGGTGAGTCGTCCCGGCGACACGAAGACCTGAAGGAATCGGACGGGAAGGGCGGGGAGTCGGGATTCCGGGGTGGGCGTATCCATCTGCGTCGTGCTCCAGGTCCGTGGGGAACTTGATGAGCAGGAAGGAGGCGTACCGATCGTCCGAGGATACGATATCCCCTCGCGGATCCTTCAGCGAGCCTGTGCGTGTGGACTTTCGCCATCCGGGGAGGGCGCGGATATTCGCCGGGCGCGCTCCCGCGCGTGACGAACCCCTGGTGGGAGTGGATACGATGTTCCGAACGAGAGTCCTTTCGAACGTGATGTGCAGCCTGCTGGTGGCCGCGACGGTAGCCCCGGCCCCCGCCAGCGGATACCAGGAAACGGCACCGACACAGGAAAAGCCGAAGGACCGGAGCAAGCAGCCCCTCCCCCTGGAAGGGTGGGCGGAGAACCGGTCGCTCTCGCTGGATCTCACGGAGGGCACCTGGATGTCCGTGGACGTGAGCCCCGACGGAAACACCTTGGTGTTCGACTACCTCGGCGACCTCTACACCCTTCCCATCTCCGGAGGCGACGCGACCCGGCTCACGCGGGGGATGGCGTTCGACGCCCAGCCCCGCTTCTCTCCCGACGGATCACGGGTGGCCTTCACCTCCGATCGGGACGGCGGCCAGAACATCTGGATCCTCTCGCTGGACGGAACCGACACCGTGCAGGTATCGAAGGGGAAGTCGAACCGCGCCGAGTCTCCGGAGTGGACCCCCGACGGCGAGTACGTCGTGGCGTCCATGGGCGACTTCCGGGGGAGCCACCTCCCCGTCCTCCAGATCTTCCATACCGAGGGCGGGTCGGGCGCGAAGCTGTTCCGCGGCGAGAACGAGCGGAAGACGGTGGGCGCCGCCTTCGGTCCGGACGGCCGGTACGTCTGGTTCGCGCGGCGCACCGGCGCTCGGGACTGGGATTACAACGCCCAGCTTCCCATGTACCAGCTCGCGGTGTACGACCGGGACACCGGACACTCGTACGAACGGAGCTCCCGGTACGGAGGAGGATTCCGCCCGACGCTCTCTCCCGACGGCCGGCGGCTCGTGTACGGCACGCGCCACGACGAGCACACCGGCCTGGTGATTCGCAACCTGGAGACGGGACGTGAGCAGTGGCTCGCCTACCCGGTCCAGCGCGACGACCAGGAGTCCCGGGGCGCGCTGGACGTCCTCCCGGGGATGTCCTTCACCCCCGATGGCGCCTCCCTGGTGGCCTCCTACGGCGGGAAGCTCTGGCGGATCCCGGTGGAAGGCGGCGACGCCGTGGAGATCCCCTTCCGCGTGAGGGCCGAGTTGGAGCTGGGGGCCGAGGTGGATTTCGACTACCCCATCGAGGACACGCCCACCTTCACGGTGCGGCAGATCCGAGACGCGGTACCGTCCCCGGACGGGGCGAGGATCGCCTTCACCGCGCTGGACCGTCTGTGGGTCGCAAACGCGGACGGGTCCGGCCCGCGAGAGCTGGCCGCGGATCTCGAAGAGGGCGCCACGGTGGCCTTCCCCACCTGGTCTCCGGACGGCGCCTGGGTGGCGGTGGCCACCTGGAAGGACGGCCACGGAACCCTCACCAAGGTCCGTGTCCGCGACGGGCGGACGGTGCGGCTGACGCCGTCGTCCGGAAACGTGTACGTGACGCCGTCGTGGGCCCCGGACGGGACGCGCATCGTGGCGATCCAGGGGCCCGCCCACGACTTCGACGAGAACACCGGACCGAGAGGCGCCGCCGGCGCCACCCGGGAGTTGGTGTGGATTCCCGCCGACGGTGGGAACCCCACGGTGATCGCCCCCCTCGACGGACGCGGCTCACCCCACTTCACCCAGGATCCCGAGCGCATCTTCCTCTTTTCCGGGAGTGACGGACTGGTGTCCATCCGCTGGGACGGGACGGACCAGAAGGCCCACGTGAAGGTGCGCGGCGAGACCCCCGCGGGATCCACCCAGGCGATGAACGCGTCGGTGATCCTCATGGCCCCCCGGGGCGACCAGGCCCTCGCGGTGGTGAACCGGCAGATCTACGCGGTCACGGTGCCGCGCCTCGGAGGCGACGCCCCCACCATCTCCGTCTCCGATCCGGACAAGGCGCAGTTCCCGGCCCGCAAGCTCACCGACATGGGAGGAGAGTTCCCGGCCTGGAGCGCGAACGGGCGGCGGGTCCACTGGTCACTGGGGAACGCCCACTTCGTATACGATCTCGACGCCGCCGCCGCGTACGACGACAGCGTGACCGCAGCCTCCGAAGGAGAGGGGGAGAAGGCGGACTCGGCCACGGCGGCGGGTGCCGACGAATACTCCCCCACCGAAGTCCGCGTGGTCATCGCGGCCCCCCGGGACATCCCCCGCGGCGTCGCCGTTCTCCGCGGCGCCCGGGTGGTCACGATGAAGGGCGACGAGGTGATCGAGCGGGGCGACGTGGTGGTCCGCGACAACCGCATCGAGGCCGTGGGCGCGCAGGGGAGCGTGACCATCCCGGAGGGCGCGGAGATCATCGACATGGCGGGGCGGACCATCGTCCCCGGATTCGTGGATACGCACTCCCATATGTGGCCCGCCTGGGACCTGCACCGCCCGGACCAATGGATCTACATGGCGAACCTGGCCTACGGGGTGACCACCACCCGTGATCCGCAGACCGCCACCACCGACGTCCTCACCTACGAAGACCTCGTGCGCACGGGCGAGATCCTCGGCCCGCGCATCTACTCCACCGGCCCCGGAGTCTTCTGGCAGGAGAACATCCGGAGCCTGGACCACGCCCGCGACATCCTGCGGCGATATGCCCGGTACTTCGACACCAAGACAATCAAGATGTACGTGGCGGGGAACCGTCAGCAGCGCCAATGGATCATCGAGGCGGCCCGCGAATTCCAGCTCATGCCCACGACCGAGGGGTCGTTGAACATCAAGCAGAACCTCACCGAGACCATCGACGGATACCCGGGGCTGGAGCACTCCCTCCCCATCTATCCGGTCTTCGACGACGTCGTGCAGCTCTTCGTCGCCACGGGACGGGTCTACACCCCCACCCTCCTGGTCTCGTACGGCGGACCTTGGGGCGAGAACTACTACTACACCCACGAGAATCCGCACGACGACGGGAAGCTACGACGCTTCATCCCCCACTCCGACGTGGACGTGGCCACCCGCCGGCGCGGTGGTGGCCCCTCGCCGGGTCCGGCCGGATGGTTCCGCGACGAGGAATACGTGTTCCAGGATCACGCGCGCTTCGTGGCGGACCTGGTGGCCGCCGGTGGGCGGGCGGGCGTGGGAAGCCACGGACAGCTCCAGGGGCTGGGGTACCACTGGGAGCTCTGGTCGCTCGCTTCCGGGGGTCTCTCGAATCACGACGCCCTTCGCGTGGCCACCCTCTTCGGCGCCCAGGCCATCGGGCTCGACGGTGACGTGGGGTCCATCGAGGTGGGAAAGCTGGCCGACCTCGTGATCCTGGACGGGAACCCGCTGGAGGACCTCCGCCATACCAACAGCATCGACCGGGTCATGATGAACGGGCGTCTGTATGATGGTGGCACGCTGGCGGAAACGTGGCCGCGCCGCAGGGACGCCCCCCCGCTCTGGTGGTGGGACCGGGAGCCGGCGGACGTGCCCGGTGTCCGGTGACACCCTTGGCCGAATCATCATCACTTGGTATCGTCAAGTGCTCCCCGTGGGGGTCGCGCCCCCGCGGGGAGGTTGACTCAGCTTCTTCCCCGGGATGCCCTGATGAGCTTTCGGACCAACCCTGACCGCATCCTCGAATCCATCGACCGCGCGAGAAATCGGGCCGCCGAAAGTGCTCGTTTCAGCGTCGACCGACAGGCCGTGGGTCGGGAGTTGGACACGGACATCCCCGATCTCGACGCGACCAACCCCGAGCGGGCGCGGCGGATCTTCCAGGCGGTGGAGCGGGCATACACCACCGCCGCGCAGAGGGCCGAGTTGGGTAAGCTCGCCAGCCGATTCCAGGCCGTGGGCGACATCCATCATCATCACGCCCGGGGAGACGTGAGCCTGTCGATCCACTATCTGGACCATGATCGTCCGGACGACGTGGCCATGTCGCCCTTCGAGATCCGCCCCGCGAACCTGGTCGAAGCGAAGAAGACCACCAAGACGAGCCGTCCCGACGTGAACGCGCTCAAGGTCTTGAGGACCGAGTTGCGCGAGGGGGTGCGGCTGGCCTACCAGAAGCTCGAGCCACGCATCCGCGACGCCATCCGTGACCGTGCGGACATGGGTCACATCCAGGTCCAGATCACCACGGATCTCCGCCCGGCCGAGTAGCCGTGCCCCGCCGGGGCGTCCTACTCCTCTTCCTGGACGGCGTGGGGATCGGCGGTGACGACCCCCACGTCAATCCGTTCCTCACGGCGCGCCTCCCCGTGCTGCGGAGCCTTCTCGGCGGTGCCGTGCCCACGCTCCGCACTCCGGTCCTGGAGCACGGAGCCGCGCGTACCGCTCCCCTCGACGCCACGCTGGGCGTGGAGGGCGTCCCCCAGAGCGGGACGGGACAGGCCGCCCTCCTGACCGGGACCAACGCACCCCGGGAATACGGCCGCCACTTCGGCCCCTGGACCCCCTCCGCTCTCAGACCCCTGGTGGAGCGCGCCAACCTTCTCGCTTCCGTCCAGAACCAGGGACGGACCGCCGCGTTCGCCAACGCCTACCCGGCCGCGTGGCCCCAACGCCGGGCCGCCCGGCGCGCGGCCGCGGCGCCCCTGGCCGCCCATTCCGCGGGCACCATGGTGCGCCACGAGGACGCCCTCCGCGCCGGCGAAGCGGTCGCCAGTGAGATCGTGAACGACCGCTGGATCGAACACCTCGATGCGGGGCTCCCCCGCGTCACGGAAGAGGCTGCCGGCGCGAACCTGGCCCGCATCGCCGCAACCGCGCAGCTGACCCTCTTCGCCCACTACGACACGGACACGGCGGGGCACACGCAGAGTCCGGTGAGGGCGCGGTCCGCCCTGGAACGCGTGGACCGCTTCCTGGGTGGTCTCCTGGAGCACCTGGACGGAGACACCACCCTGGTCATCGCCAGCGACCACGGGAACGTGGAGGACGTAGGCGCCGGCCACACCCTGAACCCGGCCCTCGGATTGGCCGTGGGTCCGGGGGCGGGAGCGATCCTCGGGGACGCACGGGATCTCACCCGGGTGGCCCCCGCCATCCTCGCGCATCTGGCCGGAGCGGTGTAGCCGGCCCATCAGGCCATCCTCCGGTCCCGCCGGCACGCCTACCCTCCTGCATGGGTGCGCGAAGAAAGGTCATCGGCCAGCTCCTCCTCGACGCCGGAGCGGTCACTCCCGAGGTCCTCGACGAGGCTCTGGGATCCCAACACGCCCGCGGGGAACGCCTGGGGCGGTGCCTGGTCGCCATGGGCGCCTGTTCGGAAGAGCAGGTGGGTGCGGCCCTGGCGGGCCAACTCGGACTCTCCTTCCTTCCCGGGCCCCTGGAGATCCGGGGCGACGCCCACCAGCTCGTTGAGGAAAAGCTGGTCCGGGGACGCGCGGTGCTCCCCCTCCTCGCCACGCCCCGCTCGGTGCGCCTGGCCATGGTGGATCCCCTGGACATCTCCACCCTGGACGACGTCCAGTTCCAGACCGGTCGGCGCGTGGAGCCGGTGGTGGTGACGGCCACCGCCCACGCGGAGGCCGTGGACACCCTGTTCGCCGGAGACATGACCGACCTGGTGGCCCAGCTCCCCACGGAGCTCAAGCGCCGCGGCGCGGCTCCCCCGGACGAGCTGGAGCGCGCCACCCGCTCCGCCCCGGTGGTGCGCATCGTGGACCGCATCCTGGACCAGGCCATCGAGGAGGGTGCCAGCGACATCCACGTGGAGGAGACGGGGTCCGACGTCCAGGTGCGCTACCGCGTGGACGGGGTGCTCCGCCGGGCCATGGACCTCCCCTCGGGCGTGCGGCGGGCAGTGTTGTCCCGCATCAAGGTGATGGCGGGGATGGACATCTCCGTGCGGCGAAGGGCGCAGGACGGCGCCATGCGACGGACCCACCGGGAGCGCTCGCTCAACCTCAGGGTGTCCACGGTACCCGTCACCGGCGGGGAGAAGGCGGTGGTGAGGATCCTGGACCCGGGGAGCGGACCGAAGAACCTGGGAGACCTGGGACTGTCGGCGGAAGACACGACGCGCATCCGCGACATGGCCGCCGCGGGAGAAGGGGTGATCCTCGTCACGGGGCCCACGGGAAGCGGAAAGACCACCACGCTCTTCGCCCTCCTGTCCGAGCTGGACCGCACGAGCCAGAACGTGGTCACGCTGGAGGACCCGGTGGAGTATGCCCTGGAAGGAGTCAGCCAGATCCAGGTGGACACCCGCGCGGGCCTCTCCTTCGCCGACGCGCTGCGCGCCGTCCTCCGCCAGGATCCGGACGTGGTCATGGTCGGAGAGATCCGGGACCGCGAGACGGCCGAGATCGCCATGGCGGCGGCGGTGACGGGGCACCTGGTCCTCTCCACCCTCCATACCACGGATGCGCCCGGCGCCATCACGCGGCTCCTGGACATGGGGGTGCCGCCGTTCCTGGTGGCGGGTGGCCTGACGGGGATCATCGCGCAACGTCTGGTACGGCGCCTCTGCACCCGGTGCATGGGTCGCGGATGCGAGCTGTGCGGTGACGGACACAAGGGCCGCACCGGGGTCTACCAGGTGTTGGCCACCACCGACGCGCTGCGCGACGAGATCGCCCGGGGCGGAACCACCGCGCGCATCCGCCGGCTCGCCAGGGAAGCCGGGATGGGCACCCTGGCAGACGACGCCCGCCGCGCCGTGGCGCAGAACGCCACCTCACCCCACGAGATCACGCGGATCCTCAAGGGTTCTGCCAACGCGGTGAGCACCTGCGCGCACTGCGGTGCGGGAGTGCCCGCCGGGGCGGCGGCCTGCCCGGGGTGTGGGAGGCCGCGAGGACGCCACTGCACCTGCGGAGAACGCGTCGAGCGCGGATGGCGCTTCTGCCCCTCCTGTGTCCGCCCTCTCTCCGCCGCCGTGCACGCGGCCTGAGGCCGTGCCTATCCGAACACCGCGCTCCGCACGGTCAGCGCCTCGATGCGCTCCCGGTCGGGCTCCACACCGATCCCCGGCCCGTCGGGCACCGCCAGCGTCCCGTCCACCACCTCGAACTCCGGGTCGACCACGTCCTGCGCCCAGTATCGTCGGCTGGCGGAGATGTCCCCGGGGAGGACGAAGTTGGGGAGCGTGGCCAGCGCGACGTTGTGGGCCCGTCCGATCCCGGACTCGAGCATCCCTCCGCACCACACGGGAAGGCCGTGAGCCTGCATGACGTCGTGGATGTTCCTGGACGTGGCGAAGCCGCCCACCCGTCCGGGCTTGATGTTGACGATCCGGCAGCTCCCCAGCTCCAGGGCCAGGGCCAGATCGCCCTCGGACTTCACCGATTCGTCCAGGCACACCGGCGTCTCGATCCGCTCCTGCAGGCGCGCGTGCTCCAGGAAGTCGTCGTAGCGCAGCGGTTGCTCGATCATCATGAGCTTCAACGCGTCGAGTTCCTTCAGCCGCGGAGCGTCGGCCAGGGTGTACGCCGAGTTGGCGTCGGCCATGAAGGGAACGTCGGGGAACGCCTCCCTCAGCCCGGCCAGCATGGCCACGTCACGCCCCGGCTTGATCTTGATCTTGATCCGCTTGTAGCCCTCGGCCACGTAGCCGGCCACCTTCTCGTGAAGCTCCTCGTCCGTGTGCTGGATCCCGATGCTCACTCCCACGGGGACCGGGCGGCGCGAACCGCCGATCTTCTCGGCCAGCGACACTCCGTCCATGCGGGCGGCCATGTCCCAGGCCCCCATCTCCACGGCCGCCTTGGCCATCCCGTGCCCGCGGATCCAGTCCACCGGAGAAAGGACGTCCGTGGGGCCGTCGGCCTTCCTCCCCACGATGTGCGGAAGGATGAACTCGGTGAGGATGTGCCACGCGGTGTCGGTCGTCTCATAGGAGTACGACGGCGACTCGGCGGCCACGCACTCGCTCCACGCCTCCACGCCCTCGCCCTCCATGGTCAGGAGGAGGATCCGGCGATCCTGCATGCTCCCGCTGCTGATCTCGAAACGCTCACGCAGCCGGAGGGGAATCTCGCGGAGCACCGCACGTTCGATCTTCACGCTCTCTCGTCTCCCTGCAGGAGGTAGGCACAGACTTCATCGCCGCGAAGAAGCTCGCGGACTTCGTGGCCTCGGTCCATGTAGGCCGTCAACGCCGCCCGGGTCGCTTCCCGCCAGGCCAGCGCCAGCGCGGGGTCCCGGTCCATGATGGTGCCGATGTCCGCCGGCACGGCCACCCGCACCGCGGGAGCGTCCAGGTCGTCGTGGAGTTCCCCGGGCAACGGCGGGCCACTCCCCGGCTTCGCTTCCAGCGCCCACGGCACCGCCGCCGCCGACTCCCAGGAGGGTCCCCGCTCCTCTCCGGAGAGCCGTCGCACCACGCGGTCGGACGTCATGAGCCAGAGCGCCACGAAACGGTCGGTGCCGATCCCGCGGTGCAGCGGCGAGTCGGTCTGGCCGTACATGTCGCGGGCATACTCCCGGACCACGATCCCCAGCTTGGAGAAGTTCAGGTAGGCGTTGCGCGCCTGGAGCGGGTCGAAGGTCCAGTACATGACGTCCACGCCGTCCCGGATCAACTCGTCGCGCTGATAGGCCTTGAGCCGGGCGCCGAGCCCCCGGTCCCGCGCCTCGGGGCGCACCGCGAGCATGTCCGACCAGTGGACCACACGACCGTGCTCCACGCCGGTCAACCCGAAGACGAAGCCCACCAGGCGCCCCTCAGCGTCGTACGCCCCCGCGGAGACACCACCCAGGCGCTGGGTGACCTTCAGGATGGCCGGCGGAACCCGCTCGGAGAAGCCCTTCCCCCACGTCTCCTCCTGGAGATCCACGCACTCGCGGTACTCTTCGATGGTGACGAAACGGCGGATCGTGTACTCGTCCGGAGAGGTCATCCCGCGCCCTCCTCACCCGGGGCAGGCACGGGAACCATGAGCAGTTCCGCCAGCAGGGCCGTGCGTTCCACCAACGAGTCCACGTACAGGAACTCGTGGGCCGCGTGGGCGCCGTCTCCCGCCGCCCCGAGACCGTCCAGGGTGGCCGTGAAGAGGCTGGTGGTGTTCCCGTCGGAACCGCCACCCGCCACGGCCTCCTGCAACGTGATTCCCACCCGTGAACCCGCTTCGCGGGCCGCCTGCCAGAGCGCCCGGTTCCGGGGAGTCCGTTCCAGCGGGGGGGCGGTGAAGCCGCCCTCGATCTCCAGCGACGTACCCGGCGTGCCGGGCTCCATGGCCCGGATGGTGGCCTCGATCTTCCGGGCGTCGTCCAGGGTGAGCACGCGTACGTCCACCTGCGCATGGGCCTCGGGCGCGATCACGTTGGGGCGCAGCCCGCCGCCCACCACCCCCACGTTGACGGTGATCCCGGCCTCGTGGTCGGTGAGCCCGTGGAGGTACCGGATCACGTGCGCCATCTCCAGGATGGCGGACGCACCCCCGCGCGGGTCCAGGCCGGCGTGGGCGGCCTTTCCCCGCACCGTCACGGCGAAGTTGCCCACGCCCTTCCGCGCGGTCTTGAGATGCCCATCGGGACCCAGGGAGGGCTCGATCACGAAGGCCCTGCACACGTGCCGAGCCACCAACTCCACCCGCCGCCGGGAGTCGGGGCTCCCCAGCTCCTCGTCCGAGTTGATGAAGAGGACCGGCGTCGCGGGGGGATCCAGCTCCAGGTCCCGGAGGATGCGCAGGGCGAAGATCATCTGGGTCAGGCCCGCCTTCATGTCGAAGACCCCCGGGCCCCGCAGACGGCCGTCGCGAACCTCCACGGGCATCCGGGCCAGGGTTCCGACCGGCCATACGGTATCCGAGTGCCCCATGAGAAGCTGCGCGGGCCGTCCCTTCGGGCGCAGGGCAGGGGCCGCGAAGAGGTGCCCGCCCGACGCCCCACCCCCGACCTTCCGCACGCGGTATCCCAACTCGCCGAGCGCCCGGGTCAGAATCTCCTGAACCGGCGCCTGGGTGGTGGGGTCGTCCGAGGGCGACTCGACACGGGCCAGACGGCAGACGTAGTCCACCAACTCGTCCCTGTATTCGCGCGCGGCGGCGTGCACGGCCTTCCCGCGCGCGGCAAGCTGTTCCGAATCCAACCTCAATCCTCTGATGCGATGTCGTAGTACCCGGCCCGCCGATAGCTCTCGTCCAGGAGCTCCAGCGGATGGAGCACGGGAAGAGGCTCGCCGGCCAACCGGAGCCCGCCGCCGATCTGCATCATACAACCCGGATTGGGCGTGGACACCACCTCGCACCCACTCTCTCGGACCGATGCCACCTTGTCGCCTCCGATGGCGGCTCCCAACTCCGGGTGGGTGATCCCATAGATGCCGGCCCCCCCGCAACACTCGTCGGCGTCGGCCACGACGCGGACCTCGAGCCCCGGGATGGCGGCGAGCACCCGGAGGGGCTCACGCTCCACCCGCTGCGCATGGAGAAGGTGACAGGGGTGATCGTACGCCACCGACCCGGACATCGCCGCGCCCTCACGGGGTCCGACCTCCGCCAGGACCTCGGTGGCGTCCCGGACCCGGGCCGCCAGGTCTCCGGCCCTCTCGCGATACCCGGGATCGTGTTGGAGCAGGTGGCGATATTCCTTCATGGCCGCCCCGCACCCGGCGGCGTTCACCACCACCAGGTCCACCCCGTCCGTCAGGAAACGGTCGACGTTCCGGCGCGCGAGGGCACGCGCTCCGTCCAGGCTCCCCGCATGGGCATGGAGGGCGCCACAGCATCCCTGGCCCGCCACCTTCACCACCGTGAAGCCGTTGGCTTCGAGCACCCGCCGGGTCGCGTCGTTCACCCGCCGATACAGGCCGTCCTGGACGCACCCGTCGAGGAGGGCGACGGTGACGTTCCTGCGCGGAACCGGAGGCGCCGGCGGAGGCGTGTCGCCCCCACCCCACTTCCTCAACCCCTTCCACGGCGCCGAAGCCGCCAGCATGGCCAGCCCCAACCTCGCACTCCCCAGGACCCCCCTCCCCGGGAGGATCGCCACCAGAAACCGATCGAGGCCCAGAGCACGCGCCACGCGGCCCTTCATCAGCGTGGGTCGCCTGAAGAACGGGTTGGCGAACACCCCCAGGAGCGCCCTGGTGAGAAACGAGGGCCGGCGATGGCGCGCCGCCACGTCGCGGGCCAATTCCAGGAGGCTCCCGTACTGGACACCCGACGGACATACGGGCTCGCAGGCCCTGCACCCCAGGCAGCGATCGATGTGGGTCCGGAACGCCTCGGAGGCGGGAGAGAGCCTACCCTCGACCACGGCACCCATGAGGTGGAGCCGGCCGCGAGGGGAGTCGGCCTCGTCACCCAGCCGTTTGTACGTGGGGCAGGCGGAGAGACAGAAGCCGCAGTGGACGCACGGGAGGAGACCCTCCCGCTGCTCGTCCAGAGCCGTCGCCAGCGCGGTCGCGTTCATCACCGGCGGTGGGCCTGCCCGCCGAGGAACGAGCGGGCCGCCCGGAAGAGTCCCCGCATGCCTCGATACCCCCGCCAGTGGAGGAGCGCCCGAAAGAGCCGAGTACCGCCGGCGGAATAGGGAAACCACCACGGCTCGCTTCGCAGACCGATACGATCGACCAATACCGTCCTCGGATGGGTGAGCTGATCCAGGGAGTACGTTCCTCGGCGCCGGCCGAAGCCGCTCATCTTGACGCCGCCCACGGGAAGTCCGGGAACCGCATAGTGGCTCAGGACGTCGTTCACCGAGAAGCCGCCCACCTCCAGCCGGCGCCCCACGTCCAATCCGCGGGCCCGGTCGCCGGTCCACACGCTGGCGAAGAGTCCGTATCCCAACTCGTTGGCGACCCGCACGGCGTGATCTTCGTCGTCGACGGGAAGGATGGCCAGGACCGGCCCGAAGGTCTCTTCCGAAACCACCGTCATTCCAGCGTTCACGTCGACGACCACGGTGGGAAGGAAGATCCGGGCGTTGTCCGGGTGGCGGGTGCCACCGCACCGTACCTTCGCACCTCTCCGGACCGCGTCTTCGATCTGCTCCTCCACCTTGTAGACCTGCTGTCCGGTCACCATGGGGCCGACGTCGGAATTCGGCCCGGTTCCCACCGAAAGACCGCTCGTCAACTCCACCACGCGCTCCACGAATCCGTCGAACACGGACCGCTCGACCAATGCACGCTCCACCGACAGGCATGTCTGCCCGGCGTTGAACATCGCCCCGAACACCACCCCGCGGGCGCTCCGTTCCAGATCGGCGTCGGCGAGTACCATGGCGACGTCCTTGCCGCCCAGCTCGAGTGTCACGGGGGTCAACGACGAGACCGCCGTCTGTAGCACCTTCCTCCCCGTCGCGGTGCTCCCCGTGAAGAGCACATGGTCGACGCCACCACCGACCAATGCCTCACCAGCCTGACCGTCTCCCGTCACCACCGCCACCAGGTCCTCGGGAAAGCCCGCCTCCACCATCACGTCGCGAAGCAGGAGCGCGGTCAACGGGGTGAACTCGGACGGCTTGAGAACCACGGCGTTCCCCGCGGCAACGGAGGCGGCGACGGCATCCACGACGATGATGAGCGGGTAGTTCCACGGAGTGATGGCGCCCACCACCCCCACCGGAACCCTCTCGACCCAAGCCCGCTTCCAGAGAAGCCAACCGGTACCGACCCGGCGCGGACGGAGGTGCCGTCTCGCTTCGTTCGCGTAGAAGTGGATGAGGTCCACGCTGACCACCAACTCGGTCAACGCCTCTCCTTCGGGTTTGCCCGTCTCGCCGCGGATCAATCCGGCAATCTGGTCCTGCCGGTCCACCATGATCGCGGCCCAACGCCGTAGGATCCGGGACCGTTCCCGGGGGGTCATGCACGCCCAGGCCGGCTGAGCCGCCCGGGCCCTCCTCACGGCGGCGGAAACCTCATCCGGACCACGAAGCGGAACGGTACCGAGCACGGCCCCGTCGAGGGGGCTGTGGACCTCGACGGACGCGTCCCTGTGCGCACCGCCGCCACCCCCGGGCGGCCTACGTCTGGACATCTTCGCCCCCTCGTCCGAAGAGCCCCCGGGGATCGAACACCCGGCGAATCCGATCTTCGATGGGTCCGTGGGTACGGCTCGTGCCCTCCACGGACACGGACGCGCCGAGCCGGGCGGCTCCCCTCGCCATCGCGGAAAATACCTGCTCGTCCGGGGTCATGCTCACATGCCACTCCCCTCGTTGAAGGTCCACCACCCACGACACTCCCCCGGCCGCAACGGAACCGATCAGGTCCAGGATCTCCCGGGCCCTGGTGGGCAACGCGTACACCCGGGCACGCGTCCTCGGCATTCCTCCCGAAGCCCCCCCTCCATCCGTCCGAGCCTGTAACGTCGACCCCGGATGGATGACCACTTCCCCTCCGAAGGCGCCGGCCACCACTCGCCGGACCGTCCTCTCGTCGGCATCCACGGTGGCTCCCGAGCCGTGGAGGCGGACGGACAGAGCCGCCTCTCCACCCCCCTCTCCGGAGAGGACCACGGACGCGGCCATGACCGGCCCCGTCGCCACGGCCCTCCCCGCCAGAAGGAGTGCTCGCGCATCGGTTGCGCGCGCCTGCAGCACCCGATCCACGTCCGGCCGGGGAAACACCCTGAGGGTGGCGGAAGTGATCACGCCGAGGGTTCCCCGGCTTCCCACCAGAAGCTTCACCAGATCGAACCCGGCCACGTTCTTGACCACCTTGCCACCCAGACGGAGAACCCTCCCGTCTCCCGTCACCACCGACAGGCCGAGCACGTGGTCCCTCACCATTCCGTAGCTCATGGAGAGGGGGCCCGACACGCCCGACGCCACCAGCCCGCCAAGGGTCCCGTCCGGCCACCCAACCGGGTCGAAGGGGAGCCATTGATTCCGTTCCGCCAGGATCTCCACGATGTCGGCCACGGGTGTGCCCGCCTGGGCCGTGAAGGTGAGATCGGCAGCCTCGTACTCCACCACCCCGTCGAGAGCCCTCGTCGACAGCGCGCGCGCCCCTTCGGGAGCCGGCTCCCGGGTACCGAGGCCTCCCGGCCACACCCGATCGCCTCGGCGCTCGGCCTCCGCGAGATGGTCGACCACGTCGGCCACCGACTCGGGTACCGCCACCGCGCGCTCCGACCCGCCCTTCATGGGACAGGCTCCGGGTCGGGGAGCACCTTCCCCGGATTCATGCGTCCCTCGGGGTCGAAGGCCGCCTTCACCCCCGCCATCGTCGCCAGCTCTCCGGGACCGTAGACCAGGCGCATGAACTTGCGCTTGTCCAGTCCGACCCCGTGCTCGCCCGTGATGGTGCCCCCGACCGCCACGCAGGCCTCCATGATCTCACGGGAGGCCTCCTCCACCCGGGCGACGTCCCCTTCGTTGCGCCGGTCGAAGAGGATCTTCGGATGGAGATTCCCGTCACCGGCGTGGAAGACGTTCCCCACCCTCAGCCCGTGCCGCGACCCGATGTCGGCGATGCGTGCCAGGACCTCGGGTAGCCGGGTCCGCGGAACCGTGGCGTCCTGTACCAGAAGGTCGGGCGCGATTCGACCCATGGCACCGAAGGCCTTCTTCCGGCCCTGCCAGAGCGCGGCCCGCTGCGCCGGATCGTTCGCCCGCCGCACCTCGAGGGCGCCGGCATCGAGACAGCATCGCTCGGCCCTGGCCGCGTCGGCGTCGAGTCCTTCGGCGGTTCCGTCGAACTCCACCACGAGCGCCGCCCCGGCTTCGGTCGGATATCCGGCGGCGTACACGCTGGCCTCCACCGCCTGGATACTCCCCCCGTCCATGATCTCCAGCGCGGCAGGCAACAATCCCAGGGCGATGATGTCGGTGACCGCCTTTCCCGCGTCCGCCACCGTGTCGAAGATCCCGAGCAGGGTGCGCACGTCTTCGGGAAGGGGGAGGAGGCGCACCTCGATCTCGGTGGCGATCCCGAAACACCCTTCGGACCC
>JAOUPR010000074.1 GCA_029879725.1 Gemmatimonadota bacterium | reverse complement strand
GGCCGGCTGGTCACGAAGGCCCGGACCACTCCCCGCCCGGCGGGTGGGAGCACGGTCAACTCGAAGTCCATCTCCTCGGTGGGAAAGGAGAGGGTCTCACCGGCCCGGATGAACGCGGAGGGGTGGTGGGCGTTGGGGAAGAGCACGACCACGGTACCGTCGGTGCCGAGATCCACCAGGGTGAGGTGTCCGTCCCTCTCCGAGGTGACGTGGAACGACACGGTCTCACCCAGCCCCAGGGAGGTCCGTGCTCCGCCCAGCGCCAGGGACACCTGGAAGGCCGGCGCCGGGTTCTCCATGTCGGCCAGCGTCTTCGCGACTCCCTCCTGTCTCAGGATCCGGGCCAGGGCCGGGGCTCCCTCCGCCCCGGCGGGAATGTCGCGGTGGCGGATCCATCCGTCGGATCCCACCACCTGGAGCGTGGTCCCCCGCCGCTGCACCACGAGGTGGGAGAACGCGGCCGGGTCGCCGTCCACCACGTCCACGCCCGGCGAGGCGGCCAACTCATTCTCCAGCGCCGCGGCGCTTTCCGAGTCGAGCCCCGCCACGCCGACCCGCAGCGGGTCGACGGAGAAGCGAAGGCCGGTGAGGGCGGCCTGCTCTCCGTTCCGGGCGGTGCCCGTCACCATCCGGACGCTGCTGCGGTCCGGTCGGGCCGACTCCACCACCATCATCGCCCCCGAGGCGGTCTCGAAGACCGCGCCGGGCGACACCCCCAGGGTCAGGCCCCCATCGAGGGTGCCCCGGTCGCCCTCCACCGACTCCAGCGTGAGGGAGGCCCGCGCGGCGGAAGGTCCTCCTCCGTCCACGGAAAAGAGGGGGGAGGACCCCAGGGAGCCCTCGTCGGAGATGTGGGGGTCCTGTTGAAAGCGTTCGTGGCGCAGGGCCTGACGCACCTCGGTGAACACGTCCAGGTAGGTGGCTCCCGCGGGGGCCCGCCACAGCCGGCGCACGAGGAAGGTGGTGAACGCCCCCCCGTGGAAGGCTTCCGCCCCCTCGCCCCCGGGGAAGAAGGCCTCCACCGCCGCCTGGTCCGCCTGGGCGGCCGCCAACTCCAGAACCCGGGCTCCGGTGCCGTCGAATCCGGAGGGGTCCGTCCCTCTTCCGGGGAGGGCCCGCCGGCCGGCTCCCGGCGGCCTGGGAAGCGCCTGGACGTCGCGTCCCAGCCGGCGCGCGCGGGAGAAGGGGGTGACGGCACGGGTGGCCGTGCCCGAATTGCAGTGGTCCAGCACCACGACCACGTTGTCGGTGGGGATGGTGGCCAGCCAGCGGTTGAACTCGTCGTCGGTGATGTCCAGCTCGGGGCTGTCCGGGAGCACGTCGGCGGGGGCCAGCGTCTCGTCCAGCCCGTCGTCCTCGTCGCCGGAGTCGTCCCAGACCTGCGATCCGTGTCCGGCGAAGAACACGACGACGTTGTCTCCGGGCCGGACCCGTTCGGCGAGCCACCCCGTGATCCCCTCCTCCATGGCGGCCCGGGTGGCGTCGCGGTCGAGGAGGAGGCGCACGTTCTCTTCCGGGAACCCGTACCGTCCCACGAGCACGTCGCGCATGGCACGGGCGTCGTGCGCGGCTCCGGGAAGATCGCCGCCCTCCACGTCTTCGAAGTGTACGTAGTCGCCGATCCCCACGATGAAGGCCCAGCGGGTGGGCGCGGCGTGCTCCACCGGAGCGGAGGCCAGGAGCGTCCCGGTGAGGGCCGCCACGGCCAACGCGAGGGCCGGGGCGCGGATCGGGCCGCGGGTCACGGCCGTCCCTCGTGGAGGTGGATCTCCTCTCCCTCCGCGGCCGCGGCCATCTCGAGGGAGACGCCGCGGGCGGCGGCCTCGTCGCGGGTCCGGTCCACGATGGCGTCCAGAGCGTCGTCGGACCGCTGCGGGTCGTGGTGGAAGAAGAGGAGGCGGCGGACTCCCGCGTCCCGCGCCAGATCCACCGACTGCCGGAACGTGGAATGGCCCCACCCTCTGCGTTCCGCGTACTCGGAGTCCGTGTACATGGAGTCGTGGATGAGGAGGTCCGCGCCCCCGACGAACTCCACCAGGCGGGCTCTCCAATCCGGCCCGAGATCGTATCCCTCTCCCTCCAGTTCGTTGTCCGGGATGAAACACACGGACACGCCGCCGGCTTCGATACGGTATCCCAGGACCGTGGACGGGTGCCGCACCTGCATGGAGCGAACCGTCACCCCGCCGTCCTCCCACTCGTCGTGTTCCATGTGGCCGAAGTCCAATTGGGCGGCCACCATGGAGAAGGGGACGGGGAAGTGGATGGGGGCCATCTGGCGCTCGAAGATCTCGCGCATGTCGGCGTCGGGTTGCCGTGGTCCCAGGATCTTCAGCACGGCCCCCTCGGTGTAGAGGGGGACGAAGAAGGGGAGACCCTGGATGTGGTCCCAGTGGAAGTGGGTCAGGAAGAGGGGTGTGTCCGGCGTGCGCGAGAGATCGAGGATCTGGTGGCCCAGGGGACGGATCCCGGTTCCCGCGTCGAAGATGAAGCATCGTCCGCCGACGCGTACGGCGACGCAGGACGTGTTTCCGCCGTAGCGGGTGGTGGCGGGTCCGGGGCTGGGGATGGAGCCGCGGGTTCCCCAGCAGCGGACGCTGAGCTGGGCGGGTGGTGTGGCTTCGTCCACGTGGGTCTCCGGGGGGCGGTGACGCAGGTGCGCGTCGATGCAATGTATCGGTAGCCCGTCCCGGACACCATTCGGATTCCCTTTCCCCCTGGGTCCGGCGGCGAGTACATTCAGTATTCTATTTTCGAGTACCGGAGGCGGGGGACTGTGTCTCAATCCACAAGTGGCTGGCCCATCGAACAGGTCGTGGAGATCCTGGAGAAGGTGGATCTCTTCGCGGGTCTCTCCCGCGAAGACCTGGAGGAGATGGCCGGGATCGTCGGGGGAACCACCGCGAAGGCGGGTGAAGCCGTGTTCGAGGAGGGTGACACGGGCGACGCGTTCTACATCGTATTCCAGGGTGCCGTGGAGTTGGTCAAAGCGCGCCCGGACGATACCGAGGAGCGCCTGGCGATCCGCAGGAACGGCGAGGGATTCGGGGAGATGTCGCTCCTGAACGCGGCTCCCCGCTCCGCCACCGCACGGTGCGTGGAGGAGTCCCAGCTCATCATCGTTCCCCGCGATGCCTTTCGTGAACTCCTGGGCGGAGATTCGCTGGCGCTGCGCATGATGACGATGCTGGCCCAGGCGTTGAGGGCCATGGACGTCCGGCTCACCCACGCGGGACTCTCCGCCGCCGTTCCGGTCGACGATGCCACGGCCGGGGACGACGACGACGGCGCCGATGCCATGGAGCAGCTCCTCACCGGCGCCAACGATCCCAACCGGATCAGCCGGGCCATGCAGGCGACGTTCCTCCCCACCGAAGCCCCCGAAGTGGAGGGGTACGACCTGGCCGGGGGGACCACGGTGGAGGAACGTGGCCGTGGAGGCTCGACGTGGGATTTCGTGAGACTCCCCGATGGACGCTGGGCGTTCCTCACCCTGGACGTGCGGGAGGACGGCCATCCGCCCGCCTTCCCCATCGGGGTGGCGCGTGCCGTGTTCCGGGCCATGCTGCGCACGAATCCCGAGACGCCCGAGGAATTGCTCCGCAACACCAACGAGGCCCTCACCGAGGTGACCACCGAAGGGATGGATCAGTTCGTGGAGGTCGGCGTACTCATACTGGACGGAGAGAAGCTGCACTGGGCCAGCGCCGGCCGGGTGCCGGGCGGCGTCATCCGCCGGGACGGGACCTTCGAGGAGTTCGGTTCCCACGGACCTCCGCTGGGGATGATGGGGGGATTCAACTTCGCCTTCCAGGAATTCACCCTCTCGGAGGGCGACTCGGTGTTGGTGCTCTCCCACGGCTCACAGGGTCTGTTCATGGGCGCGGCGGATCTGGTCGCCCAGTTCCACGGAAAACCCGCCGACGAGATCGTGCAGACGCTCCACAAGGCCATCCGGAAGGCCCAGGGAGAGAGTCACACGGAGGCGTCGGTGATCTACGCCCGACGGTTGTAGGGCGGGGGTCCCCTCCGGATTCCCGACACATCGAAGAATCGAAGGAGTACGAGATGGCGGTGACGGAGAAGGACGTTCGCAGTGCCCTGAAGACGGTGAAGGACCCGGAGTTGGGCCTGGACCTCGTGGTGCTGGGGCTGGTGTACGACATCCAGGTGGAGGGCGACGACGTGAAGGCCATCATCTCCCTCACGACTCCGCTTTGTCCGGTGGCGGGGCAGATCGTGGAGGATTGCCGGCAGGCCATCGCCAACATGGACGGCGTGGGGAAGGCGGAAGTCGAGCTCACCTTCGATCCCCCGTGGACACCCGAGCGCATCAGCCCCCTCATCCGGTCGTCCCTGGGACTCTGAACCTCACGGAGAAGTGTTGATGACCCCGTTCAGCGAAGACGAACTCAAGGCCAAGGTCCAGGACGGATACATCGTCGAGTCTCCCGAGGAGATGACCGAGGGCTACAAGAAGGCGCTCATCGTCCAGCTCACGGTGCAGGCCGACACCGAGCTCATGAGCGCGCCGTCGTACTGGCGGGCGGCCCGGTACGCACCCTCCACCAACACGCAGGTGAGCGCCCACGCCATCATCCAGGACGAGCTCGCCCACGCCAACATCGCGTATCGCCTCCTGGAGGATCTGGGAGAGTCCAAGGAGCATCTCGTGTACGGGCGGCAGCCCCACGAGTTCAAGCACCCGTACGGGTTCGACCAGCCGCTGGACAACTGGGCTGAACTGGTGGTGGCCACCGGATTCTTCGACCGGGCGGGGATCACTCTTCTCACCGACGTCCACGAGAACACGTCGTACGGGCCGCTCAAGCGGGCCCTGGTGAAGATCGGGATGGAGGAGACCTTCCATCTCCGCCACGGCGAGGTGTGGATGAAGCGCCTGGCCGCGGCCGGGGGTGACGCGCGCGACATGGTGCAGCGGGCCGTGGACTGGATGTTCCCCATGACCATCGAGTGGTTCGGCCTCCCCGACGGGATGAAGCGCCACAGCGGTCAGCTCGACTATCGGCTGAAGGGGCTCACCAACGACCAGCTGAGGCAGGTCTGGATGGCCTCCACGGTCCCCCTGTGCGAGTCCATCGGGATCGACGTGCCCGCCCACTACGACGACGGAAGGGGCGAGTTCGTGCTGGACTATCCCTTCCCCTGCCGGTACGACGCGACGGAGAAGCGTTGGTTCTTCGGCGAGGGCGAGATCTCGTGGGACGACGTCTTCGCGAGATGGAAGGCCCGGGGTCCGATGAACGAGGTCTACGTGGAGTCCATCCAACGGTCCCGCGGTGACGTGGGGCGGTGGCTGGCCGGACAGGCGGCGTGACCCGGACCGCGCTTCCGGTCGTGGGCTCCCGCCTGGACGGGGGGCTTCCCTTCGAGGTGACCTCGCACAAGAGCGGCGGCCGCGACGTCTGGTCGCCTCCGCTCGAGACCGACCCGGAAGACCCCGAAGCCGCCGTCCGGCGCGCGCTGGACGAAGTGCTCGACCCGGAGATTCCCATCAGTCTGGTGGATCTGGGGCTCATCTACGGAGTGGACTTCGAAGACGGCCGCGCGACCATCCGACTCACCTACACCGCCACCGCCTGTCCGTGCATGGAGTTCATCCGTGAGGACATCACGGACCGACTGAGCCAGGAACGCTGGATCCGGGAGGTCGTGCTGGAGGAGGTGTGGGACCCGCCGTGGACGCAGGAGCGGATCAGCGATGCGGGGCGACGGAAGCTGCGAACCCTCGGCGTCAGCGCCTGACGCATCAGGAGATCGATCTCATGCATGAAGTGGTGTACGACGTCTTCGCCCGCAAGGCGAGAGGGGACTCCCTCTGCCACATCGGGTACGTGGACGCCCTCGACGACGAGACGGCCCGGGTGTACGCCTGGAGGACGTACGACGAGGAGAACTGGTTCGAGATGTGCGTGGTGCGCCGCACCGCGATCATCCCCGTGAACCGTGACGACGGGCCCTTCGCCCGGGCCCGGAAGGGAGTGGGACGATGACCGCCGCACCCATCCAGGCCAGCGAACTGGACCAGGCACCCCGCGACGCCCTCCGGAGGCTGGTGCTGACACTGGCGGACAGCAAGCGCCTCATGGGGATCCGCTATTCCGATTGGCTTCTCGGCGCTCCGTCCATCGAGACGGGGATCGCCGCTTCGGCCATGACCCAGGACGAGTGGGGCCACGCGCGCCTCCTGTATTCCATGCTGAAGGAATTCGGCGTGGATCCCGGGGCGGTGGAGCACGAGCGGGCCACCTCCGAGTACGCCTCCGTGGACGCCCTCGACCGGGAGCTTCCCGACTGGGCGGCCCTGGTGGCGGCCATGTTCATCGTGGACGGAGCCCTCACCGTGGCACTGGACAGCTTCGCGCGGGGACGGTACGAGTCGGCCCGGTCGCGGGTGCCCAAGATGATCTCGGAGGAGGAGTTCCACGGCTCTCTGGCGGAGGCGTGGTACCGTCGTCTCGCGGCCTCCTCGGAGGAGGCTCGCGGCCTGTTGAGGAACGCCACCATGGAGATGCTTCCCTCCACGCTGGCGTGGCTCGGGGCCGCGGACGCGCCCGCCCGGTCGCTGGTGGAGGCCGGGATCATGGAGGCCGGTCCCGTTCTGTTGGAGACCTTCACGCAGCGCGTGGGACCTCTCCTCGCGGAGGCGGGCGTCGACGTGGGAAGCGTCGCCCCGTCCGAGGAGTGGGACGCGGACCGCGGTCGGGGACCGGGGCATCCGGACGAAGAGTCCGCCGCCCGGGCGCGGGGTGACGCCAATCGTCAGCTCCTGGTGGACTGACCGTGGCCCACGATCCACCCTTCCGGGCCACCGGCCTTCCCGAAGGCGCCCGCCGTTCGGCGTTCAGTGCGGAGGAGCGCCGCCACGAGGCGCCGGCAACCCTGCCGTCGTCTCCCTCGTGTCCCTTCTGCGAGGGGACGGAGACGGAGATCATGAACGCGTTCGGCTCCCACGCTTCGGTGGCGCAATACTGGTGCCGGTCGTGCCGGAGTCCCTTCGAGGTCATGAAGTGGCGGGGCGCAGGGGGGAAACCGTGAGCCGGCTGGAGGAGTTCCGCCGCTACCGGGAACGGATGAACCAACGGATCCTGGATCAGGAGAATCTGGAGATCCGGCGGTTCTTCGCGCTGGACGACCGAGCCTACAAGGAGGGTTCGCTCTCCACCGACACCAAGGAATTGCTCGGGCTGGTGGCGTCCATGGTCCTACGGTGCGACGACTGCATCTCGTACCACATCGTGCGCTGCAAGGAGGAAGGAGTCACCGACGAGCAGATGTTCGAGGCGTTCTCCGTCGCCCTCGTCGTGGGTGGCTCCATCGTGATCCCGCACCTTCGGCGGGCCGTGGACTTCCTGGACGAGGTCACGGCCGCCTCGGAGTGAGGCGCCCGGGGGGATCTTCTCGCGGAGGGGTGGTGTCCTAGTGTGGGGAATTCCCCACACTAGACCAGGGCCTGGTCCACCAGATCCACGTCGGAGAGGAAGTCACGCAGGGGGTTCGCCACCGCGATCGCTCGTTCGGTGATGGCTCCCGCGAGGGCTTCGTGGTGGTGGGGGTCTCCGGCGAGATGTCGTGACACCGCATCTCCCAGGCGCGAGTCCGACTCGGCGGCGGCCTGGTGATACTCGGCGTAGCGGGCGCTGACCCGTTGCTCGAACATGGGGATCTGGATCTCGGGAGTGCCATGGGCCACCATATCTTCGAAGACGGCACGGTGGAGGGCGTCCAGCCCCCTCCGGATCAGCGCGTCCGGAGCGCGTCCCAGGAAGGCGAGCTGCGCTCCCCGGGTGTGGGCCCACATGAAGAAGATCAGGGCTTCCTCCGCCATCTGGTGTCCCGCGGCGCTGTCGGCGTCCGCCAGGGCCTCCACCTCGGGGAGGGGCGTCTCGACGTCTTCGAAGGAGAGGAAGTCGGAAAAACTTTCCCAGACCAGGCGCGCGAGGTGGTCTCCCAGCTCGTCGGGCGTCATACTCTGGGGGGCGCGAAACTCGCGCGTATCTTCAGGGGCCAATGTAGGCACGGGTCCATTCCGGTCTGGCAGTGTGTCGTCGAACCCCAATTCCTACCGCGAAGGGTTGGGGTGTCAAGGGTTTTCTCCCAATCGGTCGGGGGTTTGATGATCAGGATTCGTGCGGTGCGTGAGAGAAGTCCGTGGCGGGGGGTGGGGGTCGCTTTTCTGCTGGTCGGGCCGGCGTTCCTGGCGGCTTGTGGGGGCGGGCGCGCCACCATGCCCGATCCCCGGCCCATCGTGATCCACTCCGGGGCCAGGGTCCGGGCAGACCGGGCGCGCATGGAGGAGGTGGACCGTTGGGTCCAGGCGGAGCAGGAGAACATCGAGGAGGATCCGACCTTCCTGGTTCGCACCCTCGGCGGTACCCAGGAGGTGTATCCCTGGGATCTCCTCGAGATCCGCGGCGACACCGTGGACGTTCCGTACACCATGGCCGCGGTGGACACCCGGCTCATCTACGAGATCTACGGCCACCTCCACCTCATGGTCGCCATGGACCGCCAGGCGGAGTGGCTCCCGGAGGCGCCGGAGGCGAGCGGGTATGACCTGGAGCGGGCCATCCTGGTGCGTGCGGCGGACGCGTGGTTGCTGGGGAGGACCGTCTGGGGGACTTCGCCCTACGGACCCCTGGACGAGCTCATGTACGCCAACGAGGGCGGCCATCTGGACGCGTTCATCTTCACGGCCCGCCCCGACCAGTTCGTGGCGGAGCGCGCGTCGTGGGTACGGGAGAATCCGGAAGGGATGGATCTCTACCGTAGATGGTTCCTGGATACGTTCAGGCGCGAGCCCCCGGGCCTGCGGTAGGGGGCACGGTGACGCCCGGATAGCGGAATCGAGGGAAGGCTCCGTGGCCTCCCGGCGGATGGATCAGGCCCGCGTGAGTTGCCAGCGCAGGCCGACCGGGCCTCCCTCGCCCTCTTCCTCCACCTGGAGGTCCGCGCGTCCGGTCCGGATCCACCGCTCGTTGGAAGACTTTCCTCCGAACAGCGCGAAGCCGGTGACGCGTACGTAGCACGAACGCCCGTCGGGTGCGACCGCGCGGAATCGGGCGCCCTTGAGGCTCTTGATGGGCGGCGCTTCGCCGGATTGGAGCCGGACCCGTAGAATACGCCCCTTGTGCGGGGCGTCCATGGCGTCCAGCACGCGGTACGAAGCGGCCCGTGCGGTAGAAGATGTATTCACAGACATGGATTGAAGATTAGGCTCATGACGGCGTCTACGGAAGGACCCGGCACCCCGTCGCGTCCCGGCGACTCCGACGCGCTCACCATGTCCAGGGAGGCCATGGAGGAGTTGGTGCGCCTCGTCTCCACCCGGATCATGGAGCGCATGGAGGGGCTCTCCGCCGATCAGCCGTGGCGCGGCGCGGATCGGGAAGCGTTGGAGCCCCTCCTCCGCGAGCCCCCACCGGAGGAGGGACGTGACCCCCGCGAGGTGGTGGAGCGCGTGGTCCGTGACGTCCTTCCCGTGGCGGCGCGGGTGGACCATCCACGGTTCTTCGCCTTCGTGCCGTCCAGCGCCACCTGGCCCGGCGTCATGGCGGATTTTCTCGCGGCCGGGTTCAATACCTTCCAGGGTACGTGGCTGGGATCGGGAGGGCCGAGCCAGCTCGAACTCGTGGTGGTCGACTGGGTCCGCGAGTGGTTGGGATACCCGGAAGGAGCCGGGGGTCTCTTCACCAGCGGCGGTTCAGCGGCCAGTCTGGACGCCCTGGTCGTGGCTCGGGAGGAGGCCGGCGCGCCGGAAAGGCCCGTGGTCTACATGGGAGACCAGAGCCACTCCGCCCTCATTCGCGCCGCCCGCATCGTGGGGGTCCGTCCGGAACGGATCCGGCGCGTCTCCAGTGACGGACGCTTCCGCGTCCGCGTGGACGACCTCGCCCGGATGATCCGCGAGGACCGCGAGGCCGGCCTGACCCCGGTGGCCATCTGCGCCAACGCCGGCGCCACCAACACCGGGGCGGTGGATCCCCTGGAAGAATTGGCGGACCTGGCGGCCCGCGAGGGCATCTGGCTCCACGTGGACGCCGCGTATGGAGGATTCGCGGTGCTCACCGGGCGGGGGCGGGCCCTCCTGCGTGGGATCGAGCGCGCCGACTCCGTGGCCCTGGACGCGCACAAATGGCTCTTCCAGCCGTTCGAGGCCGGGTGCCTGATGGTCAAGGACGTGCGCCGGCTCGAACGGACGTTCAGCATCCGTCCGGAGTACCTTCAGGACATCGAGTTGGGCGACCAGCACGTGAACTTCGCCGACCGGGGGCTTCAGCTGACCCGCTCCTTCCGTGCCCTGAAGGTGTGGATGTCCATCCAGACCTTCGGGATGAAGGCCTTTCGCGGCGCCGTGGCCAGGGGGATGGAGTTGGCGGATCGGGCGGAGGAGTTCATCCGCGCGGCACCGGACCTCGAACTCCTCAGCGAGGCCTCTCTGGGCGTGGTGTGCTTCCGGGTGAATCCCGCCGGGAAGTCCCTGGATGAGGCGGCGCTGGAGGCGCTCAACGAGTCGGCGCAGGACCGGGTGATCGCAGGAGGGAAGGCCATGATGTCGTCCACGCGGCTCAACGGGGTCTACTCTCTGCGGCTGTGCATCCTGAACCACACCACCACCTGGGACGACGTACGCGAGACCCTCGAGGCGGTGATCGAGGCGGGAGCCTCCATGTGACGGAGCCCACCGCGGCGCAGACGGCCCTGGCGGGGAAGGTCACCCGGGGTGGGTTGGTGGGGACCTCGGCCGTGGTCGTGGGGCTCTCCGTGTGGACGGCACTTCCATGGTGGGACGTGGCCCTCGTGTCCGTCCTCATGGTTCTTCTCCCCTCGTTGGCCCTGGCGCAGGTCCCCCTGGTCCAGGGGATGGAGTTGGACCGCATGCCCGTGTACCTGGGGAGCGTGGTGACCCTGGTCGTTCTCGGTGGGCTGGCCCTCGCGGCAGGGTCGGTTGGGGAGGGAGTGACGGGCGTGGGGATCGTTCCCCTGGAGGCTCTCCCCCTGGTGGCATGGAGCGTGGGACTGGCCGCGTGCGGGCTCCTCGTCCTGGATGGATTCCGGCGCCTCGCGGTCCGCAGAGGATGGCACGAAACGGCCATCCTGGAAGCCTTGATCCCCCGGACCAACGGCGAGCGGGCGGTGTTCGGCGTCCTCTCGGTGGCGGCGGGGGTGGGAGAAGAGCTGGCCTACCGGGGCTACCTGATCCTCGCGGTGGCGCCGGTGGTGGGCGGCGTGGGCGCCCTGGTGCTCTCCTCTTTCGTGTTCGGCGTGCTCCACGCATACCAGGGCGCCCTGGGGATGATGAGGACGGCGCTCATGGGGGGTGTTCTCGGGGTGGGGTTCCTCCTCTCGGGGAGCCTCTGGCCCGCCATCGTGGGCCATGCGCTGGTGGACGTGGTGGCGGGCGTGCTCCTCGCCGATCGATTCATGGTACCTGGGGCCGTCTCGGGTGTAGCTTTCATCAGAGGTCATTCACCGGATCACCACCACGAACGGACACATGGAAGTCGATCTCGCACTCCTGGCTGACGCGGCCACCATCGACGCCTCGGGAAAGCTGAACATCCTGGGGATCTTCGATCACATCACCACCACGTCCTTTCCCGCCCGGCACCCCAAGATGGTGCTGGTCCTGCGGTTCTCGGCCGGGCTGGACGAAGCCGGGCAGCATCACGTGGAGATCGCCCTGCGCGATCCCGACGGCAACGAGGTGGTGCACATCGACGGGGAGATGCAACTCGGTCCCGGTCGGGGCGGAGCGGCCCAGGGGATCCAGGTTCCCCACGTGCTCCACATGGACGGCCTGGTCCTCCCGGTGCCCGGACAGTACGGGTTCGACGTGACCGTCGACGGGGTCCACTGCGAAACGGTCCCGCTCAGGGTGACCTCGCTGGCGGGTTCGACGCCCATCGCCCAGGCCTGACGGGGGCGTAGGAAGATGTCGCTTGCAGAAACGCGGGGAGTTGCCGAATAGTAGAAGTGGGAGGGTAACGTAGCCGATGGATCGGCGGAGTCCATTGTGATCGTGCACTGCAACTACGAAGAGACGAGCGCCCTCAGGTCGGGCGCACGATCGTTCCTCGGCGTGGACGTCGGGGGGACGGGGCGCGTGTTGGCGCCCACGGAGGATCGGGTCGCCGTGGAATCCCTTCTCCCTGCCCTCACCGGAGACTTCTCCGTGGCCACCCTCGAAGAGCTCAGGGCCGCGAAGCGTGGGGTGGAGGCCATCGTGGCCCACCTGCGCGAGGAGATGAACGTGGCCGTCACCGTGACCCATCCCGCCGACGAACAGGCCGTGGCCGCCTACTTCGATTACGCGCACGCCCTCAGCGTGAGCCATCGCTTCCGCGAGGTGGAGCAGGAGATGGAGGCGCTCATCGAGGTCGTCACGGGTGAGGATCCCACCGAAGAGCACGTCGCGGCCTTCCACTTCCCCGACTGAATCCGGACAGACCATTGAGCGGGAATCGCATCGACGCCCTCCTTTCCATGCTGGAGAAGCGTCCCGACGACGCGCGCCTCCGCTTCGGCCTCGCCCTGGAATTCCTCACGCAGGGCCGTGCCGAGGAAGGCGTGCGGGAACTCCGGCGGTATCTCGCCGCTTCGGACGACGAGGGGAACGCGTGGGGCCGGCTGGGTGCGGCCCTGCGGGAACTCGGTCGGGACGAAGAAGCCAGGGAGGCGTACGTGAAGGGAGTCGAGGCCGCGCGCAGACACGGGCATCCCACCATGGCCGGAGAGTTCGAGGACGTGCTGGAGGAGTGGGAAGAGTGAGGGACGGGGTCGACTTCCACACCGAAGCGCTCCCCCACCTCGACGCCGTGTACCGGTTCGCTCTTCGCCTCTCCGGGAGTTCCGACGGGGCGGAGGACCTGGTGCAGGAGACCTTCCTGCGGGCATACCGGTCCTGGCATCAGTATCGCCCGGGCACCCGCTGCAAGAGCTGGCTCTTCACCATCTGCAGGAACGTGTTCCTCCGGCAGGCCGAGCGGGGTCGGCGCCATGACCGGATCGTGGAGGCCGAATCCCCCCGGGAAGGTCCGGGTCCGTCGGACGCGAACCCCTTGTGGAGCGCGCTGGACGGGGTGGATCCCGAAGGCGCGTTCTTCGGATCATTGGTGGACGAGTCGATCCTCCAGGCCGTGGACGCGCTCCCGGACGAATATCGGGAGGCGGTGGTGTTGTCGGACCTGGAGGGACTCTCGTACGAGGAAGTCGCGGAGGTACTGGAGGTGCCCGTGGGAACCGTGAAGAGCCGTCTGTACCGCGGACGCAGGAGACTTCAACACGCGCTCTACGAATACGCCGTGGAAATGGGGTACGTACGGAGGAGGGCAAGCGATGATGGAGTGTAAGGAAGCGCTGATCCGCCTTCAGGAATACCTGGACGGAGAGATCTCCGCCCTCACTCGAGACGAGGTGCGGGAGCACTTCGAGAAGTGCGATCGCTGTTATCCCCACCTCCGCCTGGAGGAGTCCTTCCGGGATGCCGTTCAGCGGGTCACGAAGGGTGAGGCCGCTCCCCCGGGCCTCAGGGACCGCCTTCTGGCGGCGATCGCGGAGGAGGAGGAAGCCGGAGGCTGAAGCCGTCCCGCCGACGTCTTGCCAGCGCCCCGCCCCGGTGAGAACCTTGGGGCCGCGGAGCGGCCTTCGAGCCGCAGAGTCGTCGAAGGGGCACCGGAGTGCCCCGACCAGTGGGGAGATCGAATGGCTACGGCCCAGAAGCGGGAACGGATCGTTACCCGGCTCATCGAAGAAGAGATGCGGGAGTCGTTCCTCGACTACTCCATGAGCGTGATCGTGCAGCGGGCGCTTCCCGACGTGCGCGACGGGCTCAAGCCGGTGCACCGCAGGATCCTCTACGCCATGTACGAGTTGGGCCTCCGCCCCGACCGGCCGTACAAGAAGAGCGCCACGGTGGTGGGTGACGTGCTGGGTAAGTACCACCCCCATGGAGACACCGCCGTCTACGACGCGCTGGTGCGCATGGTGCAGGACTTCTCCCTGCGGAATCCCCTGGTGGACGGTCAGGGGAACTTCGGGTCCATCGACGGCGACTCGGCCGCCGCGTATCGGTACACGGAGGCGCGGCTGCACGCGCTTTCGCTGCATCTCCTCGAGAACATCCACCAGGAGACGGTGGACTTCCAACCGAACTTCGACGATCGGCTGGAGGAGCCCAAGGTGCTCCCGGCGCGCTTCCCCAACCTGCTGGTGAACGGATCGTCGGGGATCGCCGTGGGGATGAGCACCAACGTGCCGCCCCACAACCTCAGGGAGGTCGCGGCGGCCGTGCGTCAGCTCGTGGTGGATCCCGATTGCACGGTGGCCGACCTCATGCGCCATGTCCCCGGGCCCGATTTCCCCACCGGCGGATTCGTGGTGGGGCGGGAGGGGATCCACGACCTCTACACCACCGGGAAGGGCCGCATCATCATGCGGGCCCGGGTGGTCAAGGAGGCGCTTCGCGGGGGGAAGGAACAACTGGTGGTCACCGAGATCCCCTACGCGGTGTCCAAGACCAAGATCATCGAGCAGATCACGGTGCTTGCCCGGAAGGGGCAGGCCGAAGACATCTCCGACATCCGCGACGAGACCGACCGCGACGGGATCCGCCTGGTCATCGAGCTCAAGCGGGGCGCCAAGGCCACCAAGGTCGTGCGCCTCCTCATGCGGCGGACCTACCTCCAGAACACGTTCGGGGGACATCTCCTCGCGCTGGATCACGGACAGCCCCGGGAGTTCGATCTCAAGCAGGTGCTGGAGGCCTTCCGCGATCACCGCCTCGACGTCATCCGGAGACGGTGCCGTTTCGATCTCGAGAAGGCGCAGGCCGAGCGGCACGTGGTGGAGGGGCTCCTCGTCGCGCTCAAGAACATCGACGAGGTCGTGAAGATCATCCGCGGCTCGAAGAACCGCGACGCGGCCTCGGAGAAGCTCCAGGACCGCTTCGGGCTCAGCGAGGTCCAGTCCGACGCCATCCTGAACATGCGGTTGCACCGCCTGACGGCGCTGGAGCAGTCGCAGCTCAAGGCCCGGCTCGCCGAGTTGAAGGAACTGATCGCCGGGCTCGAGGCGATCCTGGCGTCGGAGGAGCGGCAGCTCGAGGTCATGCTCGAGGAACTCTCCGAGGTCGTGGAGCGACATGGAGACCCCCGGCGCACGGTGATCACCGACGACAGCGAAGAGCCCGACGAGGCCCCTCTGGAACAGCAACTCGCCGACGAAGACGTGGTGGTGACCCTGAGCCACGAAGGGTTCGTCAAGCGGATGCCCATGCACCTCTATCGCCGCAGGATCTCGTCGGGCAAGGCGCTGGCCGGGATGGAGCGCTACGAAGACGACTACCTGGAGCGGGTGTTCACGGCCCGTACGCAGGGATGGGTCCTGGCCTTCACCGAGGCCGGACACTGCCATTTCCTTCCCGTGATGGACGTTCCCGAGAGCGGGAGGGCGTCACGGGGTCAATCCATCTATGCTCTCATCTCGGGGGCGGAGAGGGAGGATCGGATCGTGTCGGTGGTCCCGGTGGACGACCTTTCCGCCGACGAGCGGGTGCTGGTGTTCATGTCCGAGGGCGGCCTGGTGAAACGGACGGCGCTCACCGACTTCTCGAACCCCCGTTCCGGAGGGATCATCGCGGCGGGGGTGAAGTCCGGAGACCGGAT
Organism: Gemmatimonadota bacterium; assembly: GCA_029879725.1. GTDB lineage: Bacteria > Gemmatimonadota > Gemmatimonadetes > Longimicrobiales > Gaopeijiaceae > JAOUPR01. The sequence continues at coordinate 5,087 of JAOUPR010000074.1, read as the reverse complement.
CGCGGACGTACAGGTTTCCGACGGGACCGCCGAGGTCATGCTCCTCGCCCGGGGGGGACGGGCGATCCGCTTCGCCGAGGAGCAGATCCCCGTGGTGGGCCGCACCGCCCAGGGCGTGAAGGGGATGGGACTGAAGGGAGACGATTCCCTGGCGGGGATGCTCCTGATCCGCAGGGACGCCACGGTCCTGACCATCACCGAGGACGGGATGGGGAAGCGCGCCCCCGTGGGAGAGTTTCCTCTCCAGAACCGGGGCGGAATGGGAACGCTCGCGGTCGCCTCGGGTGGGCCCGCCGCGTCGGTGGTGAGCGCGCTGGAAGTGCTCGACGGGGACGAGGTGATGGTCATCACCGCCTCAGGAAAGGTGACGCGCGTCGCCGCGGAGGACATTCCGGTGCAGGGTAGACGGACGCAGGGGAAGAAGGTGGTGAAGCTGGGACTCGCCGACCGGGTCGTGGAAGTGACCCGCACCCGGAGTGAAGGCGAGACGGAGGAGGGTCTGGACTCGGGTGGAGGCACCGACGAAGGACAGCTGGAACTGCTTGGTGAATGAGGGGTTCAGGCCCCGGAATCACTTATCGAGAGGCCGTGACATGAAGATTCTCGTTTTGGGAGGGGGGGCTCAGGGCTCCGCCTGTGCATACGATCTGGTGCAGCGCGACGACGTGGAGAAGGTGATCCTCGGGGACGTATCCGTGGACGATCCCAAACCGTTCCTGGCGCCGTACGTGGGGGGGAAGCTGGAGTTGCGGGCGGTGGACGCCACCGATCCGGCCGGCGTGAAGGCGGTGATGGAGGAGGTGGACGCCGTGGCGTGCGCCCTCCCGTACTACTTCAATCTGGAGATGACCCGTCTGGCCATCGAGGCCGGCGCTCACTTCTGCGATCTGGGTGGGAACACCGAAATCGTCGACCAGCAGATCGAGTTGGCCGAGGCGGCGCGCGCCGAGGGCGTGAGCGTGGTCCCCGACTGCGGACTGGCTCCCGGGATGGTCAACATCCTGGCTCAGGGCGGGATCGACGCACTGGACCGGACCGACTCGGTGAAGATCTTCGTCGGGGGGCTTCCCCAGGATCCCAAGCCGCCGCTCAACTATCAGATCGTCTACTCCATGGAGGGGGTGTTGGACTACTACACCACGCCGGTCCTGGTGCTGGAGGGTGGCGAGGTGGCGGAGAAGGAGGCCCTCACCGGGTTGGAGACGGTGGAGTTTCCCGAGCCGGTGGGGGCGCTGGAGGCGTTCTACACCGCCGGAGGCATCTCGCGTATGCCGTACCGGTACAAGGGGACGATCCCGTCCATGGCCTACAAGACGCTGCGGTATCCGGGGCACGCCCACCTCATGAAGGGGATGCGGGACCTGGGTCTCATGGATCTGGAGCCCGTCGAGGTGGACGGCGCCACGATGGTTCCCCGGGATTTCTTCATCCGTACCGTATCGCCGAAGCTCCGGAATCCGGAGGGAAACGACCTGGTGGCCATGCGCGTGGAGGTTTCCGGGACGAAGGAGGGGAGTCCCCACACCGTGCGCTACGATCTCATCGACCGCTACGATCCCGAGCACGGGGTCACGGCCATGGAGCGCACCACCGGTTATTCCCTGGCGGCCACCGCGTACATGCAGGCGAAGGGCATCGTGGAGGGTGGAGTGCACACGCCGGACGAGTGCATCCCCGTGGATTCCTTCATCGCCGAGTTGGCAAATCGGGGAGTGAACATCGTCCGCTCCGAGAGATGACGGGCGGGTGAGCGGACCGCTCGACGTGCGTCCCATTCAGCCATGGAGGTGCACGTGCCGATCCTTCACATTCGGAGGGTCAGCGGAGCGGATCTGATTCTCGACGGCAGATCGAGGGAGGGGCGGCGCGGGAGCGCCGCCCCTTTCGTTTGCCTGTCACTGGACGGGGACGACGCTATCGGCGCTCCCCCAACACGGCGGTGACCGAGACGCGCTCCCCGTCCCGCTCCACCACGATCACGACCTCGTCGCCCGCCTTGCTCTCACGGAGGGCGTAGGTGTAGGCGTAGATGTCGGTGACCTCCCTTCCGGCGAACTCCACCACGACGTCTCCCGCCCGGAGGCCCGCCTTCTCGGCGGGACTTCCCTCGCGCACGCCGGTGAGCCGGAGGCCGAAGTCCCGCGGGGTCATGTCGGGACTGGTGCCCAGGTAGGGGCCGTACCCACTCCCGCTCGAAGCTTCGCTGGACGAGCCGCCCCCGTGGGCGGGGGGTGCCTGGGTCACGCGGGTGAGGGAGAGGGCGACCTGGTCCGAGGTGCCGCCCAGTTCCTGGGTGATCCCTGCCGCGAGACGGGCGATGCGCTCGATTCCTCCCCCGTCGATGAGCTGCCAGTCGTCGGTGGGGCGATGGTAGTCGGCGTGGGTGTTGGTGAAGAAGTGGAGCACGGGAATTCCCGCGCCGTAGAAGGACGAGTGGTCCGAAGGCCCGTATCCGTCCGGCGAGAAGGAGAGCTTCATGGGCGCGTCGAGCGCGGCGTTGGCGCCTTCCACCACGTCGTTCCACTCTTCGGCCGTGCCCATCCCGAACACGGTGACGCCGTCGTCCACCATCCGCCCGACCATGTCGAGATTCAGCATGGCGACCGATCCTTCGAGATCCACGGTGGGGTTCTGGACGAAGTGGGCGGATCCCCAGAGTCCGTGTTCTTCGCCGGTGAACGCGATGAAGAGCACGGGACGCGCGGCGCGGGGAGCCTCCGCGGTCATGCGCGCGATCTCGAGGAGTCCCGCGGTTCCGCTGGCGTTGTCGTCGGCGCCGTTGTGGACCTCCCTGGAATCCGGGGCCAGCGAACCGTCACCGCCGTACCCCAGGTGATCGAAGTGCGCCCCCACGATGAGCCACTCACCGCTACGGGCAGGATCGCTCCCCGGAAGGAGTGCCACGACGTTGCGGGCCTCCGCGAACGCGGGCGCCACCGACGTGAGCAGCGTGATCGCGGCGCCGCCCTTCGCGGCCTCGCGCAGTCCGTCCGCCCTGGCGTGCCCCACCACGACGGCGGGGATGGCCAGCGCGTTACGCGACTCCGCGGAGATGTCGGGGATCTCCATTCCCTCGGGGAGGATCACGACGATCCCGGCGGCGCCGCGCCCTGCGGCCACGGTGGCCTTGAAGTGCGGATCCTCGCGCATGGATCCTCCGTGGGGGGCATCGGGGTCACCCCACTCCACCACCACGACCTTTCCGCTGATATCGGCATGGGCGAAGGCGTCATCGTCCGTTCCGGGCCGGCTCAGCCCGGGTCCGCCGTACGCCAGGGACGCCGTGAGCTCCGAAGTGGCCGAGAACCCGAGGGGCGTCCACTCCTCCCCCAGGGTGAAGGCGTCTCCCGAGACCTCCATCTCGTTGGATCCGTCCAGCCGGGTGCCACGTCGAACCGGGAACGCCTGGAAGTACGTGCCGTCGTCGCCGGCGGGCGTGAGTCCGAGCCCTTCGAAGCGGGCCGCGACGTACGCGGAAGCGCACCACGCCCCGGGCGTGCCTACGTCGCGCCCTTCCAGTGCATCGTCTGCGAGATACCTTACATGGGCCAGGGCTCCCACCATCTCCCCTACGATGGCATCCGGATTCGGACATTCCGGTGTCTGGGCGGTGGCTCCGCTCGAAGCGAGCAGGAGCAGCGTCGGCACGGAGCGGGAGCGTGTGGCTACACGAAGAAGCTGGAAAATCATCATCTCTTCCTGAGGACGGGAACCGTGATTCGACCAATGATGGGTCTGGGATTGTTGGTGCTCTGGACCGCGGCATGCGGTACCGCGGGTGACTCCGGTGACACCGCTGGAGCGACCACGGAGGGGACCTCCCTGGGGCTCCCCAGCGAAGGCCACCTCGCCAACGTGCGCCAACTGACCTTCGGCGGTGAAAACGCCGAAGCGTACTTTTCCTTCGATGGGACTCGCCTCATCTACCAATCCCGCGCCACCACAGAGGAATGCGATCAGATCTACACCCTCGATCTCGCGACGGGCGACCGGGAGTTGGTGAGCACGGGGGAGGGACGCACCACCTGCTCCTATTTCTACCCCTCCGGGGAGCAGATCCTGTATTCGTCTACACATCACCACGACGCAACGTGCCCTCCCCCCCCGGATTATACCCGGGGATACGTCTGGCCGCTGTACGACACCTATGACGTCTTCGTGGCCAACCAGGACGGATCGGAGCCGCGCCAGTTGACCGACGACCCGGGGTACGACGCGGAGGCCACCTTCTCGCCCACGGGGGACCGCATCGTCTTCACGAGCGCCCGGGACGGTGACCTCGAACTCTACTCCATGGCCCCCGACGGGTCGGACGTCACACGGCTGACCTTCCGGGACGGCTACGACGGGGGAGCGTTCTATTCACCCGACGGCTCGAAGATCATCTGGCGCGCGCACTACCCCGAGGGTGAGGACCTGGCGGACTACAAGGCCCTCCTGGCGGAGGGATTGATCCGTCCGGGTGAACTGGACATCTGGGTGATGGATGCGGACGGGTCCAACCAGCGGCAACTCACCGACATCGGCGGCGCCAACTTCGCGCCGTACTGGCACCCGTCCGGCGACCGGATCATCTTCAGCTCGAACCATCAGGATCCCACCGGGCGGGACTTCGATCTGTACATGGTGAACCTGGACGGGACCGGGCTCGAGCGGATCACCCACTCCGAGGGCTTCGACGGCTTCCCCGTGTTCAGCCCCGACGGAAAGTCCCTGGTGTTCGGGTCCAACCGGAACAACGGCGGGACCAACGACACGAACGTGTTCATCGCCGACTGGGTGGACGGGACCCAGGGGTGATGGGGCGGAGCCCGCGGTTGGCTGGGTGACGGTGGGGCGGGGGCCGTCCCCTGTTCGTGGGCGCACCAGCGCCAATACTCACAGGGGACGGCCCCCGCCCCACCGTCACTCGTCCAGAGCGGGTGGGGCTCCGACCCGTCACCGCGGGGTCGAGGGGGGCCTGCTGGTGGGCGCACCAGCGCCAATACTCACAGGGGACGGCCCCCGCCCCACCGTCACTCGTCCAGAGCGGGTGGGGCTCCGACCCGTCACCGCGGGGTCGAGGGGGGCCTGCTGGTGGGGGCAGC
>JAOUPR010000073.1 GCA_029879725.1 Gemmatimonadota bacterium | reverse complement strand
GATCTCCCACCTGACGGACCACGAAGTGCAGCAGATGGAGGGACGACTCGTCCGCCCAGTGGAGGTCCTCGAGAACCAGGAGCACCGGCGCCCGGTCCGCGAACGCACCGAGAAACTGGGAAAACGTCCAGAGCAGCCGGGTGCGGAATTCGTCCGGGATTCCGGAAGAATCGGTCCCACGTACGTCCGCTCCCGCAACCAGCCCGGGAAAGATGTGGCGAAGCTCATCCTCACCGCCCCGGGTGAGCACGGTGATCGCCTCGGGTCCCAGTTCGCGGAGGATGGGGAGGAAGGCGTCGGAAAAGAGAGCGTAGGGAATCCCTGTGTCCATGGGATACGCCCGGCCGTGCGCCACGCTCCACCCCGACTCGCGGGCGCGGCGGGCCACCTCTGCCGCCACGCGCGACTTGCCCACGCCGCCTTCACCCGTGACGAAGACCACGCGGCCGACCGCGGAGTCGTCCTGGAGCGCCTTTTCCAGGATATCCAACTCCCGCGTGCGGCCGACCAGCGGAAGAGACGCGCTGAGCCGGTTCATCACGGTCCCGATGTCATCCACGAGAGGGTGGGAATTTTCAGGGGGTTCCGAGAAACTTAGGACCCGACGCAAGGATCGGATAGCCGTTCCGGACAGGAAGGCTCCGGATCACCGGGACGCGGCCCCGCCTCCCGGTGGCGGCGTAAGTAGATTCAGTCCGCGGGGAAGCGAGCGCACGACCAGTTCCCGGTCGCGTGACTGACGCACATCGCCGTCCATTTCGAAGCGAGGCGGGTCCGGGAAGGTGAGGCGGAATTCCGCCGCTCCGAGGAGCTCCACCTCGGGGAGCGAGACGTGAAGCCCCTTCTCCGCCCGGTTGAACAAGTGCAGGCGCCGCATCGGTGGAGCGTCCTGGATCCGGCAGGCGTGAAGGAGCCCGTCCGTGAGCGTCGCGCCCGGCGCGATGGGGAAGCCACCCCCGAAGAAAGCGCCGTTGGACACGGTGAGGATGAGGTGCCGTCCGTCCCTGGTGGGTCCGTCCGGTGACGCGAGCGTGAACCGGATCCCGGGAAACCGGAAGAGTTGCTTCAGCGCCGTGACCTTGTAGAGGATCTCACCCTTGAGGAACCGCGCCCGGGCGGCCGCGTCGATGACCGCGATGTCGAATCCGAACCCGACGAGATTGAGGAAGTAACGCTGCTCAACCCGCTCGGGATCATGTTCCGAGGCGCTGGGCGTCTCCAGAAAGCCCACGTCCACTCCGGACGTGTGCCCTGCGAGCAGGACGTCGACCGCGCGGCGGGGGTCGGAGAAGTCCAACCCGAGGTTGCGGCCGAAGTCGTTTCCCGTCCCGTTGGGAAGGATACCGAACACGAGGTCGCCCTTCCCGGAGGCCATGACCCGGTCCGCCACGTTGCTCCATGTTCCATCGCCGCCCACCGCGACGATCACTTCGTAGCCGTCGTCGATAGCCCGCTCGGCCAGCTCACGTTCCTCTCCCGGACGGGAGGTCGTCCCGAACGTCAGGTGCGGGAGTCGACCTTCCAGGAGTTGGCGATACGTCGCAATCCGCCGGGCACCCCGCCCCCTTCCGGCGGCGGGGTTGAAGATGACGTAGGTGCGTCGGCCCGAACTCAGAGCGTCTCCAGGGGCTCGAAGGTCTGGAGCCCGGCTTGATACCACTGCTCGCGGAACGGGTAGGTTCCGATCTCGTCGAGCGTGAGCGACTCGGTCATGGCGTGCGGATACAAGGTGAGGCTACCACCCTCCTCCTCGTGCTCCGAGTGGGGCGCCTCCATGTAGATGTTGGCCTTGTAGTTCCCCGAGTCGTCCGACATGAAGGAGTTGTAGAGGTTCTTCTGGGGAACGGCCACGTGCTTGGTCACCACCAGGTCCAGCACCGGCTGTCCATCGTCCCGAAGGTTGACCTCGATCTCGTCGTCACGATGGGTGAAGGCGATCTCCAGGTCCTTCATGTAGTGGGGAAGATGCCAACGCTCGATGGCGTGCGCCCGCGACTCGGGAGTATCGGTGCCGACGTAGAAGGGATAGAAGGCCGCCTTGGGTAGTGGCTTTCCCGGCTCCACCACCGGAGGGACGATCACCGCCATCACGATCTCGTTGTACGCACCGACCTCGCTTTCGGTGAACTCGAAGGCGGTGAGCGCCAGGATGCTGCGGGTGTGTTGCATCTCCACGGGCTGGAGATGGTCGGGGAGGATCTTGCGGGCATCGGTGGTGGGCATCTCGAAGAAGGCGCCCACACAGCTGCTGAATCCGTAGTAGGTGTAGTCCATGACCGAAGGGGTTCCTGGCGCTCAGGCCGATTTTGCAGTCCCGCGCCTTGATGCCGGTAAGCGGGTGCGGTTAGCGTTTCTGGTCGGTTCTCATCAATCTGGTGCCGGCGACGTGTGTTCCAACACCCCGAGGCTCCCTGATTTGAAACTCCGCGGCTACATCGCGCTCTTCCTGATCTGTCTGACGCTGCTCCTGCTCGACGTCGTTCAGCGCTTCGTTGTCGCCCCGTGGGTCAAGTTGAGACCCGACCGCCGCAAGGTGGTCCTGGGGAGATGGCAGCGGTTCCTCGCCAGGTTCATCCTGTTCATGGTCAGCCGTGTCGGGGGAGCCGTGATTCCGGCACTCCCCAGGATCCAGGGATCCGCCGGAACCCTGGTCCTCATGAACCACCAGTCGGTTCTGGATATTCCCCTGGTGGTGGCGTCCATCGAAACGGCATATCCGAGGATCATCACGCGCACGCGATATGAACGCTGGATCCCGCTAATCTCGCATATGACCCGTCTCTATCAATACCCGACCGTCGATCCGTCGGCAAACCCCGGGGAGATGCGGCGGATGCTGGCGAACATCAAGAAGGCCGCCCGAGATGCCGACGTACCCATGGCGATCTTCCCGGAAGGGACCCGATCGAAGGACGGTAGCATCGGGTCGTTCCGCACCACCGGATTGAAGCTGCTCCTCAAGTCCAGGCCCTGGACGGTGCACCTCCTGGTGGTGGACGGATTCTGGCAGAGGGCGAAACTGAAGGACTTCCTGGGAGGGATGGCGGCGATCCGAGGGAAGATGACCCACGCCGGGAGCGTGGAATGGACGGATCCCCGCTCGGATCCGGACCCCTTCATCGACCGGATTCGCGAGCAGATGGAGCGCACGCTCGAGGAGATGAGGGCCCCGGCCCCGATCTGATGCACGGCATTCGAGAGTCCGGAGCGCGCCTTCCCGAGGCGGCGAAGCGCCTCGCCGAGTCGTTGGCCGACGACGCAGACGGGTGTGTCCGCGGAATCCTCTTGTACGGATCCCACATCCTGGGTGCGCGGCCGGGCCGGCACAGCGCGTACGATCTGGTGGTGGTGGTGGACGAGTACGGGCCGTTCCACCGGGCGATGAAGCGCGCGGGAGCCGTCACACGACCACCGTGGCTTCTCACCTCGATGGCCCACTTGTTGGCACCCAACACGACCGCGTACCAGCTCGCGGGCGCCGAAGACGTCGGTCTCGCGAAGTGCCTCATCGTGAGCGACGCCGACTTCACCCGAGCCCTGGGTTCCAGACCCCGGGATCACTTCCTCCTGGGGCGCCTCGTCCAGCGGGTCGCGTTGTTGTGGTGGCGGGACGAGGCATCGGCGCGAAGCATGGAGCACCGGATCCAGCGTGCCCGTGCCGGCGTGGTGGAGTGGATGGCGCCGTACCTTCCCGCGGAGTTCGACGCCGAGTCGTTGGGCGCGCGCATGTTGGACGTGTGCTATCGTGGGGAGATCCGCCCGGAGGCCGGAGACCGATCCCAACAGGTGTTCGAGGCTCAGAGGAGTTACTTTGCCGAGGTCTTTCCCGACGTCCTCGAAGAGGGAGTCCGGAGGGGGGCGCTGGCCAGGGGCGACGATGGGCGCTACTCGCTCACCGCGGAGCCGGGACACCGGGTACGGATGCGTTGGAGGTGGCACTTCGTGCGCTCGAAGGTGAGGGCGACGTTGCGGTGGTTCAAGCACATCGTGACCTTCGACAACTGGCTGCCGTACATCGAACGAAAAGTGGAGAGGCGTACCGGGATCCGGTACGAGTTGACCGCACGCGAACGACGCTGGCCCCTGATCTTTCTTTGGCCACGGGTGATCCACATGATCCGGAATCGACCTTCCGACGAGGACGACGCTTCCGGATCCAACTTCCGAGGAGGGTCCCGGTGAGGACCGACTTCCAGATTCTGGCGGGACTCGTAGGCTTCGCGCTCCTCTCCATGCCGGTTTACGGCCTCGGGCCGGCGCGCCGCCGCCATGATCCGCACGAGATCGCCGACCGGGGAAGTTTCATCCTGGGTTCGTTCGTGCGGAGCTGGTTCTACTGGTTCGTCGGCCCCGTCGAACGCACCGCCCTCGCGCTGCGGATGTCCCCCCTGGCGTTCAATCTCTTCGGTGTCGCCTTCGGGATCGCGGGTGGTGTGGCCTTCGGAATGGGTGATCCGGTCCTGGGTGGATGGGGGATCCTGTTGGGCGGGGTCATGGACGTCCTCGATGGACGGATCGCCAGGGCTCGAGGCCTGGCCTCGGCGCAGGGAGCGTTCCTCGACTCCACCCTCGATCGATTCTCCGAGTTCGGAGCCCTGGTGGGGATGGCGGTTCTCTTCCGCGACTCGGAGTTGGCCCTGATCTTCGTGACCACGGCCCTCGGCGGCTCTCTCCTCGTGAGCTACACGCGAGCGAGGGGGGAAAGCGTGGGGATCGTCTGCAAGCAGGGAGTGATGCAGCGCGCCGAACGCCTCCTCCTCCTCGGGTTCGGCGGAATCCTCGATCCGTCGCTGTCTGCCTGGTGGGGTCATCCGACCGGAACCATCCTGTTCGGCGTCCTGGGTGTCGTGGCGATGGGGACTGTCGGGACCGCGGTGTACCGCACCGTGTGGATCGCGCGGCGGTTGGGGGCTTCATCGGACTGAAGCACCCGCGGCCTGTTTCTGTCCTACAGACGTAAACCGTGGTCGGACCGACGTTTAGCCGATGGATGGTGGGTAGATGCCGGTTGATTCGGGGTTTGTAGGACAAACACCTACGTCACACCACCGCGCAGCTACGTCACTACACGTATGACGTCCGCCTCACGATCCCGGCAAGTTGTGATACGCGAAGTCGGGACCCGGGAGCCTGCGGGTCTGCAACCCGCAGCTGTTTCTCAGACGTCCGGTAGGTTTTCTCTCCACCCGTATCATCCCGTCGATCCTCGTTCATCGCGTACGGGGGTCCAATGGGGCGGCGAAGACCACACAGTATTCCATCCTGGTGTCGATCGCATGACCCACTCTGCTGCCATGCGACCCACCAAGCCCCGCGAAGGGTCGTTCACCGATCCGCAATCCCGCCTACCAGCTTGCCTCAAGAGCAGCATGACTTCCTGCCCTCATGAGGTGGAGAGAGCCCCGGACGCTTCTGTGAGTACCGCGTGCAGTGCGTGGACCGATCTCGGCGAGTAAAGGACGGATACGTCCGGACCTGCCCGAGACGTTGAGGGCGGGCCGCCCAGGGTGGTCCGTCCGCGACGCCACGACACGGAAGGAAAAGGAAAAGGAAAAGGTCCCCTGAGCCCTCGGGCTCAGGGGACCTTCTTTACTCCGGCGACAGGACTCGAACCTGTGACCCGGTGATTAACAGTCACCTGCTCTACCAACTGAGCTACGCCGGACCAGACCGGAAAATAAAGAGGTCTTGACCGGCACTGTCAACCGCCGGTCGCCCGCAGCGCGACTTGGGGAGGACGGGCGCGGTGAAGGATGCTCCAGGCGGCGGACCCGATATCGTGAGCCTCCGTCCAGAGCTCGTCGAACCGGCGAGCGGCCATGCGGGCGGCGTCTCCCTGATGAACGGATACGAAGGCCGGACCCCGGTGGGGATACGGGCGCTCGAACCAGTGGGGTCCGACGAGGACGGCGAAAGCCCCCAGATCGCGTGAGAACACGGTGAAGTCCGGGGCCCACCCCGCGAGGGGAGATGACCGGAGCTGAAGGCGTCCTTCGTTCAACAGGTCCGTCATGAACACCAGGTTCGGCGCTCGCCGCGGGTGATGTCGTAGCGTGCGCGCTTCGGCATCCAGGCTCAGGGCGTTCATCTCCGAGATGACCACGCGGAGCTCACGCAAGCGAGCCAATTCCACGGCCGTGAGATCCACGGTGCTGAGCCGAATCCGTGTCACCGCGACCCTGATCTCGCTGGAACGCCGAGCCAGATCACCGAAGACACCACGGAAGTCCAACGACCCACGCTCGTCGAGGAGCGCCGCCGGACCGTCGCCGATACCCATGAGAAGAGGAGTCATGGCGAACGATGAGCTTCCAGCCGGGACTTCCCCATGGCGGAATGGGACGGATCAAGGAGCGCGCCCGAGCGTCTCCATTGGAAGTTCGGTCTGGTCTCGCGTCCGCCCGGGAACCACGTGGCATTTCCGGCACCGCGCCTCGTACGTCTCCGACCCCCCGACCTGAATGGTCGGACCCTCGGCCGGCGCGGGCTTCCCGTCGATGAGCCGTTGGTTCCGCGTGGCGAGGTCGCCGCACACAACGCAGATCGCGTGGAGCTTGTCCACGAGCTCCGCGATGGCGAGGAGCTTGGGGATGGGCCCGAAGGGCTCCCCACGGAAGTCCATGTCGGTTCCCGCGACGATGACTCGAATACCTCGATCCGCCAGGTCGTTCACCACGGTCACGATACCATCGTCAAGGAACTGCACCTCGTCCACGGCCACCACGGATACGTCCGGGAGCACGTTCTGCGCGACGTGGATGGACCTGGAAACGGGGACGGCGTCCCGCTCACTCCCGTCGTGGGAACTGATCCTGTGCAGGCCTCCGTACCGATCGTCCAGATGCGACTTGAACACCTGAACGGACTTGCGGGCGATGGTCGCGCGGCGAACCCGGCGCATGAGTTCCTCCGACTTCCCGCTGAACATCACGCCGGATATGACCTCGACCCATCCTTCCTGCGCGCCATGATACATCCGGGGGGACCTGCCTTGGCTGAAGAAACGTCCTGGCGGAACACGCTGCGCGACGACCCGGTCTCCGGCGGGACGCCGTAACGCGAATGTGGCGGTACCGATCACATGACAGCTAGTTTAGAGTCTGCCTGCGCACCCACGCAATTCAGCCTCCGACAGGTTCCGCCCCATGACCTATCGTGTTCTGACCTCCATATCCCTGGCGTTGTCACTCTGTCTCACCAGCGCGGCGTGCACCGCTCAGACGAGCCACCCCAAGCTCATCGTCGTCGTCACGGTAGACCAACTCCGAGGGGACCTCATCCAAAGATACGCGCCCGCATTCACCGGCGGCCTCAAGCGTATGCTGGACGAGGGATATCGTTTCGAGAACGGGAGCCACGCCCACGCCATCACCCACACCGCCGCCGGACACGCGAGCATTTCCACGGGAACGTTCCCGTCCCGTTCGGGGATCGTTGCGAACTCATGGCAGCAGCGTGAGGGCGATACATGGACTCCCATGTACGCAGTGGAGGATCCCGAGTCACCGATCCTGGGTGTGGAGGGTGCGCCGGGACGGTCTCCTCGGAACCTGTTGAGGGATGGACTGGCGGACTGGGTTCTCTCCGCAGATCCCTCGGCGCAGGTGGTAAGCCTCTCCGCGAAGGACCGCTCCGCCGTCACGATGGCGGGCCGCTCCCGGGGACAGGTGTACTGGACGGTTCCCCAGGTCGGACGGTTCGTCACATCGACGTACTACCGAGCCGAATACCCCGAATGGCTGAACCGATTCAATGCCGAAAGGATGCCGGGCTTCGTCACGGATACCGTATGGGAAAACGGAGTGGACGAAGGGTCTCGAGGCTTGGCCCGTGCGGACTCCGCAGTGTACGAGAACGATGGAGTGCACACCACGTTTCCGCATCATGCCCTGGAGGAGCTGGACTTCGGGCTGCCGGGGGCGCTGAGCTCGTGGAATCTCGGCCATCCCAACGCGGATGCCGCCGTGTTCGCTCTCGCGAAGGAAGCCATCGGCGCCCTTGGATTGGGGCGCCGGGGGGTGGTGGACTACCTCTCCATCTCGCTCTCGGCGACGGACTACGTCGGGCATGGATACGGGCCCTTTAGCCAGGAGCAGTTGGACAACCTGGTTCGGTTGGACGGCGGCCTCGGACGGTTCATCGACGAACTCGACGCCAGCGTCGGCACGGGTGGGTGGGTCATGGCACTGTCGGCGGACCACGGAGTCCAGACCATGCCGGAGTACCTCGCCGCCGCCGGTGAGCCGGCGGTTCGGGTGGACTGGGGAGAACGCGGCCGAGCCATCGGAAGCGTCGTGGCAGAGGTGGAGCGAGCGGTGGGTACGGGCGACCTCCTGGCGGACAGCCTGGCCCACCGTCTGGAGGGATCGGGTCTCGTGGAGAAGGCGTATACCCATCGCGACCTCACGCGAGGGGAGCCGGCGGACTCTTTCGCCGCGCTGTTCCAGAACTCATACTTCCCGGGACGAGCCGGTGGGTGGATCTCCACGAAGGGCGTGGAAGTCCGCTTCCCCCCGAACCACCTCGTGTCCGGACCGACCGGAACCACGCACGGATCACCGTATTGGTATGATCGCCATGTGCCGATCATCTTCTTCGGTGCAGGGATCGAAAAGGGCGTTTCCTCGGACGGAGTCCATACTGTGGACATCGCGCCGACCCTGGCGGCGCTCGCGGGAATATCAGCGCCGACGGATCTGGACGGACGGATCCTCATCGTCCCATGATTTTTCCGAATTGTCCGATGTATACCCCACCCGCGCCGGAGGAGGCTGGAGCACGGGCTAAGTCAAGGAACTACAACGCTCTTGACAGGACCCACCCTGCGGCACCATTAGTACCACGCGAAACGTAAACATTTGATTCCAACACCACGCGCCCACCCCCCGCAGGTGAGGGATCGGCGGATCTGAGAACGGTGTGGAAGGGAGTTGACCCCACGGTGTTGCAGGTAGGTCTCGGAGAGCCCATAGAAAGCGGCGGCATCCTGCCTTCGCACCACGGCGACATGACCGCGGTCTTCGGCCCGGTCCCCACCGACAGAGGATGGATGGAGCCTGTACGGAAGGAGCACCGCACGGATTGGACCATCCAGGAAGCCGAGGAGTTGATCCGGTCGCTTACCGGCGTCATCTCGAGCAGGGTGGTCGCCCGCCCAGGCGGCGTCGTGGACGAGATCCACGTCCTCACCACAAAAGCGGTCAACCCCAAACAGACGGTGCGGAACGTCGAGTCCGCCCTTCTTGCGAAGCTGGATATCTCCATCGATCACCGGAAGATATCCGTTGCACAGACCACGGATCCCTTGCCCGCCGAGCCCCAGCATCAGTCGGACGCTACGCCCGTTCCGGATACGGAAGGGGCGCGGGAGCATCGGATTCTGTTTCAAGGACACCAGCTCGCCACGGAATCAGCCCACAAACTGCTTCACCGGGTCGAACTCGAATGGCAGGGTGAGACGTTCACAGGAGAGGCTCGGGCAGCCGACTTGCCCCGCCCGCGCAGCGAGGCCGTTGCCGAGGCGACGCTCTCTGCGGTGGAAGCCGCCGTCCGGAGCACGGACGACGGCGCGGGCACCCTGACGCTGGACGGCGTGAAGATCGTGTCGGCCTTCGACCGACAGTTCGTGCTCGTGTCGGCCCACGCCATCGAGGGCCGGAATGTCAGAACCCTCTCCGGTACGGCCGCCGTCGAGGGATCGCTCGACCGCGCCGTGATTCTCGCAAGCCTACAGGCCACGGACCGCTGGGCCCGCGGCCACGTATAGACACCCCCCGTCCAGGACGAATTCCTCGAACGCGGAGAAGGAGAACCCCCTCGGTCTGCCGACAGAGCGGAGACAAGCGAACAAGCGAAGCGCTGCGACTTTCCACCTAGCGGTATGGAAGTCGACACCACTCAAAAGGAGGTGAGAGCATGCTTAGCTCCCTGTTCGACTTTGTCGGTTCAGTGCTGTCCCTACTTGGGAACGGTTTGGTGACTTGGTAGGCAGACCGAGGGGGTCGTCAATCAGGAAATGAGAATCCGGCCAATTCAACTCTACGTAGCCGCCGTATGCCTAGCAGGCGTCGTTGGCCTAACCGTTCTCGACTGGGGGCCGTTTGTATCCCTTGGTAAAGCGAGTGTCGTAGGATTCACCGCCCTCACCCTGCTCGGCATCCTTTCCGAGTCGATGGCCCTTACTATTCGACTCGGTGGAAGCGCGGGAAACTCGTCCATCACGTTCTTGCCGCTGTTGGCGTGCGCGATTGTCTTCGGTCCGCCAGCCGCAGTGACCTTTATCGTCGCGACCGGAGTTGTTGCCGAACTCTTCATTCGAAAGAAGGAACCTCTCCGAGCTGCGTTCAATCTAGGTCAACTCGTGCTGGCGACGACGCTTGCTGGAATTGCCTTTGCCGCCTACGGAGGAGTTCCACAAGCAGCACGCTCACAAATGGGCCTGCCGTTTGAACTCCAGATTCTCCCGTTCGCTCTCTTTGGACTCACCTTTCTCGCCTCAAATCACGCGCTCGTTTCAGTAGCGATCTCCGTTCACCAAGGACTGCCTATCAGGACAGTCCTCGTCCGGATGGTTGGCAGCTCTGGTACCAATGTCCTCTATGACCTGCTGATTAGTCCGATCGCGATCGCTCTCGCGTTCCTCTATGTAGAATTGGGTGTTCCTGGACTACTACTGGTTCTGCTTCCGCTTCTGTTTATCCGCCATTCGTACCTTATCAACTACAAACTTCAGCGGGCCAACCAGGACCTCCTTCGGGCATTGGTGAAAGCCATTGAGACGCGTGACCCCTACACGTCAGGTCACTCAATGCGGGTCGCCGCTTTGGCTAGGGGGATCGCCACGGAACTAGGACTGGCGAATGCCCGCGTCGATGCAGTCGAGACGGCAGCGCTACTGCATGACATAGGGAAGATCGACGCGATCTACACAGAGATCCTTCGAAAAGATGGCGGCTTGTCGGCCGACGAAAGGGAGATCATTGAGTCACATGTCACCAAGGGCGTGGAACTCCTTAGTTCACTATCGTCATTTCCCAAAGAGATCCTACAGGCCGTACGCCACCATCATGAGAGAGTTGACGGGAAGGGGTACCCTGATGGACTAACGGGTGAAGCGATCCCCTTGGCTGCGAGGATCATCAAGGTTTGCGACGCTGTGGACGCAATGTTGTCGGATCGTCCATATCGACAGGCGCTCTCGCCCAGCGAGGTGCGAAGGGAACTCTTGGCCTGTGCGGGAACCCAATTTGATTCTCAAGTGGTCGGATGCTTGGTGGACTCCCGGGTCCTCGACAAACATGCTATCGAGGTGCAGTCCGACCACGATAGCCCTCAGAGAAACTTCTTTGTTGGTCCGGCGGTGGTCGGAATTACATAGATTCACGGATAGACAGGAGCCTGGAGAACTCCTCCTGGCGCCTCACCAGAGGGACTTCTCCGAACGCGGACCGAACTTCCTCGCAGATCTTGATCCACGTGGCCTGATCTGATCCTAGGCCAATCCGAAGAGCTTCGATGGCCAACTTGAACGCCGTTGGCACGAATCTACTCATTATCGTCCGCACTGCACCCATCACATATTCCGCAGCTTCTTCGTGCCTGTCATGTGCTGCTAGTAGTCGGGCTCTCAGAAGCACTGTGAGGGTAGGGTCGAAATGCCACTCTAAGGGATCGGCTGCAAGCCTTTCTTCGATCTCTGTGGCTTGGCGAATCCGTCCATCCCACAACTCACACAGCCCACTACCAGCCCACGCGATCTGAGAAAGTGTTGGGTCGGACACCGTTGATGTTAGCCGTTGCGCGGAGGAAAAGAATGCCGATGCTTCGCCGATATCGCCCAATTGAAGGGCTACCTCTCCTTGATTAATCAATGACAGTACTTCGTCACGTGGAAGACCAACTCCTTCGATAACCCGGCTCGCCTCTGCCAATTCATCCTTAGCCAGGCGGTACTCGCCGGCCTCTAGGAGCCAAACACCACGGTTCATCCGGAAGAAAAAGATGCCCAAGAGGTCGCCCGCATCGAGAGCCAACGAATGACCCCGTTCCCAAACCTCCCGACCTTCGTCCGAGTCCAACCTACCCGCATGAAGCAGCGCCATCGTGAGGCGACTCGCGGCTCTAAGCTGGTACTCCGTGTCGACAGCGTCCCAACATGCGTAGGCCTGACGTGCGGCCCGAACGCCGGCGTCTGCGGACTCGATATATGTCTTGACGGCGAGGATGCAATATCCGACGCAGGACACGGTGGGGTCGTCGGAGTTCGATAGTACCTCCGCCTCAACGAGTACCCGGCGAATCTCTGACGCCACTGGGAGACGCGCGGCCACGTGAAGCTCTAGGTCTAACGCCTTCACTAGCACTTCAAGATCCCCACCTTCCCGCGCTACCGCCTTCAGTCGGGATAGTTCATTGAGCAAGTCCTGAATCGGAAGCACGCCTTGATCAGCGAGGGCATGTAGATACTCCAGTTGCGCACGGCGAACCTCCTGCAAACACCCAGAACGGTCAAATTCGGCGATAGCTAGGTGAAGTAAAGGGATCGTGTGATCAATATCCCGTAACCGCCTTCGAAGCCTTGCTTCGTTGAACGCTAGCCGTGCCTGGGCCGTGGGCTCGGAGGTATGCGAGCGAGCGAGCGCCAGCAAGTCACTTGCCTCGGGAAGCGCCCCGCGTGCCTCCGCGTGCTGAGCAGCCTTGGTCGCAAAGTCTGCTGCACGGCTCCCGATGCCAGCAAAGTGAAAATGCCATGCAATCGCGCTAAGCGGGGAACGCGGTGTGTCCGCCAACAACTCTGCAATCGACTCATGTAACCAACGAGCCCTCATTTCTCCGGTTCGCCGGACCACCGTAGCACGGAGTAGGTCGTGCCGTACGTAGACCCCGTCCTGTTCGGTGGCCACAAGTCCCTTAGCCAAGAGTTGGTCCAAGCCGGACGTGCATTCATCAGCACTCAAGTCAAGCAATGCCATGAGCACATCTAGCGACAGGGAGTTGTGACACAAGGCCAACAACTCAAGTGCCTGAAGAGCGAACGGATTAAGGTCGTCCATGCGGCGTGCGAGGAGGCGTTCAGCGGTTGTGGGGAGCCGATCAATCTCAGTCGCTGAAAACTCTCCCCGCATCGCTGCACGACCGATCTCCGAGAGAATCAGTGGGTTACCCTCTGTCTCTATCGCCAACCTCTCCATCATCTCTGTCTCTAGCTTTCCCCCCGACACCTCCCCGAGGATATCAACACTATCACGGATAGAAAGGCCTCCTAGGTGCACGATATCCGCGAAGTGATTGAGCAATGAGTGGAGGCGATCGGGTACAGCCTCGCTAGCGCTCTGTGAGCGATATGCCACAAGGAAGGCGACCTGATTGGTAATCGGACGGCGAAACAGGTATGAAAGAGCCGAGAGTGAAGAGGCATCAATCCACTGAAGGTCATCCATGATGATAAGAGTCGGTCTGTCCTCAGCGGCGGAATCGATTAGTTGCCGGATGGCCTCGAAGGTCCTTCTTGGGTTGTCTTCAGCCGATATGTCAGGGAGCTCTATCCCATCGCTGCCTTGCAACAACTCCGGAGCTAGGTTTGCAATCGCGGCTCTCCATGGCCCCTCAATCGAAGCAAAACTCTGACGGATCCCGGACGTAAGCAAAATGTCGATAAGGGGAGAAAACGGGATGTGCGCCTCCAGCTCACTACAAGCGGCGTAGGAGGTCGTCCAACCCGAAAGGCGCATCTCCGCCTCGTACGCCTGGGCCGTTCTAGTCTTCCCGATGCCTGCCTCACCGGTAAGTGCGACCACGGAAATGGATCCGTGCGGTCGATCAGAAAGCGCAGCTTGGAGACGGCCCAGCTCACCTCCGCGGCCTCGAAATGCTGCATCCTGCTGAACCTTGATCGGATGGGCAGGACCGACCAAGCGAACGCGCTCGACCAACTCCTGAGTCTTGCGGCTCGGATGGGAGCCATCTTCGAGGTTCTCCACAAACGTGTGATAGGCGGACTCAGCAAGCTGTGGCGAGCCCGTCAACGTACGGGCCTCCATTACCATCTGGAGGTATCTCTCATTCTTGGGGTCGAGGAAGAACAGTGATTCGGCGGGTACGCGGAGCCGGCTCCAATCACCAGAGGCAGCGCCTTGATCCCATTGGTGCGATGCCAAGTCCCTCGAGGCACGAACCAAAGTCAGACGCTTCGCATACAACCAGTCTTCGTACTCCTCGGAGGGGAGTCCCCGCAGTTGTCCGCAAAAGGTCTGCCGCAGCAAATCCGTCGCCGATGCGAGCTCTCCCCCTGCAATCAGCTCCCGATAGGTCCTCAGGTCGCAGGCCACGACTTCGGGGGTGCCGACCAGATTGTCGCCGACGTCGGTGTCGATGATGGACCATTGGGCCTTCTGCTTGGTCCAGTGGAGGAGTTGGCGCATGCGCTGACGGGTCTTGGGGGTGTCGTCCTGCTCCCAAAGAAGCCAGGCCGCTTCGGACCTGGAGATCCCACTCTCCTCATGTCCATATACCAGAGCCATCAGGTAGGCCTGGTATGGGGACAGCACGACGGACTCGCCATCCTTGGTCAGGTGGGGTCCTCCGAACAGTCGGAGCTCGAACTGTGGTCTCTTCCGGCTGGATACGCTCATGCCGCACTCGGGTCGCGTTCGTTCGATGGTGGATGGTCTGACATGCCAATAGGCGCCGGCGGTATCCGCCGCCATCTTCACCAATACACACTCGACATCCTATCCCGCCACCCGATCCTCCGACTCACGGTCCAGTGCGGACTGGACCTGGACCATCTCACCGGCCAGGATCCCTTGGGTGAACTCGGGCGCCAGACCGCCCCGATCGGCCTCTCTTCTCAACCATGCCTCGATGATCCACTCCCACCCGAGGCAAGTCCGAACGGTTTGGGGCCGGTGCCCGGTGAGTCGATACATCTGATTGCTGAGCGAGAATCCGTCCGGGTACCCGAGTCCGTAGGCAACGGAGACCACGCTGTCGTCCGTGTTCTGGATCTGGAGTGCCGCCCGAAGCAGGCGTGCGAAGTGGAGCCAGTGGGACGGTACGGGGAGCCCGTTCGTGAGGAACCGACGACCCAAGGCTCTTCTGGATAGGTACAGGTGCCGCGACAAGCCACTCACGGACCGGAGATCGGCGGATAAGTCGACGATCTTTCGGATCAAACGCCGTGTCTCTTGGTCCGTCGGAATCCCTCGCCACGCCAGATAGTCCGTTACCGCAGCAGCCAGATCCAGTGGGGGGCGGGCCAAGGCTTGACGGAGGGATGCGGAGGGAAGCTCCTCCTGGTATGGAAGAACGGCGTGCGGTCGAGTGATTTCGACCAACCGCGCCATGGTGCGCTCGTCGGGGAGCGTTGCCGGAGAGGGGAGAAGAATTACGAGGCTGAGACCGCCCGGTCGGCTGCTCACGAGCCCGATGTCGTCTTCGGAGACATGAGACGTAGGGCGCCAAACGAGGACGGATCCGGGGGTCCGCCCCTCCAGCTTCAACTGGAAGAGACCTTCCTTGACCGGTTCGAGATGGTGGTAGGGTGGGTGAGCGAGCAGCAATGTCGTGTTTTGGTCCACAGGAACGGGAATCATGACTGCCTCTCGGCTGAGTGGGCGTGAAGTACACGAATCGACAGTACCGATGGTCTGTCACGCACGCGTCATTGAGGTTGCTCACACCCCCTCAGGGTCATGCCGAATCTCTAACGAATCACACGTTGTCCCCGTCATTAGGGCATTCCTCGTCCCGAAACGGTGGTGTCCTTAGGGAATATCGAGTATCCTGAAAACAGAATCCCCATTCGGTTTATGGGCAGGAACTCGTGAATCCATCACCACGCACCGCCTGTCAGGCCCGTTCGCGACGGACAGCCGAACGCCTGGTACAGGCCGCGCTGAACATGGTGGCCACCGAGCCCGCCGCGGCCATCACCGTGGCTGGAATCGCACGGCGATGCGGTGTTTCGGTGGGTGCCTTCTACGCCCGGTTCCCCTCGCGGGACGCGCTCTTCACGTACGCCGCAGCGCGGGTGCGACGAGACAAACTGGACCGATGGCAGCACGCCGTGGTGTCGCGCGACTGGGCTGATCTCGACATCGATACGGCGGCCGACGCCATCGTACAACTTCTATGGGGCCTAACCCGCTCGGATGAATTCGACCTCTCCGTACGACTCGGTAGGATATTGGACGACCCCAAGGGCCATACCGCGTTCTGCGACAGCGTGCTATCCGTTCTGGAAGAGGCCGTGGTGGAGTGCCCCGCCCTCACCAACTCCGGATCCCTGCGGCCCTGGGCCGTGCGTGTGGGAATCGGTGTGATCATGACTTCCGCGGTCCGGCCGGGGTTGGCGTGCTCCATCGTGCCAGACCCCACATTGGGCGAAGAACTCGTACACCTTCTACGGGCGTACCTCGGCGGGCCCACCCCCACCCCCCAGTCCGCGGCGGGAACCTGATCGTACCAGAAGCTGTACGCTTATCATTCCAAGCGGCGTCCCCGCCGCTTCATGGGAACTCGAAGGTATCCATTCAAGGACACCCGATGGACAGACAGCTTGGACCGAGATCAGGAGGCCTCCCCCGGCGTCCCACATGGGCAAGAGGGCTCCATCGGATGGGTCGCTCCCTGCTCGTTCTGACCATTCTGGTCGGGTCGTCAACCGTCCGTCCCTGTGGGGGCGCGGCGCAGGACACCACAGCCGTTGTTACGGGCTCGGTCTTCGACAGCACGGAGATGAGGCCGCTCGCCGGCGCTCGCGTCGCGATCATGGGAACATCCCTGATGGGCGACTCGGACGCCGAGGGCCGCTTCCGGTTCGAGGCCGTCCCTCAAGGATCTTTCTGGGTGTCCTTCTTCCATCCCCGACTCCAGGCCCTCGGTGTGAGCCCTCCCTCGCGGCAGCTCACCTTCACCGCCGGTGCGTTGGCCACCGTCGACCTCGCCATCCCTTCGGAGCGCAGCCTCGTTCAGGGATGGTGCCTGGCGGAACAACAGGGCGGTGGTGCCCAAGGTGCCGTCACGGGGACGGTGAGGGACTCACTCACCGGTGTTCCCATGCCCAGTGCGGTGGTGACGGTGGGGATCGTGGGCGGACCGCTTTCGGGTGGCCCCGAACCCGTGGAGGTGCGAGCAGACGACGCCGGGAACTACCGCATCTGCAACGCGCCGGCCGGGGTGCCCCTGCGGCTTCAGGCCCAATTCGGAGCGTCACGGGGCGTGAGCCAGAACCTCACGGTATCGTCCGGCTCCGTGGAAGTCCGCGACCTCAGTCTGGTGATGTCCACCACCGGCACGCTCTCGGGCCAGGTCCTGGACTACTCGACGGGCGCTCCGCTCGCGGGGGCTTCTGTGCGCATCCTGGGCACCTCGTCGCAACGGGTCACGGACGAAGGAGGAATGTTCCACATGGACGACCTTCCTCCCGGACGGCATCTCGTCACCACCGACTATCTGGGGTACGAGCAACGCACGGACTCCATCACCATCTTCAGCGCGGAGACCGTCGGCATCGAAGTCCGCATGGCGACGGCCGCCCTCGAGGTGGAGGGACTGGTGGTCACCGCGCGATCCCGGTTCGGAAGGAGCACGCTCGCCACAGGGAAGCGGGAAAACGTGATCACGCGTGCCGACATCGAGCCGCTTCTGGTCCGTTCGTCGAACGCCGGCCATCTCTTGCGCAACATGAACGTGCCGGGCCTCAGTATCCGCGAGGTTTATGTCGCCGACCCCTCCGGAGTCGTGGTGCCGGGATTGTGCGTCGAGGTCAGTCGGCGATTCAGTGGGACGGGGTGCAACCAGGCCCAAGTGTATATCGACGGCCTCCACGTGCCCTACCCGGATCAGATCCTCAACTCCATGGATCCCAACACCATAGACAGGATCGAGATCCTGGGTGCCTCCGATGCCCAGTTCCAGCTCGGAGCGGAGGCGGCGAACGGTGCGGTCCTCATCTACACGAGCAGGTAGCACCGACGTCTCGGCTCGATGCGCGGGGTGTCGGCGTCCCGATCTCGTTGTCGTGGGCGCACTTCGGCACCAGTGGGCGGTGGTGCACCTCCCTTGACACCGACCAACCCTCCAGCGATGATCGCTCCCCGGGTGTGCGTCGTCACGACGGGAACACGCCAGTCTCGCGCGAGGCCATCTTCCTTCCGGCGTGACTCCTGAAGGACGGGCACACCTCTTTGTCAGTGGCCCACTTGCAGGATCGTGTGGTGGACTTCGATCCCCTTCAGAAGGGAATTGTGGACACGGCCCTGGAGGCCAGATCCATCGACCTGAGGTCGTACGAGGAGTCGGATGCCTCGACGATCCGGGTGGAGTTGGTCCCGCGCGTCCTGATGAATCTGGACCAGGGCGTCATGGTCCTCAACGCGGTCCTCACCCACTTCGAGGTCCGGGAAGCCCAGGCCGCCGTCGCCCCCACCCAGCCGCAGACCGGCAAGTCCGACTGGGCCTTCCTCCGTGAAATCGACACCATGGTCCAGGAGGCCCACTCGCCGGAGGCGGTGAAGGATATCGCCTTCTTCTCCATGGGTGAGATGCGCCGCCGCCGTGCGAGGATCGAAAAGATCCTCGGAAAGGACGACATCTGGCTGATCCTTTCCGAGTTGGACGGTGGACTTCGCTACGTGTACAAGGCGCTGACGGCGCTGGAAGCCGCGATGTGCCAACTGTCCGGGGTCACGCCGAGGCTCGGATTCTTCACCGAGTTGCACCGTGCACTGGCCACGCGTCAGGTCTATGGACGGTTCCGGCAGGAGGTCGACTCGGGCGGGGAGCCCGACCCGGACGGCGTGTATGACCGCATGCGGTCGGTGGCCGTGGGGATCGCGAAGCTCATCGGGAGGGACATCTATCCCGATCTTCGCGTAACGGACCGGGGCGAGATCAGAAAACTCCAGCGCCGCGCTCTCGATTGGCTCAAGGGTGGACGTGGCGCCGACCCTGAAGCGGGGCTTCGGCTCTGGCAGGATTGTTCCGCGTTCACGGGTCTTCTGCGGGAAGTGAGCCGCCGTCAGGAGCTCTTCGAGCACGACACGAAGGCTCTCGCCGGCGCGTTGGAGCGGGCGGAGAATCTGGCCGGGACGGGGGTGGTCACCCGGGAGTTCGTGGAGAGCGTCCAGCCGCTCTTCGGCAAGGATGACGAGTTGGACCGGCTCCTCGACGAAGGCGCCGGAACGGAGACCGCGCGATGGTTGATGGTGCTCCAGCGACTTCAGAGTGGTTTTATGTAGGCCGATCCTATAACATTATAGGATACTTCAGACGCATGCGCGCCGCTCGGGTTCTCCGAGGCCGCACTGACCGAACACAATTTGGAGGGGGAACATGAGCGTAGACACCGCAATGAAGTCTGCGATGGCCTCGGTCCCCGGCGCACTTGCGGCCGGGATCGTCGACATGGGCAGCGGGATGCTGGTGGGCATCAAGACCGTCGACAGCCATCCGCAGGCCGTGCTCGACGTGCTCGCGTCGGCCACCAAGGAGATCTTCGAGGGCCAGATGGTCACCCAGATCGAGAATCTCTTCAAGAAGGCCCGCGGTGTGGAGAGCAACGAGCGGTACTTCAAGGAGATCCTCGTTTCGTCCACGAACCTGTGGCACTATTTCGGCCGTCTCAAGAAGCAGCCGAACGCCGTCCTCGGCATCGTCGCCGGCGGCGACACCAACGTCGGCCTGTTCCTCATGAAGGCCCGCGCGATCTGCGAGTCGGAGACGCTCTAAGGACAGGACTCTCATCAGTGGCGGAAGACCGTGTAGCGGTCCGCGCCAGGGAGTTGAGCGCCGGGTACGGAGAACGAACCGTGCTCGGCGCTCTTTCCTTCGACCTGCCTGAAGATCGAACCACGATCATCGCAGGTCCCGGCGGGAGCGGGAAGAGTACATTACTCCGGGCGATGATGGGCTCTCGGGGCCAGGAGTCGGATGGCTTCTGGCACCAGGGTGAGCTATCGGTGCGCCTGGGTCCGTGGGTGTATCTGGCACAGCACCCGTCCCGGACCTGGGACACCGTGGGCAACATCATCGGAGGCGGACTCTTCGATCGAGAGCGGGTCGTGGCGAACATCGACGACCTGTGGAAGGATTTTCCCGAGGCGCACACGTTGCTTCTCGACGGCTTGGATATGCCACTCATGGAAGCGAGCTTCGAGCTCGCCCGACTGGCGGAGTTTACCGCTTCGGTCAATCGCCCCGCGGGGATCTTCCTGTTGGACGAACCGGATCTGAATTTAGCGGAGGAAGCGCTGGACTGGATCACCGAACAATTGATCCTGCTCCGGGGCAAGAGAACGATGATCGTGGTAACGCATCACTTGAGGTTTGCCCGCACCGTGTCCGATTTCGCCATGCTTCTGGTTCGCGGCGAGTTGATCGAAGCAACGGATACCGAGCGCTTTTTCAGCCGACCGGAACATCCGCGTGCGCAACACTACGTGCGGATGGGGAGCTGAGGCCATGCTTACTGGATTTTTCTGGATCCTGGAGGGAAAGCTCGCGGCCTCGGCCAAGCCGGGTCTTCTCGCTCCCTTTGAAGAGGATCTGGAGGACCTCCGTTACTACGGTATCGACCTGGTCGTCACCCTCACGGAACTGCCTCTCGAGCCCTCCCCGGAGGCCCATGGGTTGGCGGGTCTGCACTTCCCCATCCCCGACATGGGCGCGCCCTTCCCCAAAGAGGCGGCTGACCTGGTGGACACGATCCTCCGTCGGATGGACGACGGAGAGACCGTTCTCGTCCACTGCCGTGCCGGGAAGGGACGAACCGGGACGATCCTGGCCTGCTGCCTCGTGGCCATGGGGAAGAAGCCCGCACAGGCCTTGATGGAGGTACGCCGAATCAATCCGTACTTCGTCGAGTCCGCGATCCAGGAGCAGTTCATCTCGGATTTCGGGGACTACATCGTCGAGAATCCACTCGCGTGGGGGTCAGTCGCCGAGCCGGAGTTCGGGTTCCTGCAAGGCGATGCTGCCACGC
>JAOUPR010000072.1 GCA_029879725.1 Gemmatimonadota bacterium | reverse complement strand
GCCGGACCAGCAGATCGTCTCGGTCCCGCTCCTGGTTCATCCCGTGGGTGGGAGAGAAGGCGTCGAGGAATCCCTCCCCTCCGGCCACCCGGATCTCCACCCGGACCGGGGCCAGCTCCCGGGAGTTGGAGGCTTCCGATCCGTTTCCGCCGGGGCGCAGGGCTCCCAACGTGCGAAAGTGGAGACTTCCACCCGCCGTCTCGAGAACCTGGGTGAAGCGAAGCGTGACCCGGCGGCGCTCTCCGGGCGCGATGGGGAACACCCGTGCCCGGAAGAGTCCCTCCCCCGCGTACTCGATGAGCGCAGGATCTCGCCGGCGCCGCACGATGGCTTCGTAGATGCCGCGGGCCTGGGCCGCGTCCATCACCTCGCCGCGTAGCTCGGTCTCTCCTTGATAGAGCGAAGCGCCGGAAAGGGCCACGCCCACGGAGAGGGGATACAGGTAGTCGCCTTCGGCCACCGTGGACCCCTGGTTCTGGAACCATTCGTCCACCACCACCTCCGCCACCGGTCCACGGATCGTCACCCGGACGTCGGTCTCCACCCGCCGTGCCACGCCGATGCCCGGACGGACGGGCTCCATCCACCCCTGCGCGGCAACGGCGCCGGGAGCGGAGAGAAGGATGCCGGTCAGGAGAAGCATCCTGCCGGCGGTTCGGGGAAGGAATCTCTGGATGAACATCGTGACCTCCGGATCGAGTAGTCGTCATGTCTCGACCGGTATGACGTCCGACGCCCGGAAGCTTGCACACACCCCCCGTCCGGCCCGTCGGGAAGGCGCTCCCGTCTTGAAGGAAGGGGCTCCACGGCGCGTAGGAGGAACATCCTGCCACGTCTTCACGCGTCGGCGCCGGATCGTGGATCCCCGGCGTCGCCGTCCACCCGTGCGAGGTCCCGTGTCTCTCTCCCGTCCCTTCCTCCGCCCCGCCCTCCCCCTCCTCCTCCTGTTCTTCCTCTCGGCCTCCGCGCCCACGCCCGCCCGTGCCCAGGACGACTCCGCCCGCGTGATCGGCTCGTGGGTGGGTACGTTGGATCTCGGTGCACAGCGCCTCCGCATGGTGTTCCACATCGCGGAGGAAGACGGGAAGCTCACCGCCACCATGGACAGCCCCGACCAGGGGGCCGCCGGAATCCCCACCACGACGGTGGAATTCTCGGGGAAGGTGCTGACCATCATCATCGCGCCCATCGGAGGCGAGTACCGGGGCACGCTTCGGGATGACGCCACGGCCATCGACGGCGAGTGGAGCCAGGGACCGGCCCGGCTTCCGCTGATGCTGGAGCCCGCGACGGAGGCTCCCGGCGTCAATCGGCCTCAGGAACCGAAGGGTCCCTTCCCGTACGTGGTGGAGGACGTATCCGTCCCCACGGCCTCCGACCGGGTCACGCTTTCCGGCACCCTGACGCTCCCCCACGGGCCCGGTCCGTTTCCCGGAGCGGTGCTGGTGAGCGGATCCGGACCGCAGGACCGCAACGAAGCCCTCATGGGGCACAAGCCCTTCCTCGTTCTGGCGGACCACCTCACCCGGCGCGGGATCGCGGTCCTGCGCTACGACGACCGGGGCGTCGGCGAATCCACCGGGGACTTCGCCACCGCCACGTCGGAGGAGTTCGCCGCGGACGCCCTGTCCGCGGTGGAGTTCCTCGCCAACGACGCCCGCGTGGACCCCCGGTCGGTGGGGATCATCGGGCACTCCGAGGGCGGACTCATCGCGCCCATGACAGCCGTGCGCTCCGACGCGGTGGGGTTCATCGTCCTCCTGGCCGGGCCGGGCCTTCCCGGGCGGGACATCATCCAACTCCAGGGCACGCTCATCGGCGAGGCCATGAAGATGGATCCGGAGGTCATGGCCGTGAGCCGGGCACTCCGGGACACCCTCTTCGATATCGTGGCCGCGGAGCCCGACCCCTACCGGGCGGCCCATCTGCTCAGGGAGGCGACCACCCGGGCCCGGGCCGGAGTCTCGGAGGAGGTCCGGGCACGGATGGACCAGGGCGTGGATCCGGAAGAGGCCGTGGAGGCCATGATCCGGCAGGTGAACTCACCCTGGTTCCGCTTCTTCCTGACCTATGACCCCCGTCCGAACCTCTCCGCCGTGCGCGTGCCCGTCCTTGCGCTCAACGGAACGAAGGACCTACAGGTCCCCTACAGGGTGAACCTCCACGAGATCGGGAGGGCGCTGGAGAAGGGTGGCAACCCGGACGTGACCATCCAGGCGCTGGAAGGCCTGAATCACCTCTTCCAGGAAGCGGAGACCGGGACGCCATCGGAGTACGGTTCCATCGAGGAGACGTTCAGTCCGGCGGCGCTGGAAACGGTTTCGGCGTGGATCGTCGAGCGCTTCGCGCGGTGATGGGTCCAGCAATCCGTCCCGCCCTTCTTGCCCGGTCAACATGTGACGATTATCGTACGTTCGTGACAAGGATGATATAATGCCGCGAGCCACACACCGTCCCCAGGACATTCTCTTCACCCTCTTCGGTGAGTACTTCCTGGACCGGCCCGATCCGGTCTGGGTGGGGGCGCTCATCGAGTTGCTCCACTCCTTCGACCTCTCCGAAGGAGCCGTTCGCACGGCCCTTTCGCGCATGTCGCAGAAGGGATGGCTCGTCTCGTCCCGGCGGGGCCGCAACGCGTTCTACGACCTCTCGGAGAAGGGGACACGCCTCCTGGAGGAAGGGAAGGAACGGATCTTCCATCCGCCCACGGACCGTCCCTGGGACGGAAAGTGGTTCCTCCTGGCCTACTCCATTCCGGAGGAACAGAGACACCTCCGGGACCGTATGCGCACACGCCTGGCCTGGCTCGGGTGCGGATCCGTGGGGAACGGTCTCTGGATCTCGCCCCACGCGGTGGCCGATCCCGTTCTGCGTATCGCCCGCCACCTGGGAATCACCGACCGCCTCGAGATGTTCGAAGCACACCGCCTGGGAGGGGGATCGCCCCACGAACTGGTGGCGAAGTGCTGGGATCTCCCCGCCATCCACGAGCGCTATCAGGCGTTCATCGGGCGTTGGGCCCCCCGGGTGGACGAATGCCGGACGCGGCTCCGGGCAGGTGACATGTCGGACGCGGACTGCTTCGCCCTCCGCTTCCACCTCATCCACGAATACCAGTCCTTTCCCCTGGAAGACCCCTTCCTCCCGAAGGTCCTCCTCCCGGGCGACTGGGCCGGTGAGTGCGCGTCCGAGATGGTCCACGCGCTGCACGACCTCCTGGCCGGACCCGCGGAGGCGCACGTGGACGAGGTGCTGCGCCGCGCACCGGCGCCTCCGGTAGCCGCAGGAGGCGTGGCATGACCTGATCCTCCCACGCCGGACCCACCTCCTGCCACCGATCCATCGGTTCCCTCCCCTGGTGAGTCCTCCATCGACCCCGACACCGACACCACTCCCAGGGAGGGAACCATGGGCTATTTCGAGACGCGGCCCGCAGAGGACTTCGGCTTCCAGGAGATCCTCTACGAAAAGGGCGACTGGGTCGCCCGCGTCACCATCAACCGACCGTTCAACTACAACGCCTACTCCACCTCCGCCCTGGTGGAGTTGGCCACCGCGTTCCGCGACGCCGCCTTCGACGATCAGGTCGGCGTGATCGTCTACACCGGGGCCGGCGACCGCGCCTTCTGCACCGGCGGCGACGTGAAGGAATACGAGGCCCTCTACACCACCAAGCCCCGGGACTACTGGAAGTACATGGGGCTCTTCCAGGCGTATATCGAGAGCATCGTGAACGCGGGGAAGCCGGTGGTGGCCCGTCTCAACGGGATGGCGGTGGGGGGCGGCAACGAGTCGCAGATGGCGTGTGACCTGGCGGTCATGGCCGAACATGCCTGGATCGGCCAGGTGGGCACACGGGTGGGGAGCGTGGCCGCCGGCGGCGCGACCCAGTGGCTCCCCATCCTCATCGGTGACCGGCGCGCGCGCGAGATGCTCCTCTTCAACGGGCAGATCCCCGCGCATCAGTGCCTGGACTGGGGGCTGGTGAACCGCGTGGTACCCTCCGTCACCAAGGACGGGAAGTTCATCGAGGGGGCGACACCCGAGCAGATCCGGAAGGCCCAGAAGGGTGAGGACGGCCACGCCATCAACCTGGAGCGCCTGGACCGGGAGGTGGACGACCTCACCGGCAAGCTGCTCCAGCAGTTCCCGGAGTGCGCCCGCTACACCAAGCAGCAGGTGAACTACTGGAAGGACCTGGCCTGGCACGGCACCATCGGCCACGCCCGCGACTGGCTGTCCACCCACTACACCAGCATGGAGCCGTGGGAGGGGATGCGCGCCTTCGTGCAGAAGCGCCCGCCCGCCTACATGGAGATGCGGGAGCGTGCGGCATCGGGCGGGTCCAGCGAGTTCGTGTGGGGCCCCCCGGCCCTGACGTGCCCGGACTGCGGCGCTGAAGGGATCCCCCAGCACTTCACCTTCTGCGGCGCGTGTGGCCACTCTCTCGCGGGAGTCGCCGCGGGGGCGGGAGCGGAATAGTGAACCCGCCCGCGGCGGCAGGGCCCTTCCGGCATCTCCACCTGGAGGAGGACGACGGACTGTGCACCCTCACGCTGGACCGGCCACCCCTGAACGTCCTCACGGTGGAGATGCTGCGTGAGTTGGCGGAGGCTCTGGACGTGGTGGCCTCCGACCCCGGCGTCGCGGTGCTGCTGGTCACCGGCGCGGGGAAGGCCTTCTGCGCCGGAGTGGACGTGGCGGACCACACGGAGGACCGCGTGGAGGACATGATTCGCACGTTCCACGCGGCCCTCGCGCACCTCGTCTCCCTGGAGATCCCCACGGTGGCCGCCCTCAACGGGGCGGCGCTGGGGGGCGGGCTGGAGGTCGCGCTGGCCTGCGACCTGATCGTGGCCCGGGAAGGCGCCAAGGTGGGTCAGCCCGAGATCCGGCTGGGGGTCTTCCCGCCCTTCGCGGCCGCGGCGCTCCCCCGTCTGGTGGGCCGGGCCCGTGCGCTGGACCTGATCCTCACCGGCCGGACCCTCACGGCGGAGGAAGCCTTCGCCATGGGGATGGTGCAGCACGTCCGCTCCGCGGACGGATTTCCGGAAGCGGCCACCGCCTATGCCCGCGATCTGGCCTCGCTGAGTCCTCCGGTGCTACGCCTGACGAAACGCGCCGTGGTGGAGGGGATCGACGCGCCCCTGGGCGAAGCGCTGCACGCCGCGGAATGTCTGTACCTCGACGATCTGATGAAGCTGGAGGACGCCCACGAAGGCCTCGCTGCCTTCATGGAGAAGCGTCCTCCCCAGTGGAAGGGAGCGTGACCATGGATCCGACTGCCCGCCCCGGAGCCGCCCCGGCGCCCCGGCCCCTCCCCCACCCCGCCGTGCGACTCCTCGACGTGCCGTACGACCAGGGGCTGAAGGAGGTCTTCTGGTACTGCCGGGAGATGGTCGAGGACCCCGACTTCCCCACGGTGAAGAAGTGGCGGGAAACCGGCGGAAAGGTGCTGGGACACTTCCAGGTCTACTTCCCGGAAGAGCTGGCCCACGCCGCCGGAGTCCTCCCCGTGAAGTTCCGGGGCGCCCAGGTGGAGCGGGAGCAGGCCGACTCGCGCTTCGGGTCGTACCTCTGCTCCATCCTGCGCACGTCGCTGGAGCTGGCCATGACCGGGCGTCTCCAGGTGGACATGTTCGTGACCCACCCCATCTGCGACGCCGCGCGCAACCTGGCGGGGATCTGGAGCCGCAACCGTCCGGAGCCGGCCCAGATCCTCTATCTCCCCCAGAATCCCAACTCCGCCTTCTCGGGCACCTATCTCGCCCAGGAGTACCGGCGGGTCCTGGGGGACATCGAGGAGATGTCCGGCGTGACGGTCTCCGACGAGGCCATCCGCGGCGCCATCGAGGTATTCAACACCAACCGCCGGCTCCTCCGCGAGCTGTACTCCATCAAGCGGGACACGCCCTGGCTCCTCCCCGTGGACGAGGCCTACGTCCTCACCGCGCTCGGGGGAATCGTGACGCGGGAGGAGCACAACGAGGTGCTCGAGTGGGCGCTCCCCCGCATCCGGGAGAGGGATGCCCGCCGGCAGGACAAGATCCGCGTGGTCTTCGAGGGCGGGTTCTGCGAGCAGCCCCCCCTGGACCTCCTGCTGGCCATCGCCCAGTTCTGCCACGTGGTGGACGACGACCTCCTCATCGGGCTGCGGTGGATCCTCTCCGACGTCCCCACCGAGGGGGATCCGGTGGCCAATCTGGCCCAGGCCTACCTGGACGACTCGTCGTACAGCCCGGTGCAGCACGACCTGCGGAAGCCCAAGGAGAAGATGCTCATCCGGCGGATCCGCGATGCCGGGGCCGCGGCGGCCATCGTATCCGCCGCCAAGATGTGCGAGCCCGGCCTGGACGAGCAGGTGGCGTACAGCCAGGCCCTCGACGAGGAGGACATCCCCTACTTCGTCACCGAGTTCGAGGAGCGCATGACCTCCTTCGACCACCTCCAGATCCAGCTCGAAACCTTCGTGGAAAACCTGCTCTTCGACTGAGGCGACACCCATGACTTCCACCATTTCTCCCGAGGATCTCGTCGGCCGCGGCGCCCGTGACGGCGCGGCCCTGTTCCGTGACTGGTTCACCGAACTGGGCACCGCCGCGGAGAGGGGCGAACACACCGCCTACGTCTTCGTCATGGGCAGCCTGGCGGAGATCGTGCGCACCTTCGACGTCCACACCGTCTTCCCGGAGATCACGTCGCTCCAGACGGCGGTGCGGCGCGTGGCCGACGAGTACCTGAACCTGGCCGAGGACCACGGGTTCTCCCCGGACGTGTGCGGATACGTGAAGGCGGACTACGCCCTCCAGATCCGCAAGGGGGACCACCCCATGGGGCGGATCCCGCCCCCGTCCATCGCGGTGCTCACCAACGCGTGCAACACCTACCTGAAGTGGGCGGAGATCTGGGAACGCCTCTACGACATCCCCATCGTGACGGTGGACGTGCCCCAGAGCCGCAAGGCTCCCGACAACGGCGGCCCCACCGCCGCCGAGCTGGCGCCGGACCAGGCGTACGTCCAGTTCCAGATGAACGAGCTGATCGGCCACCTGGAGGAGCTCACCGGGAAGGCCTTCGACATCGACCGCCTGCGCGAAGTGCTGGAGCTGACGAACCGGATGGGGCGCGCCTGGCGGCGCGTCCTGGAGCTGAACCGCGCGAAGCCGGCGGTGTTCGACGCCATGATGGAGGGCACCATCTACCTGGGCGTGGCCAACGCGCTGCGGGGAACCGAAGCGGGCGCCCGCTACTTCGAGGATCTCGCCGAGGAGATGGAGTACAAGGCGGCCCACGGGATCGGGCCCCTGGTGGACCACGACACCGAGCATCGCCTCATCTTCGTGGGGGTGCCGTGCTATCCCATCTTCCGCCGCTTCTACCAGCTCTTCACGGACTGGGGCGGCGTGTTCGTGAGCTCGACCTACACCTGGTTCGCCTCGGGCGGGCTGAACCTGGACTTCGAGTACGACCTGGACCGACCCCTCGAGAGCCTGGCGGAAGGGGTGCTCCTCAGCGTGCGGCGCGCCGTGGACTCCATGCTCTTCCACGACCGCTATCTCAAGGAGGCCATCGACGCCTTCGACGCCGACGGCGTCGTGTACCACCCGGTGAAGAGTTGCCGCACGGTGTCCACCGGGCTGGCGGACAGCCGGCGCGTGGTCCTCGACGAACGCGACGTCCTCTGCCTCTACATCGAGTCGGACATGATGGACAAGCGGGTGGTGTCCGAAGCGCAGCTCAAGAACCGCATCGACGCCTTCTTCGAAGGTTTGGAGTCGCGGCGCATCCGCAAGGGAATGGACGCGCCCACGGCCTCCACTGCCCCCACGACCTGACGGGAGGAATACCATGGCATTCGCAGCGGGAGTGGACGTGGGGTCCACCCAGACCAAGGCCATCATCGTGGACGAGGCCGGCGCCATCGTGGGTCGGGCGCTCCTCCCCACCGGGGCGAACGTGGTCCAGGCCGCCGAGCACGCCTTCCGTGAGGCACTGAAATCGGGAGACGTCCCCGAAGAGGACGTGACCTTCGTCATCGGCACCGGCTACGGCCGCTACCGCGTGGAGTTCGGCGACACCCAGATCACCGAGATCGTGTGCCACGCCCGGGGCGCCGCCCACATGTTCCCGGGCACGGAGACGGTGCTGGACATGGGCGGTCAGGACACCAAGGCCATCCGCATCCAGCCGGGCGGCGACGTCATCGACTTCTGCATGAACGACAAGTGCGCCGCCGGAACCGGCCGCTTCCTCCAGTCGGCCGCCGCCGCGCTGGAGCTGGGGCTGGACGAGCTGGGGCCCACGGCGCTA
Source organism: Gemmatimonadota bacterium (assembly GCA_029879725.1). Lineage (GTDB taxonomy): Bacteria > Gemmatimonadota > Gemmatimonadetes > Longimicrobiales > Gaopeijiaceae > JAOUPR01. Next base: position 12,686 of record JAOUPR010000072.1, on the reverse strand, counting down.
CGGGGCGTGCGCCCGGTCAACATCAGCACGACCTGCACCGTGTTCGCCGAGTCGGAGGTCCTCTCCTGGCTGGCCCGGGGGAAGAAGATCGAGGACATCCTCCTGGGCGTGCACCGTTCCATCGCGTCGCGCTCCATCGCCCTGCTCCGGCGGGTGGGGATCGAGGGGGAGATCACCTTCACCGGCGGCGTGACCCGCAACGAAGCCATGGTGGCGGTGCTCAACGACATGCTTCACGCCGAGTTGAACGTGAGCGAGGAGTCCCACTACATCGGCGCCCTGGGCGCCGCCCTCTTCGCCCTGGAGCGGATCAAGGGACGGTCCGCATCGCCCGAGAAGGAGGTGGTGGCATGAAGTACACCGCTGGGATCGACGTGGGGTCCACGTACACGAAGGCGGCGCTGATGTCGCTGGACGGCGAACTCCTGGCCACGGGGATCCGCCAGACCGGCTTCCGGCTGGTGGAAGCCGCCGAGGAGGCTCTGACGCAGGCCCTGGCCGAAGCGGAGCTCTCCCGGGACGACCTGGCCTACGTGGCCAGCACCGGGTACGGGCGCAACCAGATCCCCTTCCGCGACGTTCAGGCCACCGACCTCACCGCGGGCGCCTGGGGGAGCCGGTGGTTCTACCCCGGCACGCGCACCGTCCTCGACGTGGGCGGCCAGACCATGAAGGCCATGCGCCTGGGAGACACCGGGAAGGTCCAGTCCTTCCGCCTCAACGACAAGTGCGCGGCGGGCACCGGAGCCTTCCTGGAAAAGACGGCCCGCTACCTGGGATACGGCATCCAGGAGATCGGACCGCTGGTGGAGTACGCCAAGGATCCCGTCCCCATCTCGGGGGTGTGCGCGGTCTTCGCCGAATCGGAGGTCATCAACCACGTGAGCAACGGCGCCCAGCCCGCCGACATCATGCACGGCGCCATGGAGTCGCTCATCGAACGGTCGGTACGCCTCATGAAGCGGGTCCAGATGGAGCCCGAGTTCACCCTCATGGGGGGGATCATGCGCTTTCCCACCATGGTTCGGGTGATGCGCGAGCACCTGGGCGACCAGGTGAACGTCCCTCCGGAACACCAGGTGCAGTTCACCGCGGCCATCGGCGCGGCCATCCTGGCCCGGCGGCGCATGGAGAAGCTGGCAGCGTGAAGGAGCCGCCACCCCCGGCCGTGGGGCTCACCCAGACGGAGGTGCCCCCCATGCGCCGCGCGCGCGACGCCGAACTGGCGTCGGAGGGGTGGGCGCGACGGTTCACCGGATCTCCTCCACGTCTGGACGAGATCCGTGAGTTGTACGAGGCAACGGGACAGGAGGTGCTCATGGACGAAGTCCTCCCCGGGGAGCTGGCCCGGGAGTGCGAAGGGTGCACCCTGGCCCTGACCCTCTTCCGGGTCATCTACACCCGGGCATCGGCGAAGACACGCCCACACCAACCCAGGAGAGAGCCGTGAAGGCCGCCATCTTCCATGGAGCCCACCAGCCCCTCACGGTGGAGGAGGCGCCCACGCCCTCTCCGGGCCCCGACGAGGTCCTGATCCGCGTGGCGGGGTGCGGCGTCTGCCACACCGACCTCCACTACATCGACCACGGCACCCCCACCTTCAAGGAACCCCCTCTGATCCTGGGGCACGAGATCTCGGGCAGGGTGGAGGCGGTGGGGAAGCGCGTCGCGGACAAGCGCCCCGGCGACCGTGTCCTCGCGGTGGCGGTCACCACCTGCGGCGTCTGCACCGCCTGCCGGGAAGGTCGTGAGAACATCTGCGCCCACAGCTGCATGCTGGGGAACACCGTGGACGGTGGATTCGCCGAGTACGTCGTGGTTCCGGCCAAGGACACCTTCCACCTCCCCGGGGAGATCCCGCTCGTGGAGGGGTCCATCATCGCCGACGCCATCACCACGCCCTATCACGCCGTCGTGAACCGGGGAGAGGTCCGCCCGGGCGACGCGGTGGTGGTGTTCGGGTGCGGAGGGGTGGGGCTCAACGTCGTGCAGATGGCGACCGCGCTGGGCGGCAGGGTGGTCGCCGTGGACGTCTCCGACGCGAAGCTCGAATGGGCGCGCCGGCTGGGCGCCGAGGCCACGGTGAACCCGACCTCCGTGGACCGTCTGGACAAGGAATTGCGCAAGCTCACCGGGGGAGGCGCCCGCGTGGCCTTCGAGGTCGTGGGGAAGGCGGCCACGCAGGAGCAGGCCCTCAACGCACTGGCCACGGGCGGCCGCCTGGTCCTGGTCGGCTACAGCCCCGAGACCATGTCCCTCAACGCCGGGCGGGTCATGTTCCGCGAGCTCGAGGTGGTGGGGTCGCTGGGGTGCCGCCCGGTGGACTATCCGCGGGCCATCGAGATGGTCCGCCGGGGTCAGATCAACCTGGCCGATCTGGTGACGCATCGCTTCCCGCTGGAGGAGATCGGACAGGCACTGGATACCCTGCGCTCCGGAGACGCCATCCGGGTGGTGGTGACGCCGTGACCCGGCCCCGGCGCATCATCGAGCCGTTCCGCATCAAGGTCGTCGAGCCCATTCGACTGACCACCCGAAAGGAGCGCCTGGCCCACCTCGTGGAGGCGGGATACAACGTCTTCAAGCTCCGTGCGGACGACGTCCTCATCGACCTCCTCACCGACTCGGGCACCTCCGCCATGAGCGCGGAGCAGTGGTCGGCCCTGATGCTGGGGGACGAGTCCTACGCGGGTTCGCGGTCGTGGTACCGCTTCGAGGCCGCGGTGAAGGACATCTTCGGATTCCGGCACGTGATTCCCACCCACCAGGGGCGCGCCGCCGAGCGCATCCTCTTCTCCACCGTGTGCCGCCCCGGACAGGTGGTGCCCAGCAACACGCACTTCGACACCACCCGGGCCAACGTGGAAGCCACCGGCGCGGTGGCCATGGACCTTCCGGTTCCGGAAGGGCTCGTCCCCGCGGACCTGCACCCCTTCAAGGGGAACATGGACGTAGGCGCGCTGCGAACCCTCATCGCCCAGGAAGGGGCGGCGCAGATCCCCCTCTGCATGCTCACCGTCACCAACAACACCGGAGGTGGCCAGCCCGTCTCCATGGCCAACATCCGGGAGGTCAGCGAGGTGTGCCGGACCCACGGCATCCCTCTCTACCTGGACGCCTGCCGCTTCGCGGAGAACGCCTTCCTCATCAAGCAGCGCGAGGACGGGTACGCCGACCGTGGCGTGAAGGAGATCGCGCGGGAGATGTTCTCCTGGGCCGACGGGTGCACCATGTCGGCAAAGAAGGACGGACTGGCCAACATCGGAGGGTTCCTGGCCTCCAACGACGACGTCCTCACCCGCCAGGAGGAGAACCTCCTCATCCTGACCGAGGGATTCCCGACCTACGGAGGGCTGGCCGGCCGGGATCTGGACGCCATCGCCGTGGGCCTCCAGGAGGTCCTGCACGAGGACTACCTGACGTACCGCATCGAGGTGATCCGCTATCTGGGGGAGCACCTCACCAATGGGGGCATCCCCATCGTCCAGCCTCCTGGAGGCCACGCCGTCTACGTGGACGCCGCCGCCTTCCTCCCCCACGTCCCGCCGGCGCAGCTCCCCGGACAGTCGCTGGTCTCGGAGTTCTACCTGGAGGGTGGCGTACGCGCCGTGGAGATCGGCACCACCATGTTCGGCCACCCGGACCCCGTCACCGGCGAGGAGGTCACCGCCCGCATGGAGCTCGTGCGCCTGGCCATTCCCCGGCGCGTCTACACCAAGAGCCAGGTGGACTACCTCGTGGACATCACGCTGGACGTGTGGGACCGCCGGGAGAGGATCGGCGGATTCCGGTTCGTCGAGCAAGCCCCGGTCCTCCGCCACTTCACCGCCCGTTTCGAACCCCTCTACGAACTCACGACATGACCGACACGCCCACCCGGATCCTCCGCGACCAGCACGTGAACATCCTCCGCATCGCCTCCATCCTGGAGGAGGTGCTGGCCACGGAGCCGGAACCCGGCGCCTTCGACTACGACGCCGTCGGAGACTGCGTCTCCTTCATCCGCCTCTACGCCGACGCCCTCCACCACGGAAAGGAGGAGGACCTCCTCTTTCCCGAGCTGGAAGCCCGGGGGATGTCACGGCAGGCCGGTCCCATCGCCGTGATGCTGTACGAGCACGAGCAAGGGCGCGCCTTCGCGAAGGCCATGGCCGACGCGCTGGAGCCCGCGCGGGCCGGGGACGCGGACGCGCAGGCCCGCCTCCGTCACGCCGGTCTCGGGTACGTCGACCTCATCCGCGCCCACATCGGGAAGGAAGACAACATCCTCTTCCAGATGGCGGACCAACTCATCGACGCACCGGGGTGCCGCACCCTCTGCCAGGCGTACGAGGGCGTCTGTCAGCGCCGCTTCGACGGGTGCACGGTGGCGGAGCTCGAGGGGATCCTGGCGTCGCTGACCCAGCGCTATCCGGACGCGTAGCCGGGCGGGGTACCGGGAAGAGGGGGCGGGACATACACTTGGCGAGTCTCCCGACCGTCGTATTCCAAGCCCCGGATCCCATGAACTTCGCGCGACGCTCCATCCCTGAACCGACCCTCGTCTCCGGCGTCCTCCTGGCGGTCTTCGTAGCCGGCTGCTCATGGACGGACGCGGGGGAACGGGACGCCGTGGTGTCCTCACACCTCCGCGTCCTCGCGCTGGAAGATGCCCGGGTAGCCGACTCGGAGGGGCGAGACTCTCTCCTGGCGGGACTCCACTCCCCCTCGGAGGTGGACCGCCTGCTCACGGTGCGCGCCCTGGGCCGGCTGGAGGATCCATCCGTGTCGTCCGCCATCGCGGACCTTCTCACCGATTCCGTGGCCGGGGTCCGCACGGAGGCCGTCAACGCGCTGGCGCAGAGCGTGCACGGACGGGACGGGACGGCGGTGCTGGACGACCTCCTGGGGCGGGTGGAGAACGAGAGGGACACGGAGGCCCTCGGGGTGCTGGCGCGGTCCCTCGGTAGGCTCCGGGTGGACGTGGACCGGCGGAGCGAGGTGGTGGAGGCGCTGATCACACTGTCCCGGTCTCCGGCTTCGGAGTTCGCGCCGCCGGAGACGTTGGTGGGGGTCGCGGTGGGAATCCAGCACCTCCTGCGACGGGCCGGACCGGACTTCGACCCCGACGGGACACTCGTCGACCGTCTCCGGGAGATGGTGCGCCATGAACCCATGGAAAGCACGCCGGGCGCCGAGGGTCCCCGCATCCGAGCGCTCTCGTTGGATGCGCTGGCGCGAATCGGCTCCCTCCCCGCGCTGATCCTGGAGCCGGCGCTGCGTGATCCGGATCCCCGGGTCCGTTACGTCGCGTCCGGTGCCCTGGAGCAGCTCCCCCGCGCGGAGCAGGACGAGTTCCTGCGCCGGGCTCTCCGGGACCCGTCGCCCGCCACCCGCCTGGCCGCGACGCGGGTCGTCGACCGGGGAGCCCGTGACGACCTGGCCTGCCGCCGCCTCCTCTCGCTCACCGAGTTCGATGAGACACCGCGGATCCGCGTGGCCGCGCTCGACGCGCTGGCCCGGCCCTGCCCCGACGTGGACATCCAGACGGAGAGGCTGAAGGCCGTGGCGGCCACCCTCCCCGCGGGCGGCGAGGAGGGATGGCACGAGCCCGTGCACGCCCTGGTGTCACTGGCCGGGATCGACGCGCCGGCCGCCGGGGAATTCCTCCCTCGGTTCGCCGGTCACCCGAATCCCTTCGTGCGTACGTACGCGGCCAGAGCCGCCACCGTGCTGGGCGACGAAGCCACGCTGCGTGCCCTGGCCGGGGACCCGTCCGCGAACGTGCGCACCGTCACCGTGGAGGGCCTGGTCGCCCTGCTGGGGCACGGAGCCGACGAGATCCTGTTGGCGCAGCTCGCGGTGGGGGAACCACAGTCGACGCTCACGGCCGCCCGCCTCCTGAGCGGCACCGCCGATCCGGGCGCGTCCATGGCCCCGGCGGTGGACGCCCTCCGGCGCCTCACCGAGCGCCGCCGCGAGACCCTGCGGGACCCACGACTGGCGCTTCTGGCGCTCATCGCGGAGGTGGGGTCCGCCGCCGACACCGACGTCCTCCTTCCGTATCTGGCCGACTTCGATCCGGCCGTCGCGGAGCGGGCGGCGTCCATCCTGACGGAGTGGACGGGCGAGCCGCACGCCGCCGACCCGCACCCCCTCCCCCGCCTCCCCCTCCCCACCGCGAGAGAATTCTCCCGGTTGATGCGGAGCTCCGTCGTGCTCCACATGGAGAGCGGGAGCGAGATCGAGATCCGCCTCCGCCCGGAGTGGGCCGCCACCAACGCCCACCGCTTCGCCCGCCTGGTCGAGGAAGGATATTTCGACGGCCTCACCTTCCACCGCGTGGAGCCCCTCTTCGTGATCCAGGGAGGGAGTCCCGACGCGAACGAATACAGTGGAGACGGCCCCTTCACCCGCGACGAGCTCGGACTCCCGTCGCACTGGCGGGGCACGGTGGGGCTCTCCACCCGCGGGCGGGACACCGGCGACGGGCAGATCTTCGTGAACCTGGTGGACAACGTCCGCCTGGATCACGACTACACCCTCTTCGGCGAAGTCGTCTCGAGCATGAAGGTGGTGGACGACGTGATGGAGGGCGACCGCATCATCCGCGGAGAAGTTCGGTTGCGCGACTGATCTCCGCTTGCCGCGGGTGGGCGTGCACGTCTATTCTCTCCCTTCGGAAACCATCGGGAACGCTCTTCATTGGGTACGCGGAAATGCAGCTCTACACCAAGATTCTCATCGGACTCGTAGCCGGCGCCGTCGTGGGGGCCGCCGCCAATCTTTCCGGAATCGAGCCCTTCCAGAACTTCCTCGGCGCCCTCGAGCCCCTGGGCACCGCCTTCATCAACCTCATCACGATGATCGTGGTGCCTCTGGTGGTCGCGAGCCTCCTGGTGGGCACGGCGTCTCTCGGTGACCTGAGGAAGCTGGGCCGCATCGGAGGCAAGACCCTCCTCTTCTACATGTGCACCACGGCCGTGGCGGTGTCCATCGGCCTCGGTCTGTCCAACATCGTCAAGCCGGGGGCCGGGGTAGCCGAGACCACGCGGAACGAGTTGGCCGCCCGTTACGGTGGTGATGCCGCGGCCCGCATGGACCTGGCGGCCAACGCCCCGTCCTGGGTGGAAACCCTCATGTCGGTGATTCCGCGGAACCCGATCCAGGCCGCGGCCAACATGGAGCTTCTGCCCCTGATCTTCTTCACGATCTGCTTCGGAGCCGCGCTCACGGTCATCCAGGCCGATCGCCGCGACGCGGTGCTGAAGTTCTTCGAAGGGGTCAACGAAACGTCCATGGTCCTCATCAACTGGATCATGGAACTGGCGCCGTACGCCGTGTTCGTGCTCATCGCCTCCGTGGTAGGGAACTTCGGGTTCGATCTTCTGCAGAGCCTCGCCGTGTACACGCTGGTCGTGGTGTCCGGACTCCTCCTCCACGCCTTCGGAACGTACGCGCTGGTCTTGCGATTCCTTGCCGGTCTCAACCCGGCCAGGTTCTACAAGCGCATCGCCGCGGTGCCTCTCTTAGCCTTCTCCACCTCATCGTCCAACGCCACTCTCCCCCTCACCATCGAGACGGCGGAGGAGAAGCTGGGCGTGTCCAACGAGGTGGCGAGCTTCGTCCTTCCCCTCGGCGCCACCATCAACATGGACGGCACCGCGCTCTACCAGGCGGTGGCGGTGATGTTCATCGCGCAGATCTACGGAATCCCCCTGGATCTCGCGGATCAGATGATCATCGTCATGACCGCCACGCTGGCGTCCATCGGCGCGGCGGGCGTGCCCAGCGCCGGAATCATCACCCTGATCATCGTGCTGAACTCGGTGGGACTTCAAGGTCAGGTGCAGGCGGGGATCGCCCTGATCCTCGGCGTCGATCGCATCCTGGATATGCTCCGCACGTCGGTGAACGTCACAGGGGACCTGAGTTGCGCCGCGTTCGTGGCGCGGACCGAGGGAGAAACGCTCCTCCCGGACGTGGTGCCCGAGCCCATACCCATCTCAGCCGCGGACTGACGCGACACCCATCCTTTGAACGGCGAAGGCCCCGCGGATACGTCCGCGGGGCTTCTTCGTACTCTTTCCCGTCAGCCGTCCGAGACCGGCCTCCCCTGCATCATCCGCTCGACGTCGTCGGGGTGGCGGGGCGCGTCACCGGAGAGGATCACCGGGCCATCCTCCGTGATGAGGACATCGTCTTCGATGCGCACGCCGATGTTCCACCACCTGGGATCGATGTCTTCGGCGGGGGCGATGTAGAGCCCCGGCTCCACCGTGATCACGGCTCCCGGAACGAGTTCGCCCTGAAGGCCCACGTCGTGCACGTCCAGCCCGAGATAGTGGCTCGTCCCGTGCATGAAGAAGCGGCGCAGCCCGCGGGTGTCCGACGCCTCCCGGATCAACCCCAGGCGGGCCAGCCCCTCCGCGAGGACCCTGGCGGCCTCCTGGCCCGGGTCGGCGAACCCGGCGCCTGCGCGGGACGCCGCGATTCCGGCTTCCTGAGCATCGTAGACCAACTGGTAGATGGCCCGCTGCTCGGGAGAGAAGCGCCCGTCCAGCGGCACGGTCCGGGTCACGTCGGCGGAGTAGCCGTGGTACTCGGCCCCGATGTCCACGACCACCACCTCCCCGGGACGCGTGACGCGGCGGTTCGTCTCGTAGTGGAGGATGGTGCTGTTCTCTCCGCTCCCCACGATGCTGGGAAATCCGGGCTCCTCGGCCCCATTCCTCTTGAACGTGTACTCCACCAACGCCTCGATCTGGTACTCGGCCCAGCCGGCCTCCACCTGTCGCATGACCTCGCGGTGGGCCTCCTCCGTGATCTCGATGGCGCGCTTCAGAAGGGCCATCTCCTCGTCGGTCTTGACCGTCCGGAGCTCGTCGAGAACCCGCCGCAGCGTCACGCCGTCGGGACGGCCGGCCAGCAGCTCCTCCCTGCGCACCTTCCAGTCCTCGAAGGAGGCGGACGCGATGAGGTTGGAGGCGAGCGCCCGCAGCGTGGGATCCCGGAGCGCCGTGGGATCCACCGACGCCACGGCGTACCCCCGGAGTCGGCGCCAGGCGTCGGGGTCGGCGGTGCGGAGCACGGCTCTCAGGACGTATCCCGTGGTGCCCGGGGCGGTGACGCGCACCGGGTCCTGATGCTCCAGGAACACCCCGAGTTGGGTCTCCAACTCCGACCACGCCGGCACTCCGTCCGGGAGATCGACGTGGTAGACCTTGTACGCCGGGTTCGCAAGGAAGGGCCCCATCACATCGGCGAAGCGGGTCGCGTCCAGGGCCCGTTCCATCCCGAGATCCCGCTCGGCCCGCTCCGTCCCCAACCGACGTCCCGTCCACACCTCCTGGGCCGGATCCCGGGGCGGGACGAAGAGGATCTCACGCACCGTGCGGCCGTCCACTTCGACCCCTCCCGGCGCCAGCACGAGCACCGAGCCCGCCTCGGCGGACCCCGTGAGGTAGAGGAAGTCGCTGTCCTGCCGGTACTCGAAGTTCACGTCGTTGGAACGATTGCGCACCGGCGCGGCGAAGAAGATGGCTAGGGCGTTGTGGGGAAGCCTGGCCATGACCTCGGTGCGGCGCCCCCTGTGGAACTCCGCGGACAGCAGGTCCGCGTCGTACCGTGCGGGAGCTTCAGGAACCTGCGCCCGGGCAGGGGTGAACGCTCCGGCGCATCCGCAGGCGAGGGCCAGGAGAAAGACAGGATGAGTCCGCATGGATCGAGTCGAATGGGTGACCGTGGACAGGGCACGCGGCGCCGCGACACCCCCGCTGCATACTCCATCCTAGGGGACGAAGCCCTTTCGATCCAGCCATGCTCCACCCCACATTGCCCCACGACCGCTCACGGAAGCCCCGCCCACGACCCGGAAGAAGGACCACGCCAAGGAGGGAGCATGGATCGCCGAGGATTCGTCACCGCAGGAATGACCGCCGGTCTGGCCGGCGTCTCGGGCGCCGGCGGCGCCCTCGGATCCCTCCTCGCCGGAGTCCCCGGATGGGGTCCGGGGAAGACGCTCCCCGACGGAACCATACGGCTCAGCTCCAACGAGAACCCCCTCGGATTGTCGCCCCGCGCGCGCCAAGCGGTCATCGACGCCATCCCGGTGGCCAACCGATACCCGAGTGACGCCGCACGTGAGGTGGAGGCCGCACTGGCGAGGCAGCTCGGCACCACGCCGGATCACGTGATCCTGGGAGCGGGATCCACCGAGGTCCTCCAGATGGCGGTGCAGGCGTACCAGTCGCCCCACGCGCCCATGGTGGTGGCGGAGCCCACCTTCGAGGACGTGCCGCGCTACCAACGGCCCTTCGCCTACGACATGGTTGCCGTCCCCCTCCTCCCGGACATGAGCCACGACCTGGGCCGGATGCGCGAAGTGGCCGAGAAGGACCGCCGTCCCTCCGTCGTGTACGTCTGCAATCCCAACAATCCGACGGGCACGGTCACGCCCTCCGCCGAGCTGAACGAGTGGATCGCCGACGCACCCGAGACCACCATGTTCCTGGTGGACGAGGCGTACTTCGAATACGTGGACGACCCGCGGTACACCTCGGCTCTCCCGCTGGTGGACGCCCACCCCAACGTCATCGTGGTGCGCACCTTCTCCAAGATCTTCGGGATGGCGGGGCTGCGTCTGGGGTACGGCGTGGCCCACCCCGGCACGATCGGCCGCCTGCGCGACTTCATCAGCTCCAACAACGCCAACGTGCTGGCTTCCCACGCCGCCCTGGCGTCCCTGGGAGACCAGGATCTCGTGGCCCGGAGCGTGGCGGTGAACGACGCCGCCAAGCAGATCGCCCACGCCACCCTGGACGAGCTGAGCCTGGAGTACCTTCCCACGCAGACCAACTTCATCATGCACCGCATCCACGGAGATCTCGGTTCGTACATCGGGCGGATGCGCGACGCGGGAATCCGCGTGGGCCGGCCCTTCCCGCCCATGCTGGGTTGGAACCGCGTCTCCTTCGGACTCCCCGAGGAGATGGAGCGGTGGGCCGAGACGCTGCGCGGATTCCGCGAGCGGAGTTGGATGTAGTGGGCTTCGCGGGCCGCGCGCTCCTGGCCGTCGTCTTCGCGGCGGCGCTGGTCCCGGCGCCGGGGGCGGCCCAGGTCCCCACGCCGGCGTCGGTGCTGGGATTCGATCCGGGGGACGACTTCACGCTCACCACGTACGAGGAGTCCATCCGGTATTTCGAGGCGCTGGCCGGCGCGTCGGACCGGGTGACGCTCCTGGAGACGGGGCGCACCTCGTTCGGGCGGTCGTGGCGCATCGCGGTGATCTCGTCGCCGGAGAACCTGGCGGCGCTGGAGCGGCACAAGGAGACGGCGCGGCGCCTCGCCCACCCCGAGGGGCTCACCGACGGCGAGGCCCGTGCCCTCGCCCGCGACGGGGTGGCCATCGTCGACGTGAGCGGCGGGCTCCACGCCACCGAGGTCGCGGGGGTGCAGCACACCATCCACCTGGCGTACGAGCTGGCCTCCAGCGAAGACCCCCGCATCCAGGCCATCCGGGACAACGTCATCTTGGTCCTCTGGCCCTCCCTGAACCCCGACGGCCAGACCATCGTGGCCGACTGGTACCGCTCCAACGTGGGGACGGAGTTCGAGACCGCCCCCCTCCCCGAGCTCTACCAGAAGTACGTGGGGCACGACAACAACCGCGACGCCTACATGCTCAACATGGTGGAGTCGCGGGGGATGTACCGGACGTGGCGCGAGTGGGAGCCGCAGATCATCTACGTGCACCACCAGAGCTCTCCCTTCCCGACCCGCATCTGGCTCCCTCCCTTCGCCGAGCCCATCACGCCGCAGGCCCCGCCCCTGATCTCCCGCACCGTGAACACCCTGGGGATGACCATCGCCCAGATGCTCGAGTCCAGGGGGATGCGGGGCGCCGTCCACATGGGAACCGGATTCGACGCCTGGTACCCGGGGTACGTGGACTACCTCCCCGTCCTCCAGCACCAGGCGGCCTTCTGGACGGAGACGGCGCTCTACCGGTACGCCACACCGTACCTGTACACCCTGGCCGACTACCCGGAGAGCCGGCGGGATCTCCGCGCCGAGACGCTCTATCCCAGCCCGTGGGAAGGCGGGTGGTGGCATCTCAGGGACGCCGTGGACTACATGCGCGTGGGCTCCATCGCCGTCCTCGACTGGGCCGCCAAGTACCGGGAAGACCTCCTTTACAACCGCTACCAGTCGGGGCGCGACGCCATCGCCCGGTACCGGACCCGACCGCCGTACGCCTACTTCATCCCGCGGGAGCAGCGTGACCCCATGGCGCCCGTGGAGCTCCTGCGCCGGCTGGCCTTCAACGGTGTGCGGATCCACGAGCTCACGGGGGCCGTCACCCACGAAGGGGTGACGCACCCCGCCGGGACGTGGGTCATCGCCATGGACCAGGAGTTCGGGCCGGTGGCGCAGCAGCTCCTCGAAGTCCAGGAGTACCCCGACCTGCGGGAGTATCCCGACGGGCCGCCCGAACAACCGTACGACGCCGCCGGGTGGACACTCCCCTACCAGATGGACGTGCGGGTGGTGGAGGCCCGCGAGCCGCTGTCCGGAGCCGCCCGGAGCGCCCTCCGCGCGGTGCGCGGCGAGGCCGTGGCGTGGAACGCCGACACCCCCGACGCCGCTCCCTTCGACATGGCCGCGGGCGTGGGCTTCGACACCGACCCCGTGGCGGCCGGGATCCT
>JAOUPR010000003.1 GCA_029879725.1 Gemmatimonadota bacterium | reverse complement strand
GGGCGCAGCCGGTGGCGGAGTTCCTGGTGGGGGCGCGACGCGACCCCGACGTGGGCCCCGTCCTCACGCTGGGGGCGGGAGGGATCTGGGTGGAGGTCCTCCGCGACGTGGCGCACAGGGTGCTGCCCGTGGCGGACGACGACATCCTGGCCATGCTGGCGGAGCTGCGGACGTACGGTTTGCTCACCGGCGCCCGCGGGACCGAGCACGCCGATCTGGGCGCGGTGGTGGTGGCGGCCCGGTCGGTGGCGCGTTGTATCGCGGACCACCCGGAGGTCGCCGAGGTGGAGGTCAACCCACTCTTCGTGTACGCGCACGGGGTGGAGGCGGTGGACGCGAGGATCTTCCTCACGAGCGGGTCGGAGGTGTCGAAATGAGACGTGTGCGGAGGCGTGGATTCGTTCCGTCGGCCCTGCTTCTCCTGGCGGGATGCACGCTGCCCCCGTCCCAGGCGCCGTTCTCCTCCCGGGAGCCGGACACGCCGCCCGTGGCTCGCGCCGCCGGTGGGATGGTGGTGAGCGGCTCGCCCTACGCCACCGAGGCGGGGCGGCGGATGCTGGCGGCGGGTGGGAACGCCGTCGACGCCGCGGTCGCGGCGGCCTTCGCCCTCACCGTGGCCGAGCCCACCCAGTCCGGGTTGGGGGGGCGGACGCAGATCCTCGTCCGGCTCGCGGACGGCAGCGTCCACGCCATCGACGGCACGACTTCGGTGCCGGCGGTCTACGATGCCGACACGGCGCCGAAGGGCGAGCACGGACACGGAGCGGTGGGGATCCCCGGTACGGTGGCCGCGCTCACCCGGGCGGTCACGGAGCACGGGACGCTCCCGCTGGCGCGGGTGATGGAGCCGGCGCGCTGGTGGGCCCGCAACGGCCTGTTCGTCCCGGCCGGAGAAAGGGAGCGCTTCGCGGGCATCGTGCCGGAGCTGGAGCCCGGCACCGAGGTGGCCCGCGCTTTCGCGGGTCCAGGGGGGTCGGGTCCCGCCGCCGGCGCGCTCTTCGTCCAACCGGAGCTCGCCGAGGTACTGGACCGGGTGGCGACCGGGGGGCACGACGCCTTCTACCGGGGGCCGGTGGCCGAGCGCATCGCCGACGACATGTCGGTGCAGGGGGGATTCGTCACCCTGCGGGACCTCGAGGACTACTCCGCCGAGGACTCGTACGTGGGGCGCGGCCGGTACCGGGATCTCGATCTCGCCGGGAGCTACCTTCCCGCGTCGGGGGTGACGGTCATCGAGATCCTCCAGATCCTGGACCGGCTTCCTCTGGCGGAACTGGACGAGGTGAGGTGGGCGGCCACGCTGGCCGAGTCCCTCCTGGCCGGGTTCCAGGACCGGGAGATCGCCGAGCACGACGATCCGGCGGTAGCGGTCGCCTGGCTGACGTCCGACTCCCTGGCGGACCGTCGGGCCGGGGAGGTGGCGAGTCGGCTGGGCCTGGTCGTGGGAGCGAGGGGAGCCTCCGCCGTCCGGGATGCCTCCCCGCGGCCGGCCACGGCGTCCGTTCCGGGGATCCGCGAGGGCGCCCGGGCCGGAGGCTACGTCGATCCGCCGTTCACGACCCACATCTCGGTGGCGGACGGTGAGGGGAACGTGGTGGCGCTCACCCAGTCGCTCGGACCGAGCATGGGGGCGCGGGTGGTCACGCCGGGGCTCGGGTTCCTCTACGCGTCCACGCTGGGCGGGTACCTCGCGGGCGGAGGTCCGGGGTATCGCCCGTGGTCGTCGCAGGCGCCTCTGGTGGTGACCCGCGACGGAAGGCCCTACCTGGTGGCGGGCGGCGCCGGGTCGCGCCGGATCCTCTCCGCCATGGTGGCGACGCTGAGCAGGGTGGTGGACCAGCAACTGCCGCTGGACGAAGCCCTGGCGCGCCCGCGAATCCACCCCGCCGACGGGGTGATCCAGGTGGAGGAGGGGTGGGAAGGGATTGCCGGGCTGGCCGCCATGGGGTATTCCGTAGAGCCCCGGCCGCGCGATTGGTTCGCCCGTCTGAACTTCATCCAGGTCGAGGAGGACGGCTTCTTCGGCGTGGGAGAGCCACGCTGGATGGAGAGCGCCGCCGCCGGCGCGGGAAGACCGTAGACGCCGAGGGATCGCCGGAGACGGCTCCCCGGAGAACGGCCATCGTGATTCAAGGAGAACACCCGATGTCGAGACGCATCATCGCTTCCGCGATCCTCCTCCTCGCCGCGGCCGGAGGGCTGTCGGCCCAGGAGCACACGGTCCTCATCCGGAACGGGAAGGTCCTGGACGGAGCAGGGAACCCCTGGGTCCGGGCCGACGTTCTCATCCGGGGGGATCGCATCGTGGCGGTGGGCGCCCTGGGAGACGTGCCCGCCGACGAGGTCGTGGACGCCACGGGGTTGTACGTGGCGCCGGGCTTCATCGACACGCACTCCCACGCGGGGCCGGGCCTCGCCACGGAAGGACTCAGCGACGGCCGGCCGCTCCTGGCGCAGGGCCTCACGACCATCTTCGCCAACCCGGACGGGGGCGGTCCCGTGGACCTGGCCGCGCAACGCGACCAGCTCCTGGCGGACGGCCTGGGGGTGAACGTGGCCCAACTGGTCTCCCACGGGTCGGTGCGGGATGCCGTACTCGGCGCCGAGGATCGTCCCGCGACCCCCGCCGAGCTCGCCCGCATGAAGGCGCTGGTGCGGACCGCCATGGAGGAGGGCGCGTGGGGACTCTCCAGCGGGACGTTCTACGTGCCCGGGAGCTACGCGCCGCCCGAGGAGATCGAGGAGCTGGCCAAGGTCGTGGCTCCCTTCGGTGGAGCGTACACCAGCCACTACCGTGACGAATCGAACTACACGGTGGGGGTCATCGCCGCCGTGGACGAGGTGATCAACGTGGGTCGCGTGGCGGGGATCCCCGCGGTGCTGACCCACGTGAAGGCGCTGGGGCCCTTCGTGTGGGGATACGGCCAAGCCATCGTGCGCCGGGTTGAACGCGCCCGTGAAGAGGGCGTTCAGGTGTTCGCCGACCAGTACCCGTATACCGCATCGGCCACGGGGCTGGAGTCCGCGCTCCTCCCCCGGTGGTCCCAGGCGGGAGGGCGCGATTCCCTCCTGGCCCGCTTCGACCGGCCGGAGACCATGGCCCTCATCCGGGAGGCCATGGTGGAGAACCTGGCCCGCAGAGGCGGGGCCGACCGGATCCAGTTCAGGCGTTTCCGCCCCGATCCGTCCATCGAGGGTCGCCTTCTCTCCGATCTGGCGAAGGAAGGCGGAGAGGATCCCATCGACACTTCGGTGGGACTGATCCGCCGCGGGAGCGTGTCCATCGTCTCCTTCAACATGGACGACGGAGACGTGGAGACGCTCATGGCACAACCCTGGACCATGACGTCGTCCGACGGCGACCTGGTTCCCTGGGGGGAGGGTGTTCCGCATCCCCGCAGCTACGGAGCGTTTCCCCGGAAGATCCGGCTCTACGCCATGGAGAAGGGAGTGGTGGGGTTGGAACACGCCATCCGCTCCATGACCTCCCTTCCCGCCGCGGTGTTCGGGATCCCCGACCGGGGCCTCCTTCGCCCCGGCGCGGTGGCCGACGTGGTCGTCTTCGACCTCGACGCGCTCACCGATCGTGCCGAGTACACGGCGCCGCATCAGCTCGCCGAGGGGATGGTGCACGTGTTCGTGAACGGCGAGGCCGCCGTCACGAACGGGGAATTCACCGGGGCGCGGAACGGCCGAGTGCTGCGGAAGACGGAGGGTGGGGGGCGGTAGGGGGGCGCGCGTACCGACACGGCCCGGGCCGTGTTCGCCCCCCTATCGCGCCTGGAACGTCCATTCGGCGAGGAGGTTCGTCCGAGGATCGACCTCCACGCGGTCGGGAGGGCCTTCCAGCCGGATCTCGAGCGTATGCCGGGCCGTGTCGGTGAGGCCCATGGTGTGAACCGTGGGGCGCTCCGACCCTTCCTCGTAGATCCCGATCTCGACCGGGAGGTCGAACGTGTACCCGTCGGTCTGCACCTGGGCCAGGTCGACGGTGAGCACGCCGTCGTCGTAGCGCCATCCGCCTTCGAGCACGGGGTGGCCTCCCTGGCGTAGCCACTGGTCGAAGAAGCCGCCGAGGGAGTCGCCGGAGGCGGTCTCCATGGCCCGCACGAGATCGGCCGTGGTGGCGTGCCCGTTGAAGTGGTCGGTGTAGTAGGCGCGGATCCCTCGCTGGAAGGCATCGTCGCCGATGCGGCGACGCAGCATGTGCATGACCCACGCGCCCTTCTGGTAGGTATGGCTCGACGTCACCCTGGACATGTCGTCGAGGTCTTGGTGGATGACGGTGTAGTCGGGGTTCTCCTGGTGGAATCGCCACACCGTCCGGCGCGCATCCCGAAGCCCGTCGGCGAAGTCGCCGCGCCCGTAGGCGTGCTCGCGGAAGAGGAGGGTGAAGTAGGTGGTGATCCCCTCGCTGAGCCAGACGTCGTCCCAGTCGGCTTCGGTGACGGCGTTGCCGAACCACTGGTGTGCGATCTCGTGGATGATGGCGTTCCGACGCCAGAACGCTCTCGCCGGGCCCGTGGAGGCCGACTCGCTGTAGAAGATGGCCGAGGCGGCCTCCATCCCTCCGCCCACGCTCGACGCCTGCACGTTGGCGAGCTTCTCGTAGGCGAAGGGTCCGACGTAGTCGGAGAAGAACTCCAGGGAATGGCGCGTCGGGCCGTTCAGGTCCACGAACCCGGCGTCGCGATCCTGGGGGAAGGTCCACACCTGGATCTCCTTCCCGTCGAACTCCCCCACCCGCAGGACGGCGAATTCGGCCACCCCCAGGCAGAAGAGCCACGGAGCCGTGGGGGCGGACTGGCGCCAGTGGGTCCGCCGAACCCCTTCACCGAGATCCGACTCCTCCACGCGCAGTCCGTTGGAGACCACCTGGTACCGTGCCGGGGCATCGATGACGAACTCGTGGGTGGCCTTGTCTCCGATGTGGTCCACGGTGGGAAGCCAGTGACGCGCGCGATCCGGCCAGTTGTCGCTGAAGAAGGTCCGGTCGCCGTGTCGGTTGGGTCCGATCCGCAGGCCGTCGGCGGGGATGCCCCGGTATCCCACCTGGACCGTGATCCGGGTACCGGCCTCCAGCCCGGCCGGGAGCGCCAGGGTGAGCACGTCTCCGTCGTGCAGGAAGCGGGCGGGGCTTCCATCGACCTGCACGCTGTGCACGGCCATCCCCTTCCCGCCGTGCCGGGCGGACGCCTGGACCAGGTCGAGTCGGAGCTGATCCACGCCGGATCGAGTGAGATGCACGGTCACGTCGGCCCGGCCCTCGATCCGATCGATCCGGTCACTCAGGACGAGGTGGAAGGCGTAGTGCTCGACGTCGATTCCCGGCTGCCTGGGATAGGTGTCGAGTGGCGACGAGCCCGCCGGGACGGCGCGGAGAAGCAGGACGACGAAAACGACGACGGCTCGAGGGTTCATGGGGTCGTGGGATGGAGGAAGAAACGGCGGGGGGCGATGCGAAGTCCCGCCGCTCCCTCGGGCCACGGTAGGAGCCGGGTGGGGAGACTGCAAGGAGGGAACGGAGGCCGGGCGGGACTCCCGCGGAGGTGCGCACCCCCCAGCGACGCGCATCCTACAATTGACCCGACTCGGCGCCGATACTCAAAGGTGAACCATGGTCGTCCACTTCAAACCCCGCCCGGCGAAGTCCGGCGCGGAGGCGTCTCCTACATGTCCACACCGGAAGCCAGCCACGCCCTGTTCCACAAAGCGCCGTACGCGGTTCTGGTCCTGAACCGGGACGGTCAGGTCATGGACCTGAACGAGGAGGCACAGAAGGCGCTCGCCATGGCGCACGACCGCATCGTCGGGCGCCCCATCCTGGCCGTGGTGGTGCCGGAGGACCGGGATCGGGTGAAGGAGATCTTCCTGCGGGTCCTGGGAGGAAACGAGCGGAGCTGGACGGCCCGCTTCAAGCGCGGGGACGCGGTCACCCGGGTCCAGACGGTCTCGGCCGTCCCCATCCAGGGCCCGGAGCGCGTAGACGGGATCCTCCTCTTCCTCCAGGACATGACCGAGTCCCGGGGCGGACGTCCCGAGACGCTCCAGCTCCAGACCCTTCTGGAGAATCTTCCCGGCCAGTTCGTTGTGGTCGTGGATTCGCACGGGCGCATCCGGTACTCCTCCGGGCTCTCCCGCACCCACTTCCGCAACGACGCGGAGGTCCTGGGGCATCTCTTCACCGACCTCCTCCAGGAAGACGAGATCAACATGGAGGTTCTCGGGAGCCTCCGTGAGGAGATCGAGGCGGGGCATCACTGGGGGGGGACCCTCTGGCACGTGCGGACGGACGGACAGGTGTTCCCCGCCCGGACCTACGTGTCTCCCCATCGGGATCCCCGGCACGGGAAGGTGCTGGGGATGCTGGTGTCGGGACGCGACGTCTCGGTGGAGTACGAGTGGCGGGAACGGGTGGACCGCTCTCGCCGGCTGGCCGGGATCGGCGAGTTGGTGGCGAGCGTGTCCCTGGAGTTCCGTGAGTCGTTGGAGCGGGTCGAGGCCGCCTTGTCCGCCCACGCCGCGAAGAGTCTGGACCGCGTTCCCGGGGATGTCCAGGAGGAACTGACCCGTGCGAAGGCCTTCGCGGGAGCGCTGCAGGACTTCTCCCGTGAGGTCAGGCTGGAGCGCCGCAGCGTGTCCATCGTGGACATCGTGAACGAAGTGGTGGAGGCACACAGGGGGCGTTGCGTCCGCGAGGGCGTCGAGCTCACCGTGGCGACGCCCGAGGGGATGCCCACGGTGCACGGAGACGCGATACAGATCCGGCGGGTGCTGGAGATCTTCCTCGACAACGCGCTGGACGCGGTGGCCGTGGGCAACGAGGAGCGCCGGTTCATCGAGCTCGTGGTGGACCGCCACCAGGACGGCGCGGTGGTGCGGGTGGCGGATTCCGGCCCGGGCGTGCGGGAGGAATGGCTGCACAAGATCTTCGAGCCCTTCTTCTCCACCAAGTCGGGACGGGTCGGGCTGGGTCTCGCCGTGGCGCAGGGAATCGTGGTGGCCCACAGCGGACGGATCTGGGCCGACCGGCGTCAGTCGGACGGAGCCATGGTGGTGGCGGCCGAGTTCCCGTTCCAGAACCCGGACAGCATGGTGCGCTTCCGCCCCGTGCCCATCACCCTCTCGCGGTCGCGGTCGGTCCTCGTGGTGGACGATGAGGAGAGCATCCGCCGCGGGATCCGCCGTTTCCTGGAGAAGGTGGGATTCGACGTGCGGGAGGCGTGGAGCGGGCGCAGCGCCCTGGCGCAGCTCACGGTCAGTCGCCCACCCGAAATCGTCCTGACGGACCTCAAGATGTCCGATGGGTCGGGGTACTGGTTCCTCAACCAGATCATTCGCGATTTCCCGGACCTGGTGAAGCGCACCATCATCGTCACCGGCGATCCCGACCACGTCGAGGTTTGCCGTCTGGCGGAGAAGACGGGGTGCCCGGTGCTGAGGAAGCCCCTGGATCTGCCGCACCTCCTCGAGCTCCTCGACGAAGTGACCCTCCGCCGCTGACGGAAGATCTACCCCTGCCCCGGTTTTTTCCGGGGCGCGATGAGTGTACTCTTGTGGTGCTTCACGACGAACCTCGCACGGCACAGGAGTCAGCGGTGGGCAGCGTCCGCGATTTCATGGATCATCACTTCCGGCACTTCAACGCCCGCGAGGCGTTGTGGGCGGCCCGGGCATACGAAGACCACCTCGCCGCCGGCGGGAAGATGCTCGTGTCTCTGGCCGGCGCCATGTCCACCGGTGAGTTGGGGATCATCCTGGCCCGTATGATCCGGGCCGGGAAGGTCCACGCCATCTCGTGCACGGGGGCCAACCTGGAGGAGGACGTCTTCAACCTCCTGGCCAACGCCGAGTACGAGATCATCCCCTCCTGGCGGGAGCTCTCCGCCGATGACGAGCAGGCCCTCTACGACCGGGGGATGAACCGCGTCACCGACACGTGCATTCCGGAAACGGTGATGCGGCACCTGGAGAAGCGTCTCGTGACGGCGTGGAGATCGGCGAGCGAGGCCGGGGAGCGGAGGACGCCCGCGGAGCACCTGTGGAATGTCCTGGAGGACCCGACGCTGGCTCAACACTTCCAGGTGGACTCGTCCCATTCCTGGATGTTCGCCGCGAAGGAGATGGGCGTGCCCGTGTTCTCACCGGGGTGGGAGGATTCCACCACGGGGAACATGTTCGCCGCCAACGTGATGATGGGGAACGTGCCCGACCACCTCTGTGTGAAGACGGGAACGGAACAGTTCCAGTCGCTCATCGAATGGTACATGGAGAACCACGGAGGTGGGGAGCGCCCCTCGGTCGGGTTCTTCCAGATCGGTGGGGGCATCGCCGGGGACTTCGCCATCTGCACCGTCCCCTGCATCATCCAGGATCTCCAGACCGAGGTGCCGTTCTGGGGCTACTTCGCCCAGATCACGGATGCCCAGGCTTCGTACGGAGGGTACTCCGGGGCCCCGGCCAACGAGAAGATCACCTGGGGGAAGCTGGCCCGGGACACCCCGCGCTTCAACGTCAACTCCGACGCCAGCATCGTGGCGCCGCTGATGTTCGGCTACATCCTGGGAGACTGAGTCGTCGTCAGTCCCGGCGGGGCCACACCGTGCCCTGATCGGCGGCCGGCGCCGGTCCCATTCCCAGGAAGGTGAACTTCTGCACGCGTTTCCCTTCGTAGGTCTCCGTCGTGTAGATGTTGCCGCGGGAGTCGGTGGCTATGCTGTGAACGGCGAAGAACTGCCCGGGCTGCCGGCCCCCGTCACCGAAGCTGGTGAGGATCTCCAGCGTCTCGCGGAGAAGGACGTATACCTTCTCGTTCTTGCCGTCGGCCACGAACATGAAGCGCTGCTCGGGATCGCGTGAGAACGCGATGTCCCACGTGGATCCGTCACCCAACGTGCGCGGCGCGATGATCTTCTCCGTCACGAACGAGCCGTCGGTGCGGAACACCTGGATGCGATCGTTGGGTCGGTCGCACACGTACACCAGCCCGTCGTTGGACGGCTCGGCGCAGTGGACCGGGTTGCGGAACTGCTGCGCAAGCGGGGCGTCGGGGTCGTAACGGCCCAGGTCTTCGTCGGAGGGCGGATTCCCGTACGCGCCCCAGTACCGCTTGAACTCGCCGGTGGCGGCATCCAGGACCGCCACGCGCTTGTTTCCGTACCCGTCGGCCACGTAGGCCTCGTGTCCGGTGGCGTCGAAGGAGATCTTCGCGACACGGCCGAAGTGATCCTTGCTGTGGCTGTCCGCCGCCTGGTCCGGGGCGCCGATCTGCATGAGGAACTCGCCGTCCCGGGTGAACTTCAGGATGTGGGAGTCGCGCGGGCCGTTCCCTCCGATCCAGATGTTGTCCATGGGATCCACGGTGATCCCGTGATTGGAGGTGGGCCAGTCGTACTCGTCGCTGGGACCGCCGAAGTACCCCACCAGATTCCCCTCGGGATCGAACTCGAGGATGTTGGGAGCCGGGATGCAGCAGGAGGAGGTGACCGGATCCGTGGCCGCTCCGATCTCGGTCCGCTCGTTGAAGCTCTCCCTCCGATGGATCACGTACACGTGGTCGCGGGAGTCCACCCCCACCCCGATGGCCGATCCGAGTATCCAGTGGTTGGGGAGGGGTTGAGGCCAGAAGGGATCGACCTCGAAGAGGGGCACTTCGGGCGCATGGTGTGCGGAGCGCTCCAGCGCTCCCTGCACGAAGCCGAGGGTTCCGATGGCGACCACCAGGGCCAGCCACAATCCCGGATTCCGATTCATCTCGTCTCTCTCCCATGACCGAGGTGAGGCCTTCGTTCCCGCTCGGGGCGCAGCCTCGCCGCATCCTTGTCAGCCAGCGGCGACCAGGGTAATCATCTTGATGCTTCGCCGCCAGCCGTGCGGCGATCCCAGCACGCGATTCCGGGAGGACGGCGGTGGCAGAGGAAGGTGGGTACGGGGGTCCGACGAGGCTCCCGCGGAGGGGGATCGCGGGCTCGCTCGTCGTGGCCGTGCTCCTTTCCATGCCGACGTTCTCGGCGCACGAGGCGTCCGCCCACGAGATCCCCGCCGACGTGGTGGTCCGGATGTTCGTCAAGCCGGAGGGGTCGCGCCTCCGGGTCCTGGTGCGGGTACCCCTTGAGTCCATGCGGGACATGGAGTTCCCGACGCGGCCCCCGGGGTATCTGGACCTGTCGCGGAGTGACCCGCTGCTCCGGGACGCCGCCCGGATGTGGGTCGCGGATTACCTGACGCTGTTCGGGAACGGTGACGCGTTGGGAGACGGAACGCTGGCCGGGGTGCGTATTTCCCTTCCCTCGGACCCCTCGTTTTCTTCCTACGAGACGGCGTTGGAGCACGTTCTCGGCCCACCCCTGGACCCGTCGGTGGAGCTGGTGTGGCAGCAGGCGGTGATGGACGTGCTCCTGGAGTATCCATTGGGCGATGCCGGGGCGGCCGTGTCGCTGGCTCCCCGTCTCGCCCACCTGGGGGTACGCACGGTCACCGTGCTCCATTTCGTTCTCCCCGACGGCACCGACCGAGTGTTCCGGTACTCCGGTGATCCCGGGCTGGTACGGCTCGACCCGCGGTGGTACCACGCCGCGGCGGGCTTCACGGCGTCCGGATTCCTCCACATCCTGGGTGGGGTGGACCACATTCTCTTCCTCCTCTGCCTCCTCCTTCCGATTCGCCGGTTTCGTGTCCTGGTGTCGGTGGTGACGGGATTCACGGTGGCCCATTCCATCACCCTGGGGGCGTCGGCGCTGGGGATGGCGCCCGCGGGCGGGTGGTTTCCTCCGCTGGTGGAGGCGCTCATCGCCCTCTCCATCGTGTTCATGGCGATCGAGAACGTCCTCGGCGTGGGAGTGGAGCGGCGGTGGGCCCTGGCCTTCGGGTTCGGACTCGTACACGGCTTCGGGTTCTCCTTCGCTCTGAGGGAGACGCTCCAGTTCGCCGGACGCCACCTGGTGACCTCCCTCCTGGCCTTCAACGTGGGGGTGGAGGCCGGCCAGCTTCTCCTCCTGGTCGCGGCGCTTCCCCTTCTCGCTTTCCTGCACCGGCGGGTGGGGAACGAGCGCCTGGTCACGGTGGTGGCGTCGGTGCTGGTCGGCCATGTGGCGTGGCACTGGCTGACCGAGCGGGCCGTCACCTTCATGGCGTATCCATTGGCGCTACCGACGTCGAGCCCCGCGTACCTCGCGGCGGTGATCCGCGGGGTGATGCTCCTCCTCATCGCCGGGGGAGTGGGGTGGGGGCTCCGGCCCTACCTCGATCGGTGGGCGGCGGGGGGCGCCGGCGGGGAGGCGGGGGCGGACTGAGACGGACCTCTTGCACCTCACGTAGCGTGAGGTTCTACCCTTCCCTCGTGGGTGGCATTTCTTCCCGATTCAGGAGAGCACGATCATGGCCGGAGCAGAGGGGAATCCCTACGAGAAAGAGGCCCGCGAGCGATGGGGCGACACCGACGCCTACCGGGAGTCCAGGCGCAGGGCGCCGAAGCACACCGACGCGGACAGGGCCACCATCGCCGGCGAGGTGGAAGACATCGAGGCGCGCATGGCGGCCGTCATGACGTCCGGGGGTGAACCCGGCGGGGTCTCGGCCATGGACCTGGCCGAGGAGGCCCGCCTGCACATCGACCGCTGGTTCTACCCGTGCAGCCACGCCATGCACGCCGGGCTGGCGGAGATGTACACCGCGGACCCCCGCTTCCGCGCCCACTACGACGAGCGGGCGGAGGGGCTGGCCGACTTCTTCGCCGAGGCCATCCGCTCCAACCAGGCGCGGCACGGGTGAGGCCGGACGGCGCTCCGCCCGTGCCGCGGGCGGAGCGTCCCTATCGGTCGAAGGGCATCTCCGAGAGTCCTGCGTCCGTGGCGAAGCAGTAGAAGAGACCGTCCCCGCCGGTGCCCTGGAGGTCTTCCTGCCCGCATCCGCGGGAACCGTGGGCGGAATTCCACGAGGTCGGGTGCTCACCCCCTCCCTGGCGGTCGTGGTGCCCCACGCGGGCGCTTCCCTCGCCGTTGCTGGTCCAGTTGGAGCAGGTGGTGTCGTCCGCCCCGGAGAAGGCGGTGCCGTCGAGCTGCGATCCGGTCAGGACGTCGTGGCGGTTGGGAGTATCCCCGCGGCCGTTGACCATCGCTCCCTTCTCGGTGAGGGAGGCTTCCTTGGTGAGACCGTTCTCTTCGGAGTGGAGGTCTGTGACGTCGCGGGCCACCAGAACGCCCTGATGGTTGTACCACGGTCCCGACCCGACGCGGTCACGGGCGTTCACGGCGTCGGTGCTCTCGGTGGCCGTGGTGCTGAGATAGGCGCGCCATCCCAGACCTCCGGCGCCCTGGGCGTACGCCAGCGTTTCGCAGTGGAGGTCGGCTCCCTCCAGGCCGCCGAGGTTGGCGCCGTCTCCGGGACCGTGGCTGGTGATGAAGAAGCTCATCTTGGCGCTCTGGGCGGCGGCGGTATGGGGCAGGATCGCCACGAGGGTGGCGCAGAGGATGGCGGACGGTTTCATGGGGGCTCCGGGGAGTTGGGGATCGGGAGTCGGGGATCAGTGGATAGGCTCGGTGCGCACGAAGCGGAGGTTCTGCACCCGCCCCGCGTCGACCAGGAATCCGGTCACCGCGCCGGACGCGTCCCGTACGAAGCGGAGACGGATCCCGGCGTCCGACGCCACGGCGTCGACTCCGGGAACGGGAGACAGGGTCCATCGGGTGGGGCCGGCCCGGACGGCGACACCGCCCGGATCCAGGGTGACGTGGTACGTGACGTCCAGTTCCTCTCCGTAGTACGATCCGACGACGGAGGCGAAGTCGGGGATGTCCGCACGCGCCGCGTTCCGCTCCCCCTCGTCGTCGTCCGGCCGGGCCTCCGTCTCCGCGGTCACCGGATCCATGAAGGACCCGAGGAGGACCCCGGCGACGGCGTGGGCCCGCCGGCCCGGCGCCCCGTCGGACCGATTGCAGAGGACGTGGACCGCGGTCCCGGTGTCGGGGAAGCGCAGGGTATGGGCGCGGAAGCCCACGAACGACCCTCCGTGCTCCACGGTGGCGAGCCCCCGATCCGTTCCGTGGCCTACTCCCATGGCGTAGGGGATGGTGTCGCCACCGGTGAGGACGCCGCGGGTCAGGATCGTCTCGAGGAACGCCTCCCCTCCCACCGTGGGGTCGACGAAGTTGGCCTCCCACCGGGCGAGGTCTTCGATGGAGGTGTGGACGCCGCCGTCTCCGACGTGATCCAGGGTGGTCATGTCGATCCGGAACGCGCCGCCCTCGTGGGGCGAGTATCCCATGGCCCGCCGGGGCACCACCTCGGTGTGGTCGTCGAGGAAGAGGGTGTGGCCCATCCCCAACGGCTCGAACAGACGTTCCCGCGCCACCTCGCGGAGGCTCTTCCCCGTGGTCCGTTCGACGATCGCGGTGAGGAGGAGATATCCCGAGTTGGAGTAGAGGTACTGGGATCCCGCGGGGAAGTTGGTCTCGGCCTGGCGCGTGATGAGCTCGATGCTCTCCTCGGGCGTGTAGAAATCCAGGGCCCGCAGCCCACGCAGATCCGCCAGGGTGAGATAGTCGCGCACCCCCGACGTATGGTGGACGAGTTGGCGGACCGTCACTTCGGGCGAGTAGGAAGGGAGTTCGGGGACGTACGCACGCACCGGGGCGTCGAGGTCCACGGTCCCGTCCAGCGCCAGGAGCGCGATCACCGCCGCGGTGAACTGTTTGGATACCGACCCCGTGCGAAACACCGTCGCCGGGCCGATGGGGACGCCCCGTTCCAGGTCGGCCATGCCGTATCCCTTCTGGAGCACGGGTCGGCCGTCCTGGAGGATACCCAGCGCGCACCCCGGCGAGTCGGAGCCGGACACGTCGGCGAACACGGCGTCCACGGCCACGCGCTGGGGGTCCGTGGGGGGACCGGGCCGTCCGGCGTCCTGGGCGGAGAGCGGACCCCCCGCGGTCGTGGCCAAGAGGATCGCCAGCCGGGCGATCCTCGTCGGGCGCGGACCCATCTCAGTTCCTCACGTACTTGCGGACGGTCTGCGGACCGACCTCGGCGCCGTAGAGGTTCCCGTGGGCGTCCACGGCGATCCCCTCCGCGCCGCTGGTACCCGAGTTGTCGGGATCGGGCTCGGGGTCGGGGATGAAGGTGGTGACCTCTCCGGTGCGCGCGCTCCCGATGGTGATCCCCCGGGTCACTCCCGGATTGCGGCGGGTGTTGGACTCCGAGTCCGCCGCGTAGAGAACGTCGTGGTCGTCGATGAAGAGCCCGCTGGGGCGTCCGAAGTGGGTCCACGTCTCCAGGTGGTTGCCGTCCTGGTCGAAGATCTGGATGCGGGAGTTCCCCCGGTCGCCCACGAAGAGGCGGCCCTGCGAGTCCATGGCCAGCGCGTGGGGATCCTGGAACTCCCCGTCGGCCTCTCCCGTCTCTCCCCACGCCAGGAGGAAGCTCCCGTCGGCTGCCAGCTTCACGATGCGGTTGTTGCCGCCCGCGTCGTGCCCGTCGGCCACGAAGATGCTTCCGTCGGGCGCCACCAGGACGTCGGACGGCTTGGTGAAGGTGTCCTCGCCGGATCCCGCCACACCCTTCCTTCCCAGCGTCCTGAGGAGTTCCCCTTCCGGGCTGAACTCGTAGATCACGTGTCCCCATCCTTCGGGCACCGGGGCGTATCCCACCGCGTCGGCGACCCACACGTTCCCGTCGTCGCCCACGAACATCCCATGGGGCCACGCGATCATCCCGGCGCCGAAGCTGCGGACCAGATTCCCGTCGAGGTCGAAGAGCATGACGGGGTTCACGTCGCTGTCCACGCAGAGGTTGGCGCCGCATCGCTCGGCCACCCAGATCCCCATCCCGTCGGGAGTGGGATAGATGGCGCTGACGGCCCCGTAGGCGCGTCCGTCGGGGAGCGCACCCCAGGCGGAGTCGGCCGCGGTGTAGGAAACTTCGTCGGTGGCGTCGGCCGCGCCCTGTGCGCAGGCCGAGACCCCCGCGAAGGCCGCGATGAGCACGGGGGCGCGAAGTGCGGTCGTGGAGAAGCGTCTCGACATGGCACGTAACCTCGATGGGAGGGCGAAGAAGGGGGTGGCGGAACCAATCTTCGGGGCGGAGGGGAAACGTGCAACGGGGACGCCCGGGCGCGATCGCAACCCGGGCGTCCCTCCCTATGCCTTCATGTCGTCCACGAGTCGCCGCAACTCGGTGCGCAGCTCCACCATCTGGGACTGCCCCAGGAGCTGGCCGAGGGCGCTCACGCCGTGCAGGCCGAGAAGGATGGGAGCGCCGATCCAGAGTCCCCACAGCCCCCACGCGGGCTCCTCCGACGCCCACTGGACATAGCCGAAGATGCTCCCGAACACGGTGAGGAAGGCCACCGCGAAGTAGAGGAACATGAAGAACGTCCAGACCTCCGGGTGGGGCGCGAAGCGCCCGAACAGGGTGGTGCGGTCACCGTTCTCGTCCAACCGGATGGAGAGGTACGGAGACCAGACGCGCCGTTCGGTCTCGCGCACGTAGAGCTCCGCCCAACGGTCCCGCCCCCTCCACCGGCCGGCGAGGGAGGCGTCTCGCGCGAACCGGTCGCGGAGCATTTCGATGGCGACCTGCCGAGGGTGGGCCAGCTCCATGGTGAACGTGGGGCGAAGCCGCCCCGAGGGAGTCGCCTCCCCGCTCACGGCACCAGACCCGCCAGACCCGCCTCCACCACGACCAGGAGGAGTGCCCGCTGGATGGCGAGATGGCCGTCGCGATTGATCCACCACTCCCCGGGGGAATGGTTCTCTCCGCCCTCGCCGCCCCGCCCGATGGTCACCGCGGGCACACCCAGGGCGATGGGGATGTTGGAGTCGGTGGAAGAACGGGTCAGCGACGCCCGGTCGCCGAAGGCCAAGGTGGTGGCCAACGCGCGCTGGACCAGGGGGTTCTCCGGATCCATCTCCCCCGAGGGTCGGTCACCGATCCGGTCGGCGACGAGCGTGAGCGGCGGTCCGTCGCGCCGGAGTCCGTTCTCCTCCTCGACACCCCGATCCATGGCGGCGAGGAACGCCGCTTCGATGGTGGCCAGGCTGGTGGGGCTCTCCGAACGCATGTCCACTTCCATCCACGCCTCGAAGGGGATGGAGTTGACGGAGGTCCCTCCGCCGATCACGCCCACGTTGTACGAGGTGCGCGGCCCGGTGCGGGTCAGGGTGTCGGCGGCATCCTGGAAGTAGCGCACCGCCCGGCTCAGGGCGTGGGAGGGGTTCGCCAGTCCGAAGGCACCCCAGGAGTGGCCGCCCGGCCCCTTGAAGGTGACCCGGTAGCGTACGGAGCCCAGCCCCATGCTCACGATGCGGTCGAGTCCGCCCCCGTCCACCTCGATCCACGCGTCGATGGGGTCGGCGCCATCACGGAAGAGATGCTTCATCCCGCGGAGGTCGCCCAGCCCTTCCTCGCCCACCACGCCCACGAAGATCACGTCGTCGGTGGTCTCCACCCCGGCCTCCTCCATGGAACGCAGGGCGGTGAGCACCACCACCAGTCCGCGGGTGTCGTCTCCGATCCCCGGGGCGAAGAGGGTATCCCCCTTCTGGCGGACGGTCACGTCGGTCCCCTCGGGAAAGACGGTGTCGAGGTGGCCGCCGAACCCCACCGTGCGCTCCCCCCGGGTGCCTCGCCTGAGTGCCACCACGTTCCCCTCCTCGTCGATCCAGACCGAGTCGGCCCCGGCTTCGGTGAGGAGCTCCGCGAAGCGCGCCGCGCGCTCGGCCTCCATGAAGGGCGGCGCCGGGATCTGGGTGAGTTCCACCAGGCGCTCCATGGTCCACGGGTCCAACGCCTCCACCCGCTCCATGGCGGAACGCACGCGCGCGTCGTCGAGTACCGCCGCGACCTCTTCGTGGTACCGGGGGGCGACATCCTGGGCTACCCCCGGGGAGACGAATGCTGCAGTGAGACACAGGGACGACAAGAACGAACGAAGCGGCATGGGGACCCTCCGGAGGGTGGTGGACTCAGAATATCGGGTGAATTGCGTTAACTTACTCGGCTACACATCAAAGTGACACCACACAGGGCGCCTTCGGGTGCACGCTCCATGAATATTCGAAATATCGCCATCATCGCCCACGTCGATCACGGAAAGACCACACTGGTGGACCAGATGTTCCGCCAGGCCGGTGTGTTTCGCGACAACCAGAAGGTGGAAGAGCGGGTGATGGACTCCAACCCGCTCGAGAAGGAGCGGGGGATCACCATCCTCTCCAAGAACACCGCCGTCCATTGGGGCGATACCAAGATCAACATCGTCGATACCCCCGGACACGCGGACTTCGGGGGCGAGGTGGAGCGCGTCCTCCGCATGGTGGACGGGGTGGTCCTCCTGGTGGACGCCGCCGAAGGCCCCATGCCCCAGACCCGCTTCGTGACACGCAAGGCGCTGGAGCTGGGACTCCTCCCCCTGGTGGTGATCAACAAGGTGGATCGTCCGGACGCGCGCATCCACGAGGTCCACGACGAGGTCCTCGAGTTGTTCATGGATCTGGAGGCCAACGACCGCCAGCTCGACGCGCCCTTCCTGTACGCTTCGGGGCGCGATGGTTGGGCGTCGCTGGACCCGGAAGTGCGGCACGACACGCTCGGCCCGCTCTTCGACACCGTGATCGACTACTTCCCCCCGCCGACGGTGGATCCCGACGGCCCCTTCCAGATGCTCGTCTCCACGCTGGACTATTCCTCCTACGTCGGGCGTATCGCCGTCGGGCGGATCGAGAGGGGACAGGTGTCCGTGGGGGATCGGGTGGCGCTCCTGGATCTCGGGGACCCGGGTCCGGTGGCGGACTCGGACGCCGAGGAGGCCCGGGTGATGAAGCTCTACACCTTCCGGGGGCTCGATCGCATCGACGTGGAGAACGCCGTGGCCGGCGACATCGTGGCCATGGCGGGCCTGGACGGAGTCGAGATCGGCAAGACGGTGACCCACCCGGCCCACAAGGACCGGATGCTGGGCATCGCCGTGGAGGAACCCACGCTCTCCGTGGACTTCACGGTGAACAACTCGCCCTTCTCCGGCCAGTCGGGAAAGTTCGTGACCACCCGCCAGGTTCGGGACCGGCTCCTGAAGGAGCTGGAGCGCAACGTGGCGCTGCGGGTGGAGGACACCGAGCAGCCGGACACGTTCACGGTGAGCGGGAGAGGGGAGCTGCACCTGACCATCCTCATGGAGACCATGCGGCGGGAAGGGTTCGAGTTCCAGGTCTCCCGCCCCCGGGTCATCGCCAAGAAGGGACCGAACGGAGAGCGGCTGGAGCCCTACGAGGAGGTGATGGTGGAAGTCCCCTCGGACATGGTGGGGACGGTCATCGAGAAGATGGGCCCCCGACGGGCCGAGATGCTGGACATGAAGCCCATGGATTCGGGTTCCACCCGGATCCGGTTCAAGATTCCCGCCCGGGGGCTCTTCGGGTATCGGTCCGAGTTCCTCACCGACACCCGGGGCGAGGGGATCATGTACCACAGCTTCTCGGAGTACGGTCCCTGGGCCGGGCCGTTGCGTGGTAGGCAGAAGGGCGTTCTGGTGGCGGACCGCCAGGGCGTGGCGGTGGGCTTCGCCATCTTCAACCTGCAGGAGCGGGCCACCATGTTCGTGAGCCCCGGCGACCCCGTGTACGGCGGGATGATCGTGGGGGAGAACGCGCGCTCCGACGACATGGACGTGAACATCTGCAAGGAAAAGAAGCTCACGAACATGCGGACCACATCGTCGGACGAGAACATCCGGCTGGAGACGCCCCGGAAGCTCACCCTGGAACTGGCCCTGGAGTTCATCGAAGAGGACGAGCTCATCGAGGTCACGCCGGCCGGGATCCGCCTCCGCAAGCGGGCGTTGGACCCGAACCAGCGGAAGAAGGACGCCAAGAAGGCGGCGGCGATGTAGGGGTGGGCGGAGCGGGCCGCTCCGCTACGCCCGCTCTCCCTTCCCCCGCACGTCCACCGGGTGACGGATCCCGAAGGGGGAGTCCTGGATGACCACCTGTCTTCCCAGGCGCCGGCCCAGATTCAGCGCGAGCGGCCCCTGGAGGTTCGTGGTGGCGGCCTCGTCGGCCTGGCGTGGGAGCGTCAGGATGGACAGGACCAACAGGTCCGACGCGTCGGCGGGCATGAGTTCGCCCAACTCCTGCGGTCCCAGGTCGACGGCGTAGTCGTCCACGAAGGCGAACGGGTCGATGAGGAGGAAGGTCAGGGCCTCGAACTCCATGGACTGGAGCCAGAAGATTCCCTCCTTCTCCGCCGGAATGAGTCCGAAGGTCCGGGCCTCCGGGAAGCCGAAGATCCCCTGGGGGAAGGAGAACCGCTGCCCCGCGGGAACGTCCAGAGATCCCAGGAGCTTGGACTCCACCCGGGCCGGAGACGAGTCCGGGCTGTCCACCATTGCCACTGCATTCATCGCAGGTAATCTGTGAGGGTGAGGGTGAGGATGTTGCTGTTGGCGGCCATGGCCGCCTCCAGCGTACCCTGACGGGCGACGAGTTGCGTGACCGCCTCTGCCAGATCCGCGTCCTGCAGATTGGAGCGGAAGGTGTTCAGGTTGATCTCGAGGGATTCGATGTTGTTCAGCGAGACTTCGAGCTGGTTCACCCGGGAGCCGACCTCGCCGACCAGGTTCTGCACCTCGTCGAAGGCGGTGTCCATGCGGGTGAGGGCGTTCTGGATTCCCGGGACATCGTTGATGTCCAGGGCGTCGGACAGAGCCTGGAGGCTTCCCAGCACGTCGCTGTCCAGGAACACGTCCTGGGCCGAGTGGGTCGTCTCGGCCAGCTGGCCCGCGGCGATCTCGATGCGCGAAGCACCCACGGGGGGGCGCAGCGGATCGGTGGCCGTTCCCTGGAAGGGTGCGGTGTCCGCGTACTGTCCGCCGAAGATGTAGGCGCCGTTGATCTGGGTGTTCCCGAGGTTCGTGACGAACTCTATGAGCTTGTCGACTTCCTGCTTCGTGATGAACCGCGTGGTCGCCGTGGCGGGGTCGCCGGCCTGGGACGCCGCCAGTTCCTTGGCGCGGGTCATGGTGTTGGTGAGGTGCTCCAGCGCCGACTCCTCGGCGTCGAGACGGGACTGGCCCGCCTGGATGTTCCGGCGGTACTGGTCCAGCGCCCGGAGCGAGCTGCTGGAGTTCATCACTCCCGCCGCGGCCACCGGATCGTCCGACGGGCGCTGGAGTTTCAGGCCGGTGGAGGCGCGATCGCGGGCTTCCGCCAGGGATACCATCTGGCTCTGGAAACCGGTGATCGCCTCTTTGGCGAGAATGCTGTTCGTGATCCTCAAACCGTGATCCTGGCGTGGGTCCGGTGCCCAGTCGGGTCCACGCACGTTGATGCGAAGTCGCGACTGGCATACGATTACGAGTATCGGATTTTCAAAAGTCGGTCTTTAGCGACCCGCTACCGGGGCCCCCCGCGCATCCATGGCGACCATCCTCTGTGTAGACGACGAAGCGTCGTCCATACTCATTCTCGAAGACACGCTGCAGCGCATCGGACACCAGACCATCGGTGTCCACAACGTGCGTGCCGCGCTGAACGTGCTCTCGCGTGGAGGGATCGACCTGGTCATCTCCGACTACAAGATGCCCGGGGCGACGGGGTTGGAATTCCTGGCGGACATGGAGAGGGAGAGCCTCATGGTGCCCCTGATCATGGTCACGGGGTACGGCTCCATCGAGCACGCGGTGGCGTCCATCAAGGCCGGCGCCATCGACTACATCACCAAGCCCCTCCGACCGCAGCAGTTGGAGCTCGCGGTGGACCAGGCCCTCGAGTTCGCGCGTCTGAAGAAGGAGAACGCGCAACTGAAGGAAGAGGTCACCCAGTTCCGGTCTGCGCGGGAGATCATCGGCGAGAGCGAGTCTCTCTCCCGGATCCTGGAGACGGTGCGGGTGGTGGCGGCGACGCGGGCGACGGTCCTGCTTCAGGGTGAGTCGGGAACGGGGAAGGAGCTCCTGGCGCGCACGATCCACAACCTCAGTGACCGCCGGGACGGCCCGTTCATCTCCATCAACAGCGCGGCCCTTCCCGAGAATCTGGTGGAGAGCACCCTGTTCGGTCACGAGAAGGGTGCGTTCACCGGTGCGGTCAAGCAGGTGAAGGGCGCGTTCGAGCGAGCGGACGGGGGCACCCTTCTCCTGGACGAGATCTCGGAGATGCGTTCGGACCTGCAGGCGAAGCTCCTCCGTGTCCTCCAGGAGCAGGAGTTCGAGCGGGTGGGGGGCACGAGCGTGATCAAGGTGGACGTGCGGATCGTCGCCACCACGAACCGGGACCTCGAGGCCTATGCCCAGGCCGGCCAGTTCCGCGAGGATCTCTACTACAGGCTGAGCGTCGTTCCCATCCGGGTGCCTCCCCTGCGCGAGCGACTGGACGACATTCCCGTGTTGGTGCAGCATTTCGCCCAACGGGTGTCGCGGGAGATGGGCAAGACCATCACCGGGATCCGTCCGGAGGTCATCGAGATGCTCCAGGCGTACGGGTGGCCCGGGAACATCCGCGAACTCGGGCACGCGGTGGAGCGGGCGGTGATCCTGTCTCCCTCCGAGGTCCTGGGGGTGGAGGCCTTCGATACCAAGCGCTTCGGACTGACTCCGTCGGTTTCCGGCGGACTCGGCTCGGGGGGACGCGACGGAGGCGAGGGAGTCGACCTCGGCACCCTCAACCTGTCCGAGATCGAGGAGATCCTCATCCAGAAGGCGCTGGACGCCACGGACAACAACCGGACCAAGGCCGCCGATCTCCTGGGGATCAGCGTGCGGACCCTCCGCAACAAGCTCAACAAGCCCTCCTGAATCCGCGGGCCCGTCCACCGGACCCGCCCCACTACCCGGAAGATCCGTCCCCATCGGGGGCGGAAGATCCTTCCCCATCGGGTGTCTCCCCCGTCTCCCCCCGGGTGCCCGTGATCGCTCCACGGCCCGTCCCGCCTCCCGGATCGCATATCGCGTAAGTGATGTATTAACAATCGGTTATGAGTTCATAACGCCGACGTCGAGGCAACTATTGCCGCGTCGTTTCCGATTCGGGCACGAAGTGGAACACCCCTTGCGAAAGAGACCCCCGACGACATTCGCAGCACGTGCAGAACGGAGTTCGAGATGCTCACCAGACTCATCGGGGCCGGTACCACCGCGGCACAACTGAAGGAGGGGCTCGACACCTCTTCCCAGGTCGTGCGTGGAATCGCCCATCGGGTCGCCAACGCCGGCAACCCCGATTTCGCCCAGGCTCTCGACGCAGCCCAGGGCACCGGCGCAGGTGAGGTGGACATGGAGAAGGAGATGGTGGCGCTCGCCGACGAACAGCTTCGGTATGAGGCCACGGCCAATCTTCTTCAAAAGGTCTATCAGCAGGTTCGCTCGAGCATCCGGGAGCGCTAGGAGGAACCATGAGTGACGGAACCATCCCCATCAGCGGCCTTCGCCGGCCCATGCGTTCGCTCGGGATCGCCGCCAGCGGTCTCTCGGCGCAACGGGTGCGTCTCGACGCCATCGCGGACAACATCGCGAACGCGGAGACGACGCGTGGGGTGGATGGTCAGCCGTACCGCCGCAAGGTGGTCCGCCTGGAGGAAGTGGGTTTCCAGGCGCTCATGGCGAACAACGCCCCGGCGGTTCAGGGGCAAGAAGGATACGGCGGTGTGCGGGTGGGCGCCGTGGAGGAGGACCTCTCCGAAGGTCCTCTGGTCTACGAGCCCGGGCATCCCGACGCCGACGAGAACGGATATGTGCGCATGCCCAACGTGAGCATCACGGAGGAGATGGTGGACCTCATGGATACGCGACGCCTCTTCGAGGCGAACACCTCCGTCTTCCAGGCCATCAAGTCCATGCTTCGGCGGGCTACGCAACTCTAGCGGACCAGGGAACCATGACCATCAACGGAATCAGCAACGCATACGGGACTCCCACGGTACTGCCGGGGCTTCGCAGGCCCGCCGGAACCGAGGAGGCTCCCCAGCAGGGGAGGAGCCCGTCCGTCCAGACGCCCGCCGAGGCCATCCACCAAACGGCGGCGCCACGGCGCGCGGCGCCG
The DNA here is from genome assembly GCA_029879725.1 of Gemmatimonadota bacterium. GTDB lineage: Bacteria > Gemmatimonadota > Gemmatimonadetes > Longimicrobiales > Gaopeijiaceae > JAOUPR01. The sequence continues at coordinate 64,754 of JAOUPR010000003.1, read as the reverse complement.
TCGCTTTCGGCCCAGGCTCCGGAGGGTACGGATCCGGCACTCTGGAGCGTGCTCACCTCCGAGGAGCGGACGTTCTTCGCTCGCGCGCGGTCCATGGGCCCGCTCACCTACGGACCCGGCCGCGGTGGCGCCACTCCCGGCGGGATCGTGGGTGGCCGCGTGGACCTGAGGGTCTGATGGCGGCCATCGGATCGGTAGGTGCCCGCCTGGCGCACACCGCGCTCGTCCAGGACCGCGGGTCCATTCGGATGAAGCTCGGTGGAATCGAGGGCGACCAGCCCTCGTTCGCCGACACCCTGAAGCAGGCCCTGGGCGACGTCCAGGAGCTCCAGACCCGATCGCAGGACGCCATCGGTTCATTCCTACGAGGAGAGCCCGTGGAAATCCACGACGTGATGGCCGCGGCCGAAGAGGCCGGGATCGCCCTGGACATGCTCATCGAAATCCGAAACAAGCTCACCGACGCGTATCGCTCGGTGATCCAGATGCAGGCCTGATCCCCCATGCCCGAATCCATAGCAGAGCTCGTAGGAAGGGCCGGAGGCAGCCAGCGCACCCTCATCGCCGCGGTCGGCCTGGGTGCGTTCGCCGTCATCTTCGGCTTCGCGCAGTGGGGGATGTCCTCGGAGTGGGTGCCCATCGTGAGCGGCGTCCCCTTCGAAACCATCAACGAAGCGACCCAGCGCCTGGACGAGGGCGGGATCGAGTACCGCCTCGAGCGGGGCGGAAGCGAGATCGTGGTCGCGGAAGAGGAGGCGCCGCGGGCACGGGTGCTCCTGGCGGCGGAAGGGATCATCACCCCGGGCGAACGTCCTGGGTTCGAGATCTTCGACGAGCCCTCCTGGGGGATGACCGACTTCACCCAGCGCGTGAACTATCGTCGCGCCCTGGAGGGAGAGTTGGAGCGCACCATCGGCAGGATGCGTGGAGTGGAGTCCGTGCAGGTGCACCTCGCCATCCAGGAGTCCTCCTTCCTGAGAGGAGCCGACCGGGCGTCGGAGGCATCGGTGGTGGTGGCGCACAGCGCCGGGCTCCGGCCCGACGACTCCGTGGTGGAGGGGATCCAGTTCCTGGTCGCCAGCTCCGTGGAGGCTCTGGCCCCCGAGAACGTCACCGTCCTGGACGATCGTGGAAGACTCCTGTCCAACCCCGATGGTGAGGACGGGGTGGCCCTCTCGTCGCGCCAACTCCAGATCCGCAGCCAGATCGAGAACTATCTCGAGACCAAGGCTCAACGGATGGTGGAGCAGATGGTGGGCGTCGGGAACGTGTCCATCCAGGTGGCCGCGGACCTGAACTTCGACCAGATCGACCGTACGGTCCAGGACGTGAACCCGGACCTCCAGACCATCGTCTCCGAGGACCGCTCCGAGATCACTCCCGGTGAGGAAGACCTGGAGGGCGCGAGCTCCGTGACCTCGAACACCGTGTTCGAGACCGCGCATTCGGTGGAGACGCTCAGCCGCGGCGGTGCCCGCCTGGAGCGGATGACCGTGGCCGTGGTGGTGAACGATCGTCGCTCCGAAGGGGCGGACGGAACGGTGACCTTCTCGGCCAGGACTCAGCAGGAGATGCAGCGGGTGGAGGCGCTGGTGAGGAACGCGGTGGGTGTCTCCAACGACCGGGGGGACGCGATCTCCGTGGTGAGCATGCCCTTCGAGGGGATGCCGGAAGCTCTCCCGCCGGAAGGGATCGACATCTTCGCGCTGTTGCAGGCCCTCCAGCGTCCGCTGATCGCGCTCTCCGGACTGTTGGTGGCGTTCTTCCTGGGCACCCGGGTGCTCGCGTCCTTCAAGGCCATTCCGGTCGGCCCGGTCACCCGGGTGGAGGACATGAGGATGCCGGCGAGCGACGAGCCGGGGAAGCTTCCCGTTCCGGACGCCGTCCCGGCCAAGCCGGTCCGGCAGCAGTATCAGATCGTGGATCCGCAGATGACGGCCAAGGTGATTCGCGCCTGGATGAAGGAGGCCTGACATGGCGTCGACGGCACTCGAGAGGGTCGACAAGCGGGCGCTCGAAGTCGAGCATCTCAGCGGACGCCAGAAGGTCGCCATCCTTCTCATGGCGGTGGGTGAGGAAGCCTCCGCCGCCATCACCAACGGGCTCGATCCGGAGGAAGTCGAGGCCATCTCCTTCGAGATCGCCAAGATGGATCGCGTTCCCGGCCCCGTCGTGGAGGCGGTGCTGGCGGAGTGGCAGAAGACGGAAGAGGCGGCGTTCTCATTGGCATCCGGCGGCGTGGACTTCGCGCGGCGGATCCTGGAGAAGGCCTTCGGTCCTTCCAAGGCCGCACAGGTCCTGAAACGCATCGAGTCTCAGCTCAGCGACCATCTCTCACTCACCCATCTCCGCAACGCCGACCCGCAGCAACTCACGGCCATCATCCGCAACGAGCATCCCCAGACGATCTCCCTGATCCTGGCGTTCCTGAATCCGGATCAGACGGCAGCCATCCTGCGTGAGATGGAGCCCACGAAGGGGAGCGACATCCTCCTGCGGATGGCACGCATGGAAAAGGTCATGCCCGACATCCTTTCGGTGATCCAGGAGTCGGTGGGATCCGACGCGGCGCTGTCGATGAGCGGCGACGGATCACTGGCGGGTGGGCCCGCCGCGGTCGCGGAGGTGCTGAACCTCCTTGCCGCGGGCCTGGAGAAGGAGCTCCTGGATGGTGTCGCCGAGGTGGACATGGATCTCTCGGAGCAGATCAAGAACCTGATGTTCGTCTTCGAGGACGTGGTCAAGCTCGACGACAAGGGGATCGTGCGTCTTCTCCGGGACGTGGATACCCGCGAGCTGTCACTGGCGCTCAAGCTGGCCACGGACGGGCTCCGGGAGAAGATCCTCGGCTCCATGTCCTCCCGGGCGCGCGATTCGCTTCTCGAGGAGATGGAATTCCTCGGACCGGCACGCGTCAGCGACATCGAAGCGGCGCAGGCCAACATCGTCAAGCAGGCGCGTGCGTTGGAAGAGGCCGGTGAGATCTTCATCGGCGGCAGCGACGACGCCATCGTGGCCTGACGATATCCATGCGCGCCTCCCCCGAATCCGGCGATACGATGACCCACGTGGCATGGGACCTCACCGACCTGGCAGCCAAGCCCCAGCGGGGCCCGAGCCAGGAGGAGTTGGACGCCATCCGCGAGGATCGTCACGCCAAGGAGCTCGAGGCCACCTACCGCCGCGGCCGTGCCGAGGGTGAGGAGGCGGCCCGGGTGGCGGCGCGACGGGACCTCACGCACGTGTTCGATGCCCTGAGTGAGACGCTCCAACTCGTCACCGCCCACCGCGAGACGTGGGAGAAGAACCTGATGGACAATCTGGTGGCGTTGTCGACGGCCATCGCCCGTCACATCGTGGGTCGAGAGCTTCGCGGAGACGTGGACACGTACCGTGAACTGGTGCGCAAGTCCATCGCGTCGTTCCCCCTGGACCATCGGCTACGCATCCGTCTCCATCCCACCGACCTGGGCCTTCTGGGAGGCAATCTGGAAGACGGTGTCATGCCGCCGGAGGACACCACCGGTGGACGGGACGCCCGCTGGATTCCGGACCCCGAGGTGGTTCCCGGCGGTGTGGTGGTGGAAGGTCCCGACAGCATCGTGGACGGCCGCGTCGACGCGGCCCTGGAACGCCTCTATCGGGTGTTGACCGATGCTTGAGGCGCTCCTGGAATCCGTGGAGGAGACTCCCCGCTTCGCCCAGTACGGAAGGGCCACCCGCGTGGTGGGCCTGGTGATCGAGGCGGTGGGACTCGACGTGGCCATGGGGGAACTCTGCCGTGTGCGGAGCCTGACCCACGACACGCGCGTCATGGCCGAGGTGGTGGGATTCCACGAAGGCGGAGTCCTTCTCATGCCCCTGGGTGAGGTCGAGGGGATCCATCCGGGAAGCGCGGTGGAGCCCATGGGGAGATCCTTCGGCGTCGCCGTCGGTCCCGGCCTCCTGGGGCGCACGCTGGACGGCCTGGGTCAGCCCATGGACGGCCTCGGCGACCTGGGCGCGACCGTGAGGGTTCCGTTGTCCGCGGATCCGCCGAACCCCCTCGATCGCATGCCCATAGACGAGCCCATGGCCACGGGAGTGCGGGCCATCGACGGTGTGCTCACCGTAGGCCGCGGGCAGCGCATCGGGATCTTCGCGGGGAGCGGCGTCGGGAAGAGCACGCTCCTGGGGATGATCGCCCGGCACGCCCAGGCGGACGTGAACGTGATCGCCCTGTTGGGTGAGCGCGGCAGGGAAGTCCGGGACTTCATCCAGAATTCCCTGGGTGCCGAAGGGATGGAGCGATCCGTCCTGGTGGTGGCCACGGGAGACCAGTCGGCTCTGGTGCGTACCCGGGGCGCCCTGGTGGCCACGGCCATCGCGGAGTACTTCCGCGATCAGGGAAAGCAGGTGCTTCTCATGGTGGACTCGGTCACCCGGGTGGCCATGGCGTGGCGTGAGATCGGGCTCGCCGTGGGTGAGCCCCCCACGACCAAGGGATATCCACCCTCGGTGTTCGCGGCCCTTCCCAGGCTCCTCGAGCGTGCGGGGAACGGTGCCGAGGGTGGGATCACCGGGATCTACACGGTGCTCGTGGAGGGCGACGACTTCAACGAACCGGTGGCGGACCACGTGCGTTCGGTGCTGGATGGCCACGTCGTCCTCAGCCGGCGCCTCGCTTCGGCCAGCCATTTTCCGGCCATCGAGGTCACGGAGAGCGCCAGCCGGGTCCGGGACCACATCGTATCACGGGACCATCGCGACGCGGCCAACGGCCTCACGTCGCTGGTGGCCGCCCACCGGGAGAAGGAGGACCTGATCTCCGTGGGTGCCTACCAGAAAGGGAGTGACCCGGTGGTGGACGCGGCCGTCGCGCTCCGTCCGGCCATCAACGACTTCCTTCGCCAGAGCCCGGACCATGCCGCGGATTTCGGCGAGACCCGGGACCATCTCCTGGCGCTGGCCGAAGCCGCTCACGGAGGTACCCGCTGATGGCTGCGTTCCGGTTTTCCCTCCAGAAGGTCCTCGAACTCCGGGAGGAGCGGGAGAACGAGAGGGCGCGCGGACTGGCACGGGCCCGGATGGACGCCGATGCCGCCCGCACGGCGCGGGAGGATCTCGAGGCGGCGAGGGCGGCCGGGCGCGAGCGCCTGGCCACCGCCCATGGACTCGGTGGCGCGGTGGGGCACCTCCAGAACCTGGCCTACGTGGTGGGCCAGGTGGACGCACGGATCAGCGCCGCGGACGGCGAGTGCCGGAAGGCCGACGAGCAGGTCGTGGAGTCCATGAAGGGATATCACGAGGCCGTACAGGAGCGGCGCGCCATCGGCCAGCTCCGTGAGAGGCGCCTCCAGCAGTGGCACGGTGAACAAACGCGGTTGGAACAGAAGACCATGGATGAAGTCGCTCTGACCCGCCATGGACGGAGCGGCACGGGATCCAAGGGAGACAACGAAGCATGAAGATGTTCCTTGCCCTCGTGGTGGGTTTGGCCATCGGCGCAGGAGCCGGTGGCGCCATCCAGGGGATGCGCCTGAAGGACGAGATCGTCGCCGCCAGAGAGAAGATGGTGGCGGACTCGCTCGCCGCCGCCGAGGCGGAGATGGAGATCGCCGCCATGGCCGCCGGAGACGACCACGGGGCCGTCCAGCTCCCCCTGGGCCAGGAAGAGCCCGTCGCCGACGGAGTGGCTGATGGTGGACACGCGGAGGTCGAGGTGTCCGACACGCTGTCGGCGGGCGCGGAGAGCGTCGGTGCCGACGAGGGCGTGCAGGTCGCCGAAGGAACCGAACCGGAGGCGCCCGCGGAAGAAGCGGCGCCGGCGATGAACGCGGAAGGCACCCGGAGACTCGCGAAGATCTTCGCCGCCATGAAGCCCGCCGACGCGTCGGACGTCCTGGCGGAAATGAGCGATGCCGAGGTGTCGGCCGTTCTACTGCAACTCAGCGAGCGACAGGCCGCCCAGATACTCGGCACCTTCGACTCGGACCGCGCCGCGGCCCTGAGCCGGGTGCTTCTCACAGGTCGTGGAGGTAGGTGATGATCGTGTCCCTGTTCCCCCTCATCCTGGGGGCCCCGACGGGTGGGTTGGCGCACCCCACGTCCCAGGCGGGCGCCGCGAAGACGGCTCCCGTGGAATCCCCCGAGTTCGCCAACCTGATTCTTTCGATCCTGGGAAATGGGGGTGCCCCCATCCCGGCCGGAAATCGAGGTGGCGTCTTCGGTGGATCCGGAACGGTCCCGCCTCCGGAGGGAGCCCTCGCGGCGGACGTCGCGGCGGACATCGAGCCGGACGTCGAGCCGGACGTCGCGGCGCCGGACCTGGCCGTCGGTGGGGAGTTCCGCACGCTTCCCGCAGGGTGGACGCAGTCGGTGTTGAGCACCGCCTCGCTTCCCGAGGGCGCGCGCGGACCGGTGGACGTTTCCGGGATCGGAGGGAGCGACCTCCGTCCGGGCATCCGTGGCCTCACGCGTGCGGCCGAGTCCCGGGACATACCCGTCGAGGGGGCCGCCGATGCTGCTTCCGAGGTGGTGACCCTCCCGGCCGGCACGGTCGCCCGGGCAGACTCGGCGAGCCTCGAGGGTGAGACGATCGAAGCGGAGATGGTCGTCGGCGAGGTCGATGGGTCCGAAGGTGCCCGAGCCGCCGAACTCGCGTCCGTGGAGCGGGTCGACCGCGATTGGGACCGACTGGACCCGGACCTCCAGGTCCGTCTGGAGCGGGTCATCGACCGCATGGCGTCGGAGCACGGACATCGCGTGGAGTTGGTGGAGGGTGCGCGTAGCGCGGCCCGGCAGCGGTATCTCTACGGGCAGGGTCGCACCCGCACCGGACCCGTGGTGACGTGGACCCTCGATTCCCTCCACAAGGATGGCGCGGCCGCCGACCTGATGGTGGACGGCTCGTGGGGGAATCGGAAGGCGTACGAACGGCTGCAAAAGGTCGCCCGCGAGGAGGGACTCCACACTCTGGGCGCCATGGATCCGGGTCATGTGGAGTTGCCGTCCGCCGAAGAGGCGCTTCCGGTTGCCGAAGATCGCCGGGTCCGCGTGGCTCGGGTGGCGGAGGTGGCGGACGTGGCCACCACGGCCCGGGTTTCCCGGGTGCCGAGACCCGGCAGCATGCCTTCGTTGGCGGCTTCCGGCTCACCGGCACCGGCCGTCGCGGAGGTCACTCCCCGACGTTCGGCGCCGCCGGTCGTGTCCGTACGGGGTCCCGAGGATCTCCATTTCGCGGGCTCCGCGGTGGCGAGCACCGATGGTGGCTCCTCGCCGGGGACACCTCTGCACGCCCCACCCACCCTCGCCGGCACGTCCGGGAGGAGTGATGGGTCGCCCAACGGATCGGGGAGGGACCGGCGGTCGCCATCCGGTGAGGAGGCGGTGCAAGCGGCCGACCTGGCCGATGCGTCTTCCGCCCGGCGCAGCACGGTGGAGATGCGTGCCGCGGCAGCGGAGCTTCTCGCCCGCGCCGGGGACATGGGCTCCCTGCGGGCCGATGCGGTCCGGGAAGTCGCCGGCCCCGACCCCCTCACCCGCGTCGACCAGATCATGGAAGCCCGGGAACTCCTGAAGGGGATCGCGCCCAACCGGGTGGCCATCCGTCTGGACGGAACCGCCGGGTCGGCGGAACAGGTCCGCGTGGATCTGACCAACCGGCTCGTGGGGGCCGAGGTGGACATGGCCGACCCGGTGCAGGCCCGTGAGCTCCGTGCCCGCGTCGACGAGCTGCAGCGGACCCTGGAGTCCCGTGGCTTCGACGCCGGAAGGATCGCGGTGAACGGCGTCGCCGCCGGCTCGGAGGCGGACACCGGTGGATTCATGGGGAGTCGCTCCGACCGGGCCGCGGAAGTGATGCGCGCCCTCCTGTCGGGTGGGGACCCCACGAGTGGGAATCGAGAAGGCACGGGGGACCCGTCCTCCCGCCAGGGCCGGAATCCCCGGTACGGCGCAGACGGTGAATTTCAGCAGTCCCGCAGGGATCAGCAGAGGAGGAATCGGTGATCTACACGGACATGGCGGCTACCTACGGGCAGCCCATCCAGGCGACGGACGCGAGGGCGCCGGGGCATCTCGGAAAGGAGGAATTCCTCCAACTCCTGGTGGCCCAGCTCCGCCATCAGGATCCGCTCAACCCGAGCAATCCCGAGGAGTTCGCGGCTCAGCTGGCGCAGTTCTCCAGTCTGGAGCAGCTCATCAACGTGAATGAGAACATCCAGGCGCAGACGGAAACGAATACACTCATGGCCACCGCGTTGAACAACACCGCGGCGGTGGGCGTGTTGGGAAAGTCCGTGCTCGTGATCGGCGATACCGTCGACGTCACGGGTGCGGCCGGAGAATCCGTGACGGTGGGCGTGGCGGGACAGGGGGGCGTGGCCACCCTGGACATCTACGACGCCAACGGAGAGAAGGTCGGATCTCGTCAGGTCGGCCCCGTCGACGGTGGCCGCCAGGAGATCGAGCTCGGATCCGCGACGGACGGGTTGGCCCCCGGCCGGTATCGCTACGAGCTCCATGTGAACGACCTGTCGGGGGAGCCCGTTCAGGTCCAGACCTTCACTCGCACCCGGGTCGACGGGTTGCGATACGGTCCCCAGGGACCGGTGCTGTTCTCAGGGGATCTGGAGATCCCGCTTGCGGATGTCGTCGAAATCATCGTGCAGCAGGATCCATCCAACACACTGTAAGGAGTATCACACACCATGATGCGTTCACTCTTCGCCGGCGTGTCCGGCCTCCGGAACCATCAGATCAAGATGGACGTGATCGGAAACAACATCGCCAACGTGAACACGACGGCCTACAAAGCCAGCCGGGTCACGTTCGAGGAGGGCTTCGCGCAGCTCCTCCAGGGCGCCAGCCGTCCGCCGGGAGACTCCGGTGACGTGTCCGGAGGCGTGAACCCGATCCAGGTGGGCCTGGGGATGAACATCGGGTCCATCGATCTGCTCTTCACCCAGGGGAACCTGGAGTCCACGGGTGTGGGCACCGACCTGGCCATCCAGGGCGAGGCCTTCTTCGTTGCGTCCGACGGGACCCAGAACTTCTTCACCCGTTCGGGCAACTTCCAGCTCGATGCCAACGGCCGGCTGGTGGCGTCCACCAACGGCTTCGTGGTTCAGGGCCGGATCGCCACGGACGGGATCCTCAGCGATGCCATCCAGGACATCCAGCTCCCCTTCGGGCAGAAGTCAGCCGCGCGAGCCACCACCGAGGTCGCCCTGGCGGGGAACCTGGACGGGGCGGATCCCATCGGGTCGACGCGCGAGACCACCATCACCGTGTTCGACGCCATCGGCGACACGCACGAGATGACCCTCACCTTCACCAAGACGTCGGGGACCACCTGGGACTATCAGGCCTCGGTCACCGGGGGGACGGTGGTGTCCGGAGATCTGGGGACGCTGACCTTCGACAACCAGGGGCGGCTCACCGATCCGATTCCGGTCACGCCCTTCGTGTTCACGCCCACCAACGGGTCGGTGGATACCACGGTGGCCATGGACTTCGGAGCCAGCGGATCCATCGCGGGGCTCTCCCAGTTCGCGGCGCCGTCCACGGCCGTTTTGAAGGAGCAGGACGGGTACACCATGGGTGACCTGGAGCGCTTCTCCATCGACCAGACCGGTACCGTGACGGGCTCCTTCACCAACGGCGTGACGCTCACGCTGGCGCAGCTCGTGCTGGCGGACTTCAACAACCCGGCGGGTCTGATCCGGAGCGGAGACAACATGTACCAGGTGTCTTCGAATTCCGGGTCGCCCATCCTCGGGTACCCGGGGGAGGGAAGCCAGTCGACCATCACCTCGGGCGCCCTGGAGATGTCCAACGTGGACCTGGCCCAGGAGTTCACTCAGATGATCACCGCACAGCGGGGCTTCCAGAGCAACGCTCGGGTCATCACCACGTCCGACGAGATGCTTCAGGAAGTGGTATCCCTGAAGCGCTGACCATGATGCCGGTTTTCGCCGGCGCCCGGTCCGGTTCCCCCTGGGGATCCGCATGCCCCCGTCCCGGAAGTCCGGGGCGGGGGCATGTCGTACCCGGAAATAATCGCCGCGTCGGGAGCGGCAATCCCTTCCGCATCGCTCCCCGAGTCCACCCGGACGATTCTTCCCTACGCAAAGTCCATATTCACATAAGTAATTGTGCCACAATGTGTTAGATCGTAATGAAGTCGGGTCCGAGTCGCATGATCCATGTGGTACGGCCCATGCCAATGGGAAGGGTGTGCGACGGTACCCGCGGTAATGGGCAAACACGAAGGAGTTCCGGAAGATGGCGGACAGCGACGTTCTGGAAGAGATGGAAGGCGGCAAGAAGAAGGGCGGAATTCTTCCGGCCCTGATCATCGCCCTCGTGGGAATCGGCGGCGGTGGAGCGGCCGGGATGACCGTTCTCGGCCCCATGGTGGCTCCCATGCTCGCGGAGCGGGCCATGGCACAGTCGCCGGAAGGCGGGGGCGGTCACGGTGAAGGGGGCGGCTCGGGCGGCGAGGGTGGCGAGGCGGCATTGCACGTCATCGACAACCTCGTGGTCAATCCCGCGGGATCGCGGGGCGCGCGCTTCCTCCTCACCAGCATAGCCCTGGAGACCTTCCAGGCCGAGCAGGTGGACGTCCTGTCCGCCCGTGATATCGCGCTCCGCGACGCCCTGGTGGTGGTGTTGGGCGGAAAGACCGTGGAGGAGCTTTCCGACATGAGCCTGCGTCCGGTGCTCGTGGAGGAGATGATGATCGCGATCCAGCGTGTGATGGGGGACCACGTGGTCCGCCACATCTTCATTCCCCAGTTCGTGATCCAGTAGTCAAGTGTCCAACGAGAGCCTTTCACAGAACGAGATCGACCTCCTTTTCAGTGGAGGTGCGCCCGCGGCCCAGGAGGCGAGATCCCCTTCGCGCGGCATTCCGGAGGTCCAGCTCTACGACTTCCGCCGTCCGGCCCGGATCTCCAAGGAGCGCAAGCGCTCGCTGACCGCCATGTATGGCCTCCTGGCCAAGTCGCTGGAGGGATGGATCACGACGCGAGTGCGGGACCAGGTCGAACTCGAACTGCAGAGCGTGGAGCAGCTCACCTTCGGAGAGTTCATGCTCGCGCTCCCGTCTCCGTGCGCCTCCTACATCATCGACGTGGGCACGTCGGGACAGCAGGGGGTGATCGACTTCGGTCACGAGTTCGCGTACTTCCTGGTGGACCGGCTCCTGGGTGGGACGGGGCGCCACGGAGTTCCCGACCGGCCCCTCAGCCTGATGGAGAAGAAGTTCGTCGAGGTGGTGGCCGAACGCGCCACGTATCATCTCATGGAGGTGTGGGCGGACTACGTGCAGATGGATCTGCAGATCACCTCCTTCGAATCGATTCCCGAAATGCTCCAGGCCGCCAACCGTGAGGATCCGGTCCTGGTGGCGAACATCGAGGCGCACACGGGGGATTCGAGTTCGCTCTTCCTGGTGTGCCTCCCCTTCGTCACGGTGGAGAAGTTCTTCACCGGCGCCTCGAAGAGGAGGACGCAGAATCTTCTGGGCACTCCGGAGGAGCGAGCCCACGACCGCGACCAGCTGGAAGAGTCGGTGCGTGACGCCCGCATCACGGTGGGTGCCCGCTTCCCGGCGTTCCATGCCACGTTGGGCACGTTGGCGAGCCTCGCTCCCGGCGGCGTGCTCGAGACCGGGCTCTCTCCCAACGCCCGCCTCGACCTCTTCGTGGCGGGGCAGCGCCGGTTCCAGGGCACGCCCGGACGGATGGGAAACAGCCTGGCGGTGCGGGTGACGGACCACGTAGACCCCGAGCCCGAGGACCTCATCGAGGCGGGCCGCGAGAACGACCACTGACACCAACCACATTGGATTGAGGAAGCTGCACAATGGACCCGAACGATCAGCCCGTATTCCCTCCCGAGGATATGATCAGCGACATGGCGGCCGCCGCCGACTTCGATGAGCTGGCCGCCGGAATGGCCGCGGGGGGAGACCCGTCCGCGCTGTCCCTCCTGTACGATCTCCAGATGCCCGTGGCCATCGAGCTGGGTCGGACGCGCATGTCCGTCCAGGAGATCCTGGCTTTGGGAAGGGGGTCCGTGATCCAGCTCGAGCGGCTTGCCGGCGAGCCCGTGGACGTCTTCGTGGGCGACCGCCGCTTCGCCGAAGGTGAGGTGGTGGTGGTGGGCGAGCAGTTCGGCATTCGGATCACCAGGATCGTCCGGCCCCAGGGGTTCGGCTCCGAAGGAAGCGCCGCCTGACCATGCCCGCAGCTCTCGGTGTGTTCGCAGCGCTGGCCTTCGTTCTCGGACTGGTGGTCATTCTGGCCCAGGTGGCCCGCCGGGTGGCCCCGCGGAGTGGGGGCTCGAACCAACACACCCGCATCGAGGTCCTGTCCCGAGTGGGATTGGCGCCGCGCCAGGGGTTGGCGACGGTGCGCGTGGGAGGCAGGACGGCGCTGGTCTCGTACGGAGACGGCGGAGTCCGATACCTCCTGGACGTGGACCTCGACGAGGCGGGGAAGGCAGCCGAAGACGACGCCTCCGCCGCGCCCGAAGCCACGTCCGTGGACGGACGCAGCTTCCCGCTCCTCCTCGAGCGTGCGGGCCGGAAGGTCGCGGGGCTGCGCAGCCTGATGCTCCTCGTGCCGGCGTTGGTGGCACTACCGTTCGGGGCCGCGCCGCTCGGGGCGCAACAGCAGGGTGCGCGGCAGCCGGATCAGCCCACCGTGGCCGAACCCCGGCAGCCCACCGTCCCCCGCGTGTTGGACGAACTTCCCGGGATGAACCTCACCCTGGGTGACGAGGATCAGAACCCGCTCGAGATCAGCGGTCCCGTGGGCACGGTGATCTTCATCGGGTTCCTGACGCTCCTCCCCACGCTCCTCCTCCTGATGACGTCGTTCACCAGGATCCTCATCGTTCTTCATCTGCTCAAGCAGGCGCTGGGGACGCAGACCGCGCCTCCCGCCCACCTGCTGGCCGCCATGGCGCTCCTCCTCACCGGGTTCGTGATGGCGCCTACCATGCAGGAGGTGAACGAGACGGCGTTGGCGCCGTGGGTGGCGGGCGAGATGAACGAGGGGGACATGCTACGCGCGGCCGCCGTTCCCTTCAGGAACTTCATGCTGGAGGCCACCCGCGAGCAGGATCTGGTGGCCTTCGTGCAGATGCAGCAGGGGCCCGCGCCCGAGACGGTCGAGGACATCCCCATGGTGACCGTGGCTTCGGCCTTCGTGACGTCCGAACTCACCAGCGCGTTCCAGATGGGGTTCGCCGTCTTCCTCCCCTTCGTGGTCATCGACCTCGTGGTGGCGTCGGTGCTCATGAGCATGGGGATGTTCATGCTTCCCCCCGTGATGGTGTCGCTCCCCTTCAAGCTCCTCCTCTTCGTGCTCGTGGACGGGTGGTCGCTGGTGATGGGTAGCCTGGTGCAGAGCTTCTGATGCCCATCGCCCTGGTCCTGGACCTCGCGCGCAACGCACTGTTGCAGTCGCTGCTCCTCGCGGGTCCGTTGCTCGCGGTGGCGTTGGTGGTGGGTCTCCTGGTGAGCATCCTGCAAGCCGTGACCTCCATTCAGGAGCAGACGCTCTCCTTCGTCCCCAAGCTCTTCGCCGTGGGCGCGGTGTTCCTGTTCCTCCTCTCGTGGATGCTGCAGCATCTCATGCAGTACACGACGGAGTTGTTCCGCTCACTCCCGGCGCTGATCCACTGATGACGGACCTGTCCTTCGTCCAGGGGTGGAGCGGGCTCACGCTCTTCACGCCGGCGGGGTCTTCCGCCGCGGCGCTCCTCCTGATGCGCATCACGGCCCTCATGTGGTCGGCTCCGCTCTTCTCGGCGCGCCCGGTATCCATGCAGGTGAAGGTGGCCTTCACGGGTGTCATGGTCTTCTTCATGTGGCCGGCGGCCACGGCGGCGGCCGGGGTCGACGTGCGCTTCACGCCGGCGGCCATCACCGGGGAGCTCGTCATCGGTCTCACCTTGGGGCTGGGCGCGGGGATCTTCGTGGCCGCCGCCGAGGCGGCGGGTGACATGCTCGCCGTTCAGATGGGGCTCTCCGGCGCCAACGTGCTGGACCCCATGTCGAGCACGCAGCTTCCGGTGCTGGGTCAGTTCCTCGGACTCTTCGTACTGCTCCTCATCGTGGCCGCCGGAGGGCATCTGGTCATCCTGGGGACGCTGCACGACTCGCTGACGGCCTTGCCGCTGGGGACGCCCCTCCGTTTCCAGGAGGGCACGTTCGCGCTGGTACGTCTGGGAAGCACCCTCCTCTGGATGGGTCTTCGCTTCGCGGCACCGGTGGTGGCCGCCATCATGATCGGGAACGCCGCGTTGGGGATCATGGCGCGCACCGTTCCGCAGCTCAACATCCTCATGGTGGCGTTTCCCGTCCAGATCAGCATCGGGCTCTTCGGATTGGCGGTTACGCTGCCCCTGATCGCCACCGCGTTCCACCGCTGGCCCGAACAGTACGTGGACATCACCGGCGGTATCCTCGAGCGCCTCGCTCCCGGGAATGGGGGACTCTGATGGCCGAAGAGTCCTTCCAGGAACGCACCGAGGCGCCCACACCGAAGCGGCGCAAGGAAGCACAGGACCGCGGTGAGGTCCCCCGGAGTCAGGAGGTGACCACCGCGTTCATCCTCCTCGCCGGCGCGGGCGCGCTGGCGGGTGCCGGTGGCGCGCTCGCCGACGACATCACCGACGTGTTCGGGTTCGCCGTGATGTCACTCACGGCCCTCCCGGTGGGATTGGACGGCATGGTGGGGTACGTGACGGTTCTGGCCTGGAAGACGCTGGGCGCCATGGCGCCGGCGCTCCTGATCATGACCGGGACGGCCCTCGTGGTGAGTGCCGCCCAGGGGAGGGGGGTGCTCACGCTGAAGCCCCTCCAGCCTCAGTGGTCCAGGCTGGACCCCATCAAGAAGATTCCGCAGATCTGGGGTTGGCGGGCGGTGGTCGAGCTGGTGAAATCTCTCGTGAAGCTCGGGATCATCACCCTGACGGTGTACCTGGTGCTGGACGAGGCGGTGGTCGACGTGCCGGTTCTGGGACAGAGCTCGCCGTACGCCCTCCTCGATCTCCTGCAGCGGTATGCGGTCAAGCTGCTTCTCTCGGCGGGACTCGCGTACCTGTTTCTCGCTCTGGCGGACTACGGATACCAGATCTGGCAGCACGAGAAGAAGCTCAAGATGAGCCGTGAGGACGTGAAGAAGGAACACAAGGAGATGGAGGGCGACCAGGTGGTGAAGGTACGGCGCCGGACGATGGCCCGTCAGCTCGCCCACCGCCGCATGCTCCTCTCCGTGTCGGAGGCCGACGTGGTGGTGACCAACCCGACCCACATCGCCGTGGCCCTCAAGTACGATCCCGATCAATTCTTCGCGCCGGTCGTGCTGGCCATGGGAGAGCGGAAGGTGGCGGAGAAGATCAAGGAAATCGCGAGGGAGTCCAACGTGCCCACGGTGGAGAACAAGCCGCTGGCCCGGGCTCTCTTCGCCACGGCCACCGTCGGGCAGGCGATCCCGGTGGATCTGTTCGTGGCCGTGGCCGAGGTGTTGGCGTGGGTGTACCGGCAGAAGGGGATGGGCCCCAGGGGTAGGACCGTCTGGAAGGGAGCCGAGGGATGAGCGACGAGAAGCTGCCCCCGGCGGAGAGCCCGGGGTTCCTGGTGGACTTCCTGATCCCCGACGTGCTGCGCAAGCAGAGCGAGGTCCTGGTCATCATCGGGATCGTCTTCGTGGTGGGTCTGCTGGTTCTCCCCCTCCCCGGGTTCCTCCTGGATCTGTTTCTGGCCCTGAGCATCGCCTCCTCCCTGGTGGTGCTCCTCGTGGCGCTGTACGCGGATCGTCCCCTCGACTTCTCGTCCTTCCCGGCCATGCTCCTCCTCCTCACCCTCTACCGGCTGGCGCTGAACGTGAGCAGCACCCGGTTGATCCTGGGGACGGGGGAGGCGGGTAAGGTCATCGAGTCCTTCGGGGAGTTCGTCATCGGCGGCAACTACGCCGTGGGCGTGGTCATCTTCCTGATCCTGGTGGGAATCAACTTCATCGTCATCACGAAGGGCGCGGGGCGCGTGGCCGAGGTGGCAGCGCGATTCACCCTGGATGCGATGCCGGGACGGCAGATGAGCATCGACGGAGATCTCTCCGCCGGACTCATCGACGATGCCGAAGCGAAGCGCCGCCGGGAGGAGGTCTCGCAGGAGGCGGACTTCTACGGCGCCATGGACGGCTCGGCCAAGTTCGTGCGCGGAGACGCCATCGCCGGCCTCCTCATCACGGCCATCAACATCCTCGGCGGACTCTTCGTGGGCGTGATCCAGCGGGGGATGCCGGTCACCCGGGCGCTCTCCGAGTACACCATCCTCACCGTGGGGGACGGGCTGGTGAGCCAGATCCCGGCCCTGGTCATCTCCACGGCCGCGGGCATCATGGTGACCTCGTCCTCCGGCGGGGGCCGTGTGGCCACCGCGGTGGTGCGGCAGGTGGGCCGGGAGGCGAAGCCCATGTGGATCGCCTCGGGCTTCCTGGGGGCTCTCGCACTGGTTCCGGGGATGCCGTCCATCCCCTTTCTCGCCCTCTCCGGGGGAGCGGCACTGGCGGCGCGCACCAGCGCCCAGAACAAGAGGGACCGCATCGCTGCCCGTGACGCCGCCGCCGCCCTTCCGGTCGGGGGTGGGGACGCACCGGCCGCCGAGCGCAGCCCCGTGCACGACCTCCTCCAGATCGATCCCGTGGAGCTGGAGATCGGATACGGCCTCATCGCCCTCGTGGACGAGAAGCAGGGCGGGGATCTACTCGAGCGCATCCGTCTCCTGCGGAAGCAGGCGGCCCTGGAACTCGGGATCCTGGTGCCCCCCATCCGGATCCGCGACGACGTGCGCCTCCCGCCCAACGAGTACGTCATGAAGATCCGGGGGACGGAGGTGGCCCGGGGCGAGGTGATGCCTCGCCTGCTCATGGCGCTGGACACCGGGTCCGTCCTGGAGGAGATCGAGGGCGAGCTGACCTTCGATCCCAGCTTCGGCATGCCCGCCAAGTGGATTCCCCAGCGGAACCGCGTGGACGCGGAGGCCTCCGGATACGTGGTGGTGGAGCCGTCCACGGTGGTGGCGACCCACCTCATGGAGACGCTCAAGACCCACGGGTCGGACCTCCTGGGCCGTCAGGACGTGCAGGAGATGCTCGACACCCTCAAGCAGTCGTATCCCGCGCTGGTGGACGAGGTGGTGCCCGCGCGAGTTCCCCTGGGTGTGTTGCACCGCGTTCTGCAACGCCTTCTCAAGGAGCGGGTGCCCATCCGCGACATGGTCACCATCCTGGAGACCCTGGCCGACGTGTCCGAGCACACCAAGGACGCCGAGGCGCTCACGGAGCACGTACGGAGGGCCCTCGCCAACGTCATCGGCGAGCGTTTCGTCGGACTCGACGGGGCCATTCGCGGGATCACGCTGGGCCCCCGGCTGGAAGCGGCGCTCATGGGCCTCTTCAGCCCGCGGGCGAATCGTGCCCCCACCGAGATGATGGATCCCGACACCCTCACCTCCCTCCTCGGACGGCTCGACGACCTGTCGCGGGCCTACGCCGAAGATGGACGTCCCGCGCCGATCATCACCCCTCCCGGGCTTCGGGTGGGAGTGCGGCGCCTCATCGAACCTGTTCTACCCAACGTTCCCGTGATTTCGTTGGCCGAGCTCCCTGCTCAGGCCAACCTGCGGAGCGTAGCAACCTGGGAGATGCTGGATGCAGCTTGAAAAGTTCCGGGGCCGTGAGCTCCACCGGGTCACCAAGGACGTCCGCAAGGCCCTCGGCGACGATGCCATGATCATCCGCACTCGTTCCGTCCAGAGTCCCGACGGAGGATATGTGGAGGTACTGGCCGCGAAGCCCGAGGCGGTCGAGTCGTTCAAGCGCCGCCTCGACGGTGGTCGGGCGGCGGCCGAACGGGCGCGGAACCGCCGTCGCATCGGCCCCTACGTCGTGGCCCTGGTGGGTCCCGCCGGTGCCGGCAAGACGACGTCGGCGGTGAAGCTCGCCCTCCATCCCCGGGGTCTGGGGAGCAAGAAGGTGGGAATCATCAGCCTGGACACGTTCCGGGTGGGCGCCATCGAGGAGTTGCAGACGTATGCCGAGATCGCGAATCTCCCCCTGGAGGTGGTGTACCATCCCCAGGAGGTGGCCTCGGCCTTCCAGCGGATGCGCGACGTGGACGTCATCGTGGTGGACACCCCCGGACGCGGCTTCACCGAAGACAAGGGCTGGCGGCGGATCCTGGCGGCCATGGAGCCCGACGAGGTCCATCTGGTGCTCCCCGCCGGTCTCCGCCGGGGCGTGCTCCGGTCGATGCGGGAGAAGATGGAGGGACTGGACGTGACCCACGTGCTGTTCTCCATGCTCGATGAAGCGGGCGAGGCCTTCGAGTTGGCGGAGATCGCCGAGCTCGTGGGGCTTCCGGCGCGTTGGGTCTCCGACGGGCACGACGTGCCGGCGGACCTGGCACCGGCGGGACACCGCATCCTGGCGTCGCTGGGGATTCGTGCCGATGATGGGGACGAGGAAGACCGGCAGGTGGCCAGGGCCGGCTGAAGGACACGCCCCATCCCTCCGATCGAGTGCCGATGACCCGTTCCGTCGATTCGCTCAAGGCCTTCATGGGAAGTTCAGGCCGAGACGACACGTTCCGACCCACACCCGGGGTGGTGGTGGTCGGTGCCGGGAAGGGGGGCGTGGGCACCTCGGTCGTTTCCGCGCTCCTGGCGGTGGACGCCGCGCGGCGAGGGGCCAGGGTGCTCCTGGTGGATGCCGACGAGATGGTGGGGTCTCTCCACCTCATGTTCGGGATCACGGATCCGGGCCCGGGGATCGGCGCTCTGCGGGGCGGTTCACTGACCCCGGGGGAGTTGGTGCTGGACATCGCTCCCGGGCTGTCCCTCTTTCCCGGCGGCGGCGGCGGGATGGACGCGACGCTGGCGGTGGCCGCGGCGGAGCGGCGTACCCTGCTCCGGAGGGTGGCGGGGCTGTACGAAGCCTTCGACCTGACCATCGTGGACGGAGGTTCGCGGCTGGACTCGGTCATGGCCGCGTGTCGGGCGGGAGCGGAGCGCTTGCTCTGTGTCACCGCGCCGGACCGGATTTCCCTGGCCGCGTCGTACGCCCTGTTCAAGATCGCCAACACCCAGTTCAAGGGCCTCCCTGTGGAGCTGGTGGTGAACGGCGCCTCCGACGAGGAGGCTCGCGAGGTGCACAGCATCGTACGGTCGGCCGCCACGTCCTTCATGGGCGGTACCGTCGCGTTCGGCGGTGGGGTCCCGGACGATCCGGGAGTTCGTGCCCGGGTGGTGGCCGGCGCGGCCCTGCACGAAGTCGACCCGACCTCTCCGGCGGCCCGCGCCGCGACCATGGTGGTGGACCGCATCCTCGCGGACCGCCGCCGCCTCTCGGATTCCGACACTCCCGTCGTACCCCTCTTCAGGGAAGTCTGAGGGGCGGGCTTCCCAGGGTCCTGCGCGCGGGCGCGCGTTCGTCCCGCCCTCGCCCGCGGTTTCTCGACCGCCCGCTTGGGCATCCCCTCCTACCTCCACGCGACCCCTCGTCCTACACCGGTTCGTCGGGCGCTACCGGAAGAATCGACCGCGTGGGCCCCGGCAGATCCTTCCGCAATCTCCGCCTCAGGCAGGCCGGATCCCCGGGTGGATGATTCGCCACGAATCACGTAAATCGTGATATAGCAATGTGTTACATGGTGTGAAAAATCTTCCGCCATCCCTTCCGCGAGTTGGTACGGCCCATGCCATAACCTGGGGCAACCGCGACGGAACTGAGGATGGTACCCATGGAAACGATTTCGCTCTGGAACGCATACCAAACCGGTGGAGACCTTCTCGCCCGGGATCAATTGATGCTCAAGCATCTTCGGCTCGTGCACCACGTGGCCCGGCAGGTGATCCGGTCCAGCAGGGTGGACGCCGAGTTCGATGACCTGGTGAGTGCCGGCACCATCGGCCTCATGAACGCCATCGACAACTTCGACACGTCGCGAGGGCTCGCCTTCAGCACGTTCGCGGCTCCGCGGATCAGAGGCGCCATCCTCGACGACCTGCGCCGTCGGGACCATGTGCCCCGGTCGATCCGCCGGAAGCAGCGGGACATCTCCCGTGCCCGTGAGGCCCTCACCACCGAACTCAGGCGCGAGCCGAGCGACGAGGAGATGGCCGACGAGATGGGGATCGGCGTCGACAAGCTGTGGCGGTGGCAGAGGGAGACGGAGCAGGCCTCCCAGATGTCCATCGACCAGCCCATGGAGAACGACTCCGGACGGTCGGCCACCGCCGAGGAGATCATCAAGGGCTCCGGAGGTGAGGAGATCGAAGAGGACATCAACCGCGAGCAGGAGCTACAGCTCCTCCGCGACGAGATCCTCAACCTGAAGGAGCAGGAGCGTCTGGTGCTCTCGCTGTACTACTTCGAGGAGCTGAAGCTCCACGAGATCGCATCGGTGCTGGGCGTGACCGAGTCCAGGATCTCACAGATCCGGTCCAAGGCCATCCAATCGCTGCGGGGCCGTCTCAGCCACCTCATGGAGGGGTCTGGAGTATGAGGGCCGCGCTCCTCCTGGTGATCCTCGTGGCGGCGTCGCCGGTGGCGGGGCAGGACACGGCCACGACGGCGTCTCCGCCCCGACCGGCCGAAGTGGTGGCCGATCTCGCCCGCCGCGCCCTGACCGACCCCGAGGATCCGGGTACGTGGAGGGCCCTCGCGGGGGCGCTTCCCGAAATGGCGCTGTCGGGCGGTGCGGATCTGGACGGCACCTTCGAAGCCGCCCGGTTGGCCGACTCCCTGGGGATCGCCGACGCGCGGCAGCCCGTCGCTCCCGCGAGTCGGCTTCCCTGGGAGTCGTGGAACCTCGGTCCGGAACACCTGTTCGCGGGGTCCGTCGCGCTGACGCTCCTCGTCGGCGCACTCGTCGTCCGGTCGTCCATCCGACGCCGCAAGGCGAGGCGGTCGGCCAGGAAGACGGAGATGGGAGGGCGCCTCTGGGCCGCCCGTTCCCTCGCCTCCGACGGAATCTCGGTGGCGGAGATCTCCAAGCGCACCGGGATGGCGCAGGATGCGGTCCGCGTGGTGTTGGGACTTTCGGCACCCCGCAAGTCGCCTACGTGGGCGCCCAAGCCCGGGTACACCGTCCGTCCGCCGCGGGTCGTGCCGGCCGCCGGCGATGCCATGGCCGGGCAACGTGCCGAATGGAAGGCCGAGATCGTCAGTGGAGCCCGACGGCTCCGTGACGGCCGGCTCACCTACTGAGGGAGACGATCATGGGACCCGAAGGCGTCGGCGGAAGGACCCTCCACGCGCTCCGCTACTGGGAGCGGCGGCAGGAGGCGGTCGCCAACAACCTGGCCAACGTGTCCACCCCCGGCTTCAAGGGAGAGCGGGTGTTCGCGGAGCTCCTGGAGGGCGTGGGCCCCGTCGCGCGCGGGCACACCGACACCAGAGCCGGCACCCTCTCGCCCACGGGGCGTCCATTGGACGTGGCCTTCGAGGCGGACGGGTTCCTGGTGGTGGACGCGCCGGGGGGAGATCGCTTCATCCGGGGTGGGTCGCTCCGTATCGACGAGGCGGGGACGCTGGTCACCCTGGACGGCCATCCCCTCCTCGACGAGAGGCGGGAGCCGGTGGTTCTCCCGGAAGGGAACGTGGAGATCGCCGAAGATGGGCAGGTGTCGGTGAACGGGAGTCGGATCGCCCGACTGCGCGTGGAGGTCGCCGGGGATCCCGGTGAGCTCCGGCGCGAAGGCGCGAACCTCTGGATTCCCCCGGGAAGCCGGGAGGTCGTCCGCCCCGAGGCCGTGAGGCTCCGGCAGGGCCATCTGGAAGAAAGCAACGTCGACCCGGTGTCGGCCATGGTGGAGATGCTGGAAATCCAACGCGCGTACGGCGCGATCCAGCGCTCCGTCCAGGTGGGCGACCAGGTCATGCAGACCATCAGCACCGAGCTCGGCCGCGTGGGCGGCTGACGCCGGTGACATCGTAGAGACAAGGGGGACATCAAGTGGATCCGGCATTGAGAACCGCGGCGACCGGGATGCAGGCGCAGCAGACCCGCGTGGAGGTCATCTCCAACAACCTGGCGAACGTCAACACGACGGGGTTCAAGAGGAGTCAGGCCCACTTCGAGGATCTCCTCTACCAGTCCGCCCAGGGTGTGACCCGGGTGGACGGGGCTGACGCCCAGACCGTGGAGGGAATCCAGATCGGGCGGGGCACGCGCCTCGCCGCCGTGCAGCGCGTCGGGATCCAGGGCCCCCTCGAGCAGACCGGCCGGCCGCTGGACCTGGCCATCGAAGGCGATGGATTCTTCCAGGTGCAGCTTCCCAACGGCTCCATGGGCTACACGCGCGACGGCAGCTTCACCATCTCCGACCAGGGCACGATGGTGACCCATGGCGGCTACACGGTGGTCCCCGGAGTCACCGTTCCCGACGACGCCGTGCAGGTCACGGTGGGCCGGACCGGGGTCGTTTCCGTCGTCGCTGCGGGCGGGGAGACCATCGAGGTGGGCCGCATCGAGATGGCGCGATTCACCAACGCCCCCGGGCTCCAGGCCATGGGAGAGAACATCTTCACCGAGACGGCGGCGTCCGGTCAGCCGCGGGTGGGCTACGGGCAGGAAGACGGCTTCGGCCGCATCGTCCAGGGCAGCCTGGAGGGGAGCAACGTGGAGATCGTGCGCGAGATGGTGGACCTCATCACCGCCATGCGCGCGTACGAGATCAACTCCAAGGCCGTGCAGTCCGCCGAGCAGATGGCGGAAGTGGCCAACAGCCTCATCCGCTGATGCCGACCATGCGCGCCCTCCTGACTCTGGTAGCCCTGTGCGGGACGTCGGTGGGAACTCCCACGGACGCTCGCGCCGGCGTGCCCGAGGCGGTCCGTGCTCCCGAGGAGGGAGTCCACGGGGGGGTGGATACCACGGTCAGTGTCATCCCGCCGGCGCTGCAGGCTCGCGTGCGTGCGGAGGTGGCTCGCCGGTGGAACGTGGATGCCGCCGCGGTGGTGCTGGAGTGGGGCGCGGTGCGGGAAGGCACGACGCTGACCCCGGATGCGTCCATGTCCTTGGTAGGATCGGGCGCGAGCGGCTACTGGCTGGTCCGTTTCTCGGAGGACGGCGCGGCCGTCTCCGCGGGGATCCGCGTCCGGGTCGGTACCCGCGTGAAGACGCCCGTGGCGGGGAGGACCCTGGCGCGCGGAGAAGCCCTCCGGTCCGCCGATGTGGCATGGCGGGAAGAGGTCCAGTGGGGCGAGCCCGCCGCGGATCTCCAGCCGGACATGTCGGGTTGGGTCGCGCAGCGGGTGGTCCGCGAGGGAGAACCCCTCCGGGAGCCCGCGCTCCGCGTGCCCGACGCGGTCACGTCGGGCACCGCGGTGGTGCTGGTGTGGGAACAGGGACCGGTGGTACTCCGGGTTCCTGGGAGGGCGGCTGGATCCGCCGCGCTGGGAGGGACCGTGTACGTCCGGACCTCCGAGGGTGAGCGGCTCATGGGCGTGGTCATCGCGCCCGGCATCGTAAACGTGACGCAGGGAGGCCCAGGCCGATGAAGGGACGTGTGTTGAAGAGGGTGATCGTCTCGATTTCCCTCCTGGCGGTGCTCCCGTCGGTGGGGAGGGCACAGGCTCAAGAGCAGGCGCCCCCGCCGCCGCCCCCGTCGGGACCCCCGGTGCGCACCTCGTGGACGTCCGATCGGGTGGATCTCCGCACGGGTGACGTGGTGACCATCCTCATCGACGAGCTCACCCTGGCCTCGGCGGACCGGAACGACTCCAAGGCCAGGGATCGTGACCGGGCGGTGAGCGTCGGCTTCGGCACCGCCGGCGGAAATCTCCGCAGCAGCAACGACGTCTCCGACCGCAGCCGCGGCGAGGCCAGCCGCAGGGAGCGTTTCTCCGCGGAGCTGAGCGTGCGCGTGGTGGAGGTGCTCCCCAGCGGAGTCGTGCGACTCGAGGGGACCAAGCGAGTGCGGATCGACGACCACGAACAGGAGGTGACCGTCCGGGGATGGGTTCGTGCCCAGGACGTATCCACCGCCAACACGGTGGAGTCGTGGCGCGTCGCCGACGCCGAGATCCAGTACGGATCCAACGGAGAGCTGACCAAGTCCCGCGGGATCTGGTCCAAGATCCTCGACCTGATCATTCCATGAACACGAATCGGAAATCTTCATCGGTCGCGTCGAGGCGCCTCCGGGTGGGAGTGTCGAAGGAGGCCGTGACGGCCCTCCTGGTCGGCGCGCTCGCCCTGGCGACCCCCCCCGGCCCCGTGCACGCCCAGGACACGCGCATCAGCGATCTCACCGTGACCGGCGGGGACATCCCCGTCCGGCTCGTGGGGTACGGACTGGTGGTGGGGCTCGACGGGACCGGAGACCGTGTGATCGGCGGATACTCGTCCGGCCACACGGTCCGTTCCGTGGCCAACCTCCTGCGGCGCTTCGACGTGGAGGTTCCGGAGAACATGCTCCGGACCCGAAACGTCGCGGCGGTGCTCGTCACGGCCGAGACGTCGCCGTATCTCCGTCCCGGCGGACGCTTCGACATCTCCGTGGCTTCGGTGGGTGACGCGGTATCCCTCCGGGGGGGAGTGCTCTGGATGACGCCCCTGGTGGCGGACCCGAGTCTACCTCCGGTGGCCACCGCCCAGGGCCCCGTGCTCGTCAGCGAGGGACCTGCCGTGCGCGGCGCGGGGATGTCCTACGGAGTCGAGACCACGGCGTCCCTCCCCCGGGGTGGGCTCCTGGAGCAGGCGCTGGCGACGCCGGATTTCGCCACCGCGACGATCCTGCATCTGAGGGATCCCGACGTGTCCACGGCCTCGCGCATCGCCGATGCCATCAACGCCTCCCTGGGAGCCGGGACCGCGGTGGTCCAGGATCCCGGAGCGGTGGCCCTCCAGCTTCAGGGTGACGCCGCGGTGAACCGGGCGACCACGTTTTCCCAGATCGGTGATCTCCGCGTGCAGCGCTTCCGCGCCGCGCTGGTGGTCATCGACGGCCGCAGCGGAACCGTGGTGGCGGGAGGTGACATCCAGGTGGGAGAGGCGGTGGTGAGCCACGGTAGCATGACCCTGGCCATCGGAGCCGCGGGCCCCGAGGCCTCCATGATTCCGGGCGACCTGCGCATGCAGGCCGGGGTCAGCGTTCAGGACGTGGCGGCGGCCCTGCATGGAGTCGCCGCTCCCCCCCAGGCCATCGCGTCGGTGTTCGAGGCGCTGCGGCAGGTGGGGGCCATCTCCGCCGAGGTGACCATCCGATGAGCGTGGACGGAACGGGTCCCATGGGCCGAATCGATGCCTTCGAGGCACTGAAGAACGGGCGCATCCAGGGGAAGGAGGCTCGGCTCCGTGCCGCCGCCGACCTCATGGAAGGGACCTTCTACCAGGAGATCTTCAAGGCCATGCGAGAGACCGTTCCCGAAGGAGGTGCCCTTTCCGGCGGGGCCGGAGAGGACATGTTCCAGAGCCTCATGGACCAGCACATCGCCGACGCGGCCGCGCAGCAGAGCGAGCGGGGGATCGGCTCGGCGTTGTACCGCCACTTCGCCCGGAACATGGGCCTGGCGGAGGCCGCTCAGGTCGTCCCGGCGATGCCCGGTGCCGATACTTCCGGTTCAGGGGAGGTGTGACGGTGCAGTCCACGCCTCTTCCCCTGGGAGTGCCCACGGCGGTTTCGGGCCGGGTGGAGACCCTCGCGGAGGCGTTCGGGTCGGAGACCCGCCTCCTCCGCGAGCTCGAGCGGGTGCTGGAGCGTCAGCGCACCGCGGTGGGCCAGGACGACCTGGGATCCGTGGACGATTCGGTCTACGCCGCGCAACGGATCCTGTTGACGCTGGCGCAGGCGAAGCGAAGGAGAAAGAGCCTGCTCCACCTGATGGTGGGGAACGAGGAGTTGCCTCTCGCCGAGCTGGACACCGCCCTCGGGATGGGGATGACCGAGTCGGTGCGCAGGGCGAGGGACGAGCTCCACGAAGCGGCGCAGACGCTGGCGCGGGAGCTGGACCTGAATCGTCGGGTGCTCCAGGGGGCCATCACGGCAGGTGATCAGCTCATCCGGGCCCTGGTGGGCGCGACCCCGCGGGCCGGGCAGACGTACGGTCGGGGGCAGGTGAACAACGGTACCCAGGACATGGCCGGCGGAAGCGGTGTCCTCATCAATCGGCAGGTGTGAACGATGCCTACACTCGGAAGCGTTCTTTCAATCGCGACGTCGGGGCTGCGCACGAGTCAGCTGGCCCTGAACGTGACGTCGCACAACATCGCCAACGCCAGCACCGAGGGGTACACCCGCCAGCGCCTCGTCATGGAGTCCGGCCCGCCCATCCACCTCACCTACGGGGTGTTCGGAACGGGTGTGCGGGCGGAGGACGTGCAGCAGTCTCGCGACCTCCTCCTGGACAACACCTTCCGGAGGGAGGTCGCGTACTCCGCCGGTGAGCAGGCCCGATCCGACATTCTCGGCCGGGTGGAAGGGATGTTCGGAGAGCCTTCCGACCTCGGGTTGTCCGCCACGCTCGACCAGTTCTTCTCCGCTCTCGGTGATCTCGCGACCAACCCCACCGACGGGACCGCCCGGACGGTGGTGCGTCAGCGCGCGTCCCAGATCGTGACCCAGTTCAACGACTTCGTGAGCGGGCTGGATCAGATCCGGCAGGAGGTCGAGGTCCGCCTCGACGCGTCCGTGGACAGGATCAACGCACTGACGGAGGACATCGCCTCCATCAACCGGCAGATCGTGAGCATGGAGTCGGCGGGAGACACCGCCGGCGATCTACGGGATCAGCGGAACCGGGCCCTCGACGAGCTCGCCACGCTCATCCCCATCCAGGTGCATCCCCAGGACGACGGGTCGGTGGGTGTCACCGCGTCGGGGTACCACATCGCCGACGGAGTCGTGAGCGTCCCCCTCGAGATCCGCACCTCGGGCGGGACGGTGGGGCTGGCGATCCAGGGCCGGCCGGGGATGCTTCCCGACCTGGGCGGATCGGTGGGGGGGATGCTGGAGGTGTTGAACCAGGACATTCCGGCCATCCGCGCCACCCTGGACGAACTCGCCAACGCGTTGGTGACGGAGGTCAACGCCATCCACGTCACGGGGACCAATCCCCTGGGTGGAACGGGGATCGACTTCTTCGACCCCGCCGGCCTCACGGCCGATACCATCGCCCTCTCCGCGGAGGTCGCGGCGGACGCGGATGCCATCGCGGCCGGTACGCCGGACGGGCTGGGCGGTTACCGCGCAGGGGCCAACGACGTGGCGCTCTCCCTGGCCGCGCTCAGGGACGTCTCCATCGGCTCCCTGGGGAAGACGCTGGGCGGGCATTTCAGGGGGCTGGTGTCCGACGTCGGTTCGGCGGTACGTTCTTCCCAGGATGCGGTCGGTGTCCACAGGGCGCTGGCCGAGCAGGCGGACATCCGTCGCATGAGTATCAGTGGTGTGTCCATCGACGAAGAACTGGTGAGCATGATCCAGTACCAGACGGCATACCAGGCGGCGGCAAAGGTCGTCACGGCCGTGGACGAGATGCTGCAGTCGCTGATCAACATGTAGCGTTCGTCGGGCCCGCCGCATCCTTCTGCCTACAGGCCGAGGCCCTGGGTCGGGAGTTGCCCATCCACGGTGCGGCCCCCGACCATTCCGCTCCATGCTCATCCTCAGCCGAAAGACGGGCGAAGCGATCCTCATCGATGGTGGGATCCGCATCGTGGTTCTCGCCAGCGACAACGGGGGCGTGCGGTTGGGGATCGAAGCACCCACCTCCGTGGGGATCGTCCGGGAAGAGATCGTCCACCGCATCGCCGAAGAGAACGTGCGCGCGGGTGCCACTTCGGATGATCGTCAGTGGCTTGAATCGCTCCAGCCCAGAAAGGCCGACACGGACGAGGATTCGGGCGAGGACGGCGCGGAAAAGGCCTGACCGCGCCGGGCCCCAGCGGGTATCAGACGGCGGCCCGGGCCCGGGTAAGGGACGGGAGGGAGACCTCCACGGCTTCGTCCCCCACCGGCGTGATGGTGGCGCCGTCCAGGGCGGCGACCTGACGGAGCGCATCGAGACAAAGCTCCGCCTTCCCCGCCAATGGACCGATCCGGATCGTGAGTTGGTCGGGTGAGCCCGTGAAGGAGATGGTCAGTCTGCGATCGTCTCCGTCGAGGACGCCCGCTCCCACCATGCCCACGAGGAGGACCAGGGTCCGCCCGAACCGGGACCAGTTCACCAGGACAGGGGGGAGGGCCTCCTCCATCGCCAGTACGGTCTCCTGGCGTTCGAACCCACGGCGGCGCTCGTGGAGCTTCAGAATGCGTTCGCCGACGGCTTCCGCGGGGAGCGGCTCGGGGTCGGCGGTGAGGGGCCCGCGGATCATGCGCAGCAACTCCACCGATCCCTCGAGACGATGTACCTCCTCTTCCAGGAAGGACATCACGGGAAGGTCGTCTCCGTCTCCGTGGCTGAGGAGGTCCAGGAGGCCCATGAGGGAGCCGATGCGCCCGTTGAGGTCGTGGGAGACCCCCGAAACGATCTGATCCGCGGCTGCGAGCCAACCGGCCTGGGCCAGGAGGGACGCGATTTCCGTCTCGGCACCCGTGTGCGCCGTGGGAGGATAGGTCTGGTCTGACATGGCTCGGGGGGCTCCAGTTTCCGTCGGCTCGGACGATACTGTGGTCACGGAATGGAATCAATCGGAGACGGGTTGTCGAGCCTGGTCTCCACTACGGCATGGAAGCCGGACAAGGGTACCGCTGTGTTCCTCATCGTCGGATTGGGCATCGTCTTCGGGAGTATCGTCACGGGATACGTGATGCATCACGGAGAGCTTGCCGTCCTCATGCAGGTGAACGAGTTCATCATAATCGGGGGCGCCGGATTCGGTGCCCTCCTTGTGGGGAACAAGCCATCGGTGGTGAAGGGGATCTTCACCCACACGATGGGCCTGCTGAAGCCCAGTCCGTACGGTCGCGAGGCGTTCAGGGAGCTTCTCCAGGTCCTCTACGACATCTTCTACGCCGCACGCAAGGACGGGCTGGTGGGGATCGAGTCCCACGTGGAGAATCCCCAGGACAGCGAGCTGTTCAAGCAATATCCGAGCTTCCACGGCAACCACCATGCCGTCGCGTTCCTCGCCGACACCATGAAGGTGCTTCTCACCGGAGCCGTGGATGACCATCACCTCGCCGAGATCCTGGAACTGGATCTGGAGCAGCACCACCACGAGGCCATGCAGGTGCCCACCGCGCTGGCCACCGTGGGCGACGCCATGCCCGGGTTCGGCATCGTCGCCGCGGTGCTCGGCGTGATCATCACCATGGGGAAGATCGGCGGATCGCCCGAGGCGGTGGGTGAGAGCGTGGCGGCCGCCCTGGTGGGGACCTTCGTGGGGATCCTCCTCGCGTACGGGGTCCTCGGACCCATGGCCACGTCCATCCAGGGAAGGGTCTCCTCCGAGGAGCGTTACATGGCCACCATCCGCACGGCGCTCCTGTCCTTCGCGCGGGGAGACCCCCCCATCACTTCCGTGGAGTTCGCTCGCCGCAACATCGAGCCCGAAGACAGGCCGTCCTTCTCCGAGTTGGAGGAGATGACCCGCCGCAGAGGAAGGGACTCATGAGCGATCACGGCGGACGGATCATCATCGTCAAGAAGAAGAAGAAGGCCCATCACGCGCACCACGGAGGGTCGTGGAAGGTCGCGTACGCGGACTTCGTCACCGCCATGATGGCGTTCTTCCTGGTGATGTGGATCATGGGGATGGACCAGGGCGTGAAGGACATGGTGCAGGGGTACTTCCAGAACCCGGTGGGCTTCAAGCGGGCCTTTTCCGGTGGGAGGAACCCCATGTCCGCGGGGAACTTCATCGTGAACCTCGCGGACAACCAGTCCATCATCCTCAACAGGCAGCAGCAGGAGCGTCAGTTCCAGGAGGTCATCGAGGAGATCGAGCGGCGCATCGAGGAAAGCGGACTCCTCGACCATGCCGACGCCAACGTGGAGATGGTGATCACCCAGGACGGCCTCCGCATCGAGTTCATGGAAACGGGGCAGGGGGCCACCTTCTTCGAGAAGTCGTCGGCGGATCTCACTCCGGCGTTGCGCCAGGTCCTTCAGGTCGTGGGGTCGCAGCTGGGGCGTGTTCCCGGTGACGTGATCCTGGAGGGACACACCGATGCGCTGGCCTTTCCCGGCGTCGAGTACTCCAACTGGGAGCTCTCCGTGGACCGCGCCAACGCGGCCCGCCGGGTCCTGGTCCGGAACGGCCTCCCCATCCAGCGGCTCATGGAAGTGCGGGGATATGCCGATCGTCAATTGAAGGTGGAAGATGCACCGAGGGATCCGCGGAATCGCCGGATCTCCCTCCTGATGCCCTTCCTGGAAATACCACTCGACTCACTGAAGATCCCCGGCGTCACTCCGGACCAGCTAGGGGCGGAGCTTCGGACGAGCGAACCGATTCCCGATACATCCGGAGAGGGGGACTGACATGGCTACAGGGAGTGTGGGATTCGACCTGTTCAGCGCCATCACGGCCGCGTCTCAGGGCGTTACGAGGATTCTGGGCCGCGATCCCGGGGCCGCCGTGCTCTTCTGGGGCGTACCCCCGGAGATCGAGGTGGTCCACCGCGAGGGGCTTCCCGAAGACGTGTGCAGGGCGCTGACCACCGCCGGCGGGCGTGAGATCGCCGAGGCGGCGAGGCGTAGCGGCCACCCCATCCTCGTGCGCCGGGAGGCGCTCTCGGACGGATCGCGTGAGCTCCGCACCGCCATGCGCGTCGCCTCCGTTCCCGCGCTGGGGATATTCCCTCTCTTCGCCGAGTCGGGCGTGGCGGGATGCCTGGCCGTGTCCGTCGATCGCGCCAGCTTCGAGGGTGTGGGTGAAGACGAATGGCGTGCGGCGTGCCACGCCCTGGAAGGGCTGCAACTCCTGGCCGCCACCGCGGCGTTGAGGGTGGCCATGAAGCGGTGCGCCGGGGACGAGGCGGGCGGATGCGACGGCGTACTGGTGGTGGACCGTTGGGAGCGGGTCATCTTCGCGCACGGGCTGTTCCGCTCCGTGCCCGGGTGGGACGACGAGACTCCGTTCGGGCGGGCGCTGAACAACCTTCCCGGTGGCGCGCTCGTCTCCGCCGTCCGCCCGGCGGATTCCGGCGTGTTGGAGTGGGAGGATCACACCTTCCCGCCCGACGCGTCGGAGCCCATCCCCGTCTCTCTGGGTGCCGTGCCCTTCGGTCTCGACGACGGAGGCGCGGAAGGGGGACGCATCGTGTTCCAGAGGGATCGGCGACCCGCTCAGGAGCGGGACTATGCGGACGCCACGGCCCATCTCCTGGCCCTGGCCATGAGGGTGGCCCATGCCTCGGACGACCTGTCCCGGGCTTTGCCCGCGCGGGTTCCGGCCCGGGCCGGGGCGGCGGAACGGCTGTACATCCAGCGATCCCGGGAAGAGATCGAGGAGGCCGATGGCCTGGTCAGAGCCGTGCTCGACGGAGCGTCCGAGAGCATGCCCGCATCTTCCTTCACCCTCAACGAAGTCGTGAACGAAGTCCTCGCACGGTACCGGGAGGAGATGGAGGCCGAGCGCGTGCGCGTGTTCTCCTTCCTGCGGCCGGAGTTGCCGGAGTTGCCGGCCGACCGCCTGGAGGTGCTGCGGGCCATCCGCCTGCTCGTGCAGTCGGCCCGTGGGTCTCTGCGTCCCGGAGGAGGGAGCCTCACGGTGCGCACCTGGGAGGAAGGAGGGTGGGTGTACTGCGTGGTGTCCGACGACGGCGTCGGGATGCCGAGGAATCCGGGCGGTCGCTTCTTCGAGC
This sequence comes from Gemmatimonadota bacterium, assembly GCA_029879725.1. Classification (GTDB taxonomy): domain Bacteria; phylum Gemmatimonadota; class Gemmatimonadetes; order Longimicrobiales; family Gaopeijiaceae; genus JAOUPR01. The sequence goes on along the minus strand of JAOUPR010000003.1, from coordinate 32,941 downwards.
CGCTCTTCGACATGGGCGATGCCTCCGGAGCGGACGAGTTGGACGTGGTACGGGGGATCGCCGAGTCGTTCGGCGGCCGCTTCCACGTAGAAAGCCGTCCCCAGGTGTGGACGCGCTACACCCTCATGTTTCCCGCGGTACTGCCGGAGGTTCGCAAAGAGGAGCCGAGTGTTCCCGCCGCGGTGGCCGTCCAGTCTCGCGGAGATGGCGGCCTCGACGTGCTCGTCGTGGACGACAACGCCGCGCTCCGTAGCGTCGTGCGGAGGTTCCTGGAGCGCCGTGGGCACCGGGTCACCGAAGCAGTGGACGGGGACGACGCGCTCAAACAGGTGAACGGCCACGAATTCGACCGCGTGATCGTGGACGTGCACATGCCCGGGACCGACGGGCCGGACTTCTTCACGTCCCTCGAAGGCGTCGCGCCGCACATGCAGACGCGGACCATCTTCATGACCGGTGGCTTCGTGGCCGCCGAGAAGGAGCGCTTCATCGAGACCTCCGGGCGTCCCTCGATCAGGAAGCCCTTCGACCTGGAGGAGATGGTGGAGGCCGTCGAGGGGCTCTGATCAGGAGTCGACCTCGTGGAAGCTCATCCGGTCGCCCGCCCACGTGAGGGAGTCGAGGTAGAGGTCGGACAGGACCGAGACGTCTCCCCCCAGTTCCCTGAAGTGACCTTCCGCGGAATCCCACTCCGCGTCCGCGTAGTCCAGCACCGTCCTCAGCAGGATCCCCGCCTTCCCCGTGAACAGGAGGAGGGCATCGCGTACGTCCTGGCTGAGATCCAGTTCGTCCACGATCTCCTCGATGTCCACCCCGATGAGGGCGTCCAGGTGTGAAAAGAGCCCGACCAGGAAGAGCGTGCCCCCGGCGGGGACGTCTCTCACCCGAGCGCTTCGCACTCCATCGCCCAGCAGCTCGCACATCCGCCCGCGGATGAGGGCCGACTTGATCATCTCCGTGCGCATTTCGCCGCCGCCGCCTCCCATGGTGAGGAGGAGGAGGGACATCCAGCGATAGAGGTGGTCCCGCCCGAGAAGGCGCATGGCGTGGGTGATGGAGTCGATCCCGCGTCCCCCCATGGCCGCCGAGTTCACGATGCGGAGGAGCTTGTACGTGAGTCCCGGTGACGAGCGGAAGGCGTCCTCGACCTGTCTGTCGGTGGCGTTGATGTCCTTGATGAGGTTCAGGAGGCGGATGAGCGCCACCGAATCGGCGGCCATGTCCTTCCGCTTCATCGTCTCCGGGCGGAAGTAGTGGAAACCCTGGAACAGCTCGAACCCCAGGGCCTCGCAACGATCATGGACCTCCCGGTTCTCCACCTTTTCCGCCAGGAGGGTCACGTTGTGCGACTGGAGCGTGCTCGCCAGCGCGGCGAGGTCGTGGCGCGGGTCGAGCACGTCCACCTTGACCACGTCCGCCATGGACAGGAGGGGGCTGTACTCCGGCCGGAACACGAAGTCGTCCATGGCCAGCCGGAACCCCTTCTCCTTCAACTCCGAACACGCCGCGAGGACCTCGGGCGTGGGGCGGACCGACTCGAGGAGCTCGAGGACGAAGTCCTTCGGATTCAGAACCTCGGGGATCCCTTCGAGGAGCATCACTTCCGGGATGTTGATGTATGCCGTGGCGCCACCGGTGAGGCGAGGAAGGCCGATCCCGATGATGCTGTCCACGATCACCTTGGACGACATCTCGGCGTGGGAACGGTCGTGGACCGCGGAGTCGGCGTCCGGATCGGCACGGTACAGAAGCTCGTATCCGTGGATGTTGTATCGTGCGTCGAAAATGGGTTGACGCGCTACGAATGCATCCTTCACGCTGCTCTCCGTTCGAGTGGCTGGGGGAACGATCGGGGCCTTCTAATAAAGGACAGGGGCGATCCCGAGTCCAGCGATCACACAACTTTTCATGAAACGCTAAACTCTGGTTTCGGCATCACCGATACTGTTCTTCAGCGGCCGGAATTTCGAAGCCGGTCCAACACGGGGCAAGGATGCCCCACGGAGCAAGGACGCTCCGTTAAACCTCTCAATGGAAGGAGAGACTCTCATGCGGATCAACACCAACATCCCCGCGATGAGCACCCTGCGTCAGCTTGGCAACAGCAGCAGGATGTTCGGACGTTCCGTGGGCCGGCTTTCTTCGGGCTTCCGGATCAACCGCGCTGCCGACGACGCCGCAGGTCTCGGTATCGCCAACGGCCTCCGGGCCGACATCCGCGCCACGAGGCAGGCGGCGCGTAACACCGAGCAGGGCAACTCCGTGCTTCAGGTCATGGAAGGTGGAGCCCAGCAGGTGTCGCAGATCCTCGACCGGATGAAGGAGCTCGCCGCGCAGGCTGCTTCCGACTCCGTGGACTCCCAGGCCCGCGTGACTCTGAACAACGAGTTCGACGAGCTGTCCGCCGAAGTCGACCGGATCGTGAACACCACGAAGTTCCAGGGCCAGTCGCTCCTCGACGGGACCTACGGCTCCGCGGCCTCCACGGCCAACGAGTTCGACACGACCATCGCGAACAACCTGGCCGACATCCAGGGCGTGTCCGTGGACGTTCGCAACGCCTCCACCTTCAACGGCCTCGCGGCCGGCAACATCACCGCCACGGTGACCCAGGTGGACGGAACCATCGAGTCCGAGAGCCTCGCCACGGTTAGCGGGCTCACCGGAACGGCTTCGATCTCGACGCAGGCCAACTTCAACACGCTGTCCGAGAGCACCTACACGGTGAACAAGAGTGGTTCGGCCATCCAGCTCCTCGACGGGAACAACACCGTCGTCGAGTCGGTGGACGTGTCCCTCAACGTCGCCGGTGGAGACGTGGTCTTCGCCAACGCCGGGATCACCATCACCGGTGACGGCGCCAACGACGTGAACGCGGCGGCCGACGGCGTGATCGGGACCATCACGGTGGATCAGTCCTTCACCTTCGAACTCGCCGACGCGAGTGGCGCGACCCAGTCGCTGACGCTCGACGCCGACGGTTCGTCGCAGAAGCTCAACTTCACGAACTTCGGTGTGGAGATCGCCATCGACGCGGGCCAGAACAGCGTGACCTTCGACATCGGCACCAACAACACGCTGACCATCGCTCAGGCGGACGTCTCCCAGGCCCAGTTCCTGGTGAGCGCCTCGGGTGACTACACGAGCAACGACCTGGTGCTGCTCGACGCGGTGAACCTCAGCGCTCAGAAGCTGGGCGTCACCACCAGCGCGGTGGACCTCACGACGGCCACGGGGGCGCAGGCTGCGCTCGCGTCCATCGACACGGCCATCGACAAGCTGTCCGATACCTTCTCGGCCATCGGTGCGGCGCAGAACCGACTCGACTTCGCTTTCGCGAACGCCGAGTCCATGGTGGAGAACCTGTCCGCAGCGGAGTCGGTCATCCGCGACGTGGACATGGCTGCGGAGGTCACGCAGATGACCAAGTTCCAGATCCTGCAGCAGGCCGGTACGGCCATGCTCGGCCAGGCCAACGCCGCTCCCCAGGGAGTGCTGCGGCTCCTCGGATAAGGACTTCCGGGAGGTTGAGCAGGAGCCCGTTGGGTTCCGGGAGCCGGGGGGGCGACCCCCCGGCTCCTTTTTTTGTCCCGGAATGCCTTCGAGCCGGTCGTTTCGGGACTAATCAAGTGCCGAGTACGGGCCGATACTGAACAACATGGATCCTCTAGCCTCCTTCAGCGGTCTCGCCACGGGAATCGACTTCCGATCCCTGGTGGACCAGATCATCCAGGTGGAGTCGCGGCCTGCCCTGATCCTTCAACGGAAGGTGCAGGAACAACAGACGCGCAACGCCGCCTGGGGTGACTTCCGTGTACGTGTGGACGCGCTCAACACGAGGGCGGCGGCCTTGGCCGACGGCTCTTCGTTCAAGACCTTCACCACGTCCATCAACGCGCTTCTCGAAGCCGACGCCAGGGCGGTATCCGTCTCCGCGGGCGACACGGCGACCCCCGGGAGCTACGGGCTGCAGGTGCACCAACTCGCGGCGAGGGAAAAGCTGAGCGGTGACGTGTTCGCGTCCACCGACGAGGCACTCGGGATCGCGGGTGAGTTCATGGTCGGTAGGGGAGTCGTGTCCATCGCGGCCACGGACACCCTCGCGGACGTGGCCCGGATCATCAACGCGGCCAACTCCGGCGGGGCGGCTTCGGGAGTTTCCGCTTCGGTGGTGAGCTCCGGCCCCAACGCCCATCGGTTGATCCTCACCGCCGATGCTGCCGGCGCCGACGGAGTGCGCCTGGCCGACACCGGCGGAACCGCGCTCCAGGAGCTGGGCTTTCTCGACGGCACCGTCGGAATCCGCAACCAGACGTCGGCGGGGGCTCGCAGCGACGCTTTCTCCAACGCGACCTCGGCGGTGAATCGGCTTCTCGGGCTCACCGATCCGCCCGCCTCGGGCGACGTGACCATCGGGTCTTTTTCCGTCACGCTGGATCTCGCGACCCAGTCGCTCTCCGACATCGCGTCCGCCATCAACACGGCCGCCGCGGGTGCGGGGAGCGCCGTCACCGCAAGCGTAGTGGACGAGGTCCAGGGCGACGGGACGACGGTGAAGCGACTCGACATCTCGGGCACCACCGGCTTCACCGACGCCAATGGGATCTTCGAGGCGCTCGGAGTCCTCCAGGGAGGACGCGCCGCGGTGGCTCAGGAGGTGCGGGGGAATGCCTTCACCGACGGAGACGCCGCCACGGTGGCCTCGGCCTCGACGCGCCTGGCCGACCTGTGGTTGAGCGGATCGGGAACCAACGTCCAGGACGGAGACACGCTCACCCTCTCGGGGATCCGCGGAGACGGCACGACCTTCACCAAGACGTACACGGTGGGGAACAACGACACCTTCCAGGATCTCCTGAACGAGCTCAACTCCGCCGTGGACGGATTCGGCGCCGGGAGCCGTACCGCGACGGCCTCCATCTCGGCGGACGGGCGCCTCTCCGTGACCGACGACCAGGGGGGAGACAGCCGTCTCTCGCTGAGCATCGTTGCGCACAACGAGGGGGGTGGAACGCTGGACCTGGGTGCCTTCGACGTGTCCCGCCAGGGACGCCAGCGCGAGGTCGCCTCCGGCCGCAACGCACAGTTCAGCGTGGACGGGAATTTTCTCGAGCGTAGCTCCAATCGCGTCTCCGACGTGATCGAGGGCGTCACCCTCAACCTCGGGCAGGTCACGGGGTCCGAGGTGACGGTGGACATCGCCCGCGACACCAAGGCCGCGGCACAGGAGGTGAAGGACTTCATCAAGGCCTTCAACAATCTGTCCGAGTTCGTGGCCGCCCAGTTCAGCGGAGCGGGGGCGGAGGACGGGAAGGAGCGTCCCCCCCTCTCCGGAGAGAACATCATCCGCCAGATGCGGACGCGGCTCCGTGGGGCCCTGGAGACCCGGCTCGCCTCGGGCACGGTGGGGCAGTTCACCCGTCTTGCCCACGTGGGCGTGGAGGTGAACCGGGCCGGAGTGTACGACCTGGATACGGAAAAGCTGGAGGCCGCCCTCGCGGCGGATCCCCAGGCGGTGAGCCGTCTCTTCGGTGCCATCGGCACGTCCTCCAACTCCTCCCTGGAGTATCTCTCGGCGGGATCGAAGGTGAAGGCGGGAACCTACGAGGTGAACGTCACGCAGCCGGCTTCGCGAGCGCAGGTTACGGGGATCGGATTCGGGGGAACCTACGTGGACGATGGAGTCGACGACGTTCTCCAGGTCACCGACGCCGGCACGGGCTCGACGTATTCCGTCACGCTCTCCAACGGGATGACCCTCCAGGAGATCGTGGACGCGCTCAACACCGAGTTCGACACGGCCTCGCGCAGGGTGCTCCAGTCGTCCGGGACGCTCTACTCCGACGCGGTGGGTACACAGGCGGGGAACGCCACGCTCCTCCAGGACCTCTACACCGCGGGGGGGGTGGGCCTCGGAGTGGACAACGGAGACACCATCTCCATTTCGGGGACGCGCACCGACGGCACGTCGTTCTTCGTGGACTTCAGCGTGACCGACATATCCACCCAGACCGTCGGCGATCTCCGCACCGCCGTGGCGGACGCGGTGGGTGCCGACGTGGACGTGACCTTCGCGAACGGCGCGTTCACGGTTTCCGCTCTGGACTCGGGATCCAACCTCCTGAGCCTCTCCGTCACCTCGGACAACGCCGGGGGCGGAACCTTCTCGGTGGGAGGTTTCGGAGCCACGTCGGGTGGCCGCGGGACGGCGCAGATCACGGCGTCCGCCGAAGGCGGCCAGCTACGGATCCAGCACGACGACTACGGGTCCGCCACGGGCTTCGATCTCTCCTTCGTGGCGGGTGGCACGGACGGCTCCGCATCCCTCGGCGTCGCGGCGGGATCGTACGTGGGACAGGACGTGATGGGCACCATCGGGGGGATGTCGGCGACCGGGCTGGGCACCACCCTGCGAGGAGACGAGGGCACGGCGGTGGACGGGCTCATCGTGAGCTACACCGGTGAAGCCACCGGGTCGGCCGGGTCGGTGACGTACAGTCGGGGAATCGCCTCTCTGGTTCAGGAGGTGGCCGAGGTGCTCCTCGGTGGAGAGACGGGTTCCATCGACGACATCGTGGACAACGGCGACGTGCGCATCAAGCGGCTGAACGACCGCGTGGACGACATCCGGGATCGACTCCAGGCCCGTCGCGACAACCTGATCCAGCGTTTCGCCCGCCTCGAGGAGGCCATGGCGTTGGCCCAGACACAGCAGCAGTGGCTCAGTCAGCAGCTGGCCAGTCTCACCGCGTACACCCAGACAGGATTCTGAGGGATTCCCTAGATGACCAACGGCTACGATCAGGCTCGCAACTATCGCGAAATGACGGTGATGGGGAGCTCTCCGGAGCGGCTCATCCCTCTCATGTACAAGCATCTCCTCGTCAACCTCAAGAAGGCGTCGCGCCAGATCGAGGCGAAGGATATCGAAGGGAAGGCGGAGAGTCTGGGGAAGGCCGGGGAGATCGTGTACGAGCTCATGGCCGCCCTCGACTTCGACCAGGGCGGGGAGATCACCGTCCGGCTGGCGTCCCTGTACGCCTACTGGATCAAGGAGATCAACGCGGCCAGTCGTGCCCTCGATGCCGCCCGGCTGGGACCGCTGGCGGAGATGGTGGGGGAACTGCACGAGTCGTGGGAGGAAGCCGTGCGTCTGGTGGAGAGCGGTGAGGCCACGCTTCCCGACACGACGCTCGAGGGCGGCGTGAGGGGGCCCACAGCGTGACGCCTCGGGGAGGGCCGGAGATCGCCGGCGACCGTCTGGCTCGCCGTCGCCTCGAGGAGTGGGTGCGGTATGCCCAGATCGTGCATGCGCAGGAGGAGGCGCTGGAGAGCGGTGACGTGGCCCGGTTCGAAGTCCTCGCCGGGGAACGGAAGGCCCTCCAGGACACACTCGATGTTTCGGGGGAGGATCCGGCGGAGCCGGGAGCCGACCCCGAAGAGGGCGCCATGTCCGGAGAGGACGTGGCGGAAATGCTTCGTGTCGCTCTGGCGTCCGATCGCAGGATCGAGGCCCGGCTTCGCGAGCTGAGGGATGGGGCGGCCCGGGAGATCCGGGACGCCAGAAGGAACGACCGAGCAGTGGAGAAGTACGCAGCCCCCGCCACGGATGCCGACCCCCCGGGGAGGATCCATGTGGACTTTACGCTCTAGAACTCAAGTTGAGCGGGCGGGGTGCCGAACCTCGTAGGTGAGCAGGAGGCTCGCTTATGTCTATCTATCACATTTCCGGATCCGGTGCCATGCGCTCCCTTTCGCCCAAAAAGGCGCCAGGGAACGGCGAACTCGACCAGCAGGAAGCTGGCGACGTTTCTTCGCATCGCGCACGCACCGACTCAATCGAAATCTCGTCGGAGGGACAGGCCCTCGCGGCCCAGAACGCGGAAGCCAGTGAACGGCTCCAGGAAGTTCTGGGAAGAATCCGCGAAGGCGCCTACGATAGTCCCGAGATGGCCGAACAAGTCGCTCGGTCCATTCTCGAATCCGGCGACCTTTGACGGCAACCTTTTCCAGTTTGGGCGAAGTGAGGCGTACGGATGAAGTTTCTGGTCGTGGATGACTCGGCCACGATGCGACGCATCGTTGTGAATTCCCTCAACCGCATCGGGTATTCCGAGGTCGTGGAGGCGGGAGATGGACACGAGGCGCTGGCCGCTTTCGATGCATCCATCCAGTTCGTCATCACAGACTGGAACATGCCGAACATGGGTGGCCTGGACTTCGTCAAGGCGGTGCGCGCGAAGGACGAGGGGAAGAAGATCCCCATCATCATGGTCACGACCCGTTCCGTGCGCGAAGACATCGTCCTCGCGGCGCAGGCAGGTGTGAACAACTATGTGGTCAAGCCGTTCACCCCCCAGGTCCTGAAAGAGAAGATCGATCAGACCCTGGGTGCGGTCGGAGCCGCGTGATGACACCCGGAGACCGGGACCGCCGACAGGTCCTTTCCGATTCGGAGGCTACCCTCCGCCAGGTCCAGGGAGTCTTGTCGGATCTGGGGAACAGTGAAGCGTCCAAGCGGTCCGCGGTGGAGCAGATGGTGACGGAACTCACGACCCACCCCGCGGGATTCACCGAACTCGTGACGGTCCTGGTGCGCACCTATACCGAGATCATGGGTGTCATCGACAGCCTGCGGCAGAGCCGGGGGCTCCTGGAGCAGGCGGCCATGGAGCGCATCAAGAGCACCCACGAAAAGCTCGCGGAGGTCAGTTCGGCTACCGAGGTGGCCACCACCAGCATGCTCGACAGCGTCGACCGTGCCCTCGGGATGGTCGACGACATCGAGGGGATGGCCGCGGAGGGCTGCGATGATCCCTCCGAGGTCAGCGGGAAGCTCCGCGACGAACTTCTCCAGATCATGAATCTCCTCCAGTTCCAGGACATCACCGCGCAGCAGCTGGGCTATGCGTCGGGAGTTCTCCTGGACGTGGAGGAGCGGATGGTCGGCCTGGCGAAACTGTTCGATCACAAGTCCTCCGGAGGGGAGGAAGGGGTCGAGTCCGACTCCATCGCGGCCGCCACGGTGACGAACGATCCCAACGCCACCACCTTGAACGCCGAGAGCCGTCAAGCCCTGGTCGACGAGATCTTCACGTCACCCGGCGGCTGAGCCGCCACACCTTCCCATGGCCACGCTCCCGATCCGCGTGGATCCGGCCGGCACGTCGGAGATCGTCGCCACAATCAGGGAATCGCTTTCCCACAGCATCGTCGGACAGAGCCACGTCGTGGACCACCTTCTCGTGGCCCTTCTGGCCGGCGGCCACGTGCTCCTGGAAGGCGTGCCCGGCCTGGCCAAGACGCGCATGGTACGCGCCCTGGCCGGATCGTTGGGTGCCGACTTCCGCCGTATCCAGTTCACCCCCGACCTGCTCCCGTCCGACCTGCTCGGAACCATGGTATTCGAGTCGGACCGGGGAGCCTTCCGCCTTCTCAGGGGACCCATCTTCGCCCACCTGGTCCTGGCCGACGAGGTGAACCGGGCTCCCGCCAAGGTTCAGTCGGCCCTGCTCGAGGCCATGGAGGAGCGGCAGGTGACGTTGGGCGGAGAGACGCTCCCTCTTCCGGACCCCTTTCTCGTCCTGGCTACCCGCAATCCCATCGAGCAGCAGGGAACGTACCCGCTCGCCGAAGCCCAACTGGACCGCTTCCTGATGATGCTACGGGTGGAATATCCGTCGCGGGACGAAGAGGTGCGCATCCTCGCCCTGGCGGAAGACGCATCCGTGGACGTGGTGCGTCCCCCTGTCGTCACCGTGGAAGCTCTCGTCGCCACCAGGCGGGCGGTGGAGAAGGTCGCGGTCTCGCCCGCCCTCAAGGAGTACGTGGTGGCGCTGGTGAGAGCGACCCGGGATCCCACCGCCGCGGGGATGACCGCCGCGGCCGGTTGGGTTTCGTACGGAGCCTCTCCGCGCGCCGGGATCGGCCTCATGAAGGCGGCCCGCGCCCGCGCGTTCCTCCACGGGCGCGGGCATGCCCTTCCCGATGACGTGAAGGCCCTGGCGCCCGACATCCTGAGACATCGACTGGTGCTGACCTTCGAGGCCGAAGCGCGAGGTGTCACCTCCGACGACGTGATCCGGGAGTTGCTCACGGTCGTGCCACTCCCGTAGTCGGTCATGATCCGGCGCGCGTGGTTCCGGTGGGCTCGCAGGGAAGAGTACCGAGGCGAGAAGCCGTGCGGGAAACTCCCCAGGGTGGCCGATCTCGAGATCCGGGCACGGCGTCTGGCGGAGGGAGCCTTCGCCGGGAGGGTTTCGTCGGTCTTCCGTGGACGTGGTGTGGAGGCCGACGGTGTTCGGGCCTACGAGCCGGGAGACGAGATCCGGGCGGTGGACTGGAACGTCACGGCCCGGAAGGGGAGCCTGCACGTGAAGGAGTTCGTCGACGATCGGGAGATGGAGATCGTGCTGGTGGTGGATCGTTCCGGCTCGCTCCAGGACCTGGCGTCTCCGCGGCCCGCCCACGCGGTCACGGAGGTCGCGGCGACGCTGGCGCTGGTGGCGGCCGCTGGAGACCATCCGGTGGGCCTCGTCCGTATCGACGCGGCGACCCCGACGCGCATCCGTCCCTCCCGGGGCCGCAACCACGTGCGGCGTCTGCTCTCCGCCCTCATGGAGGACGCGCCCGGCGGACTCGTCGATCCCTTTCCGGCCCTGCGGGGACTCAACCGAACGCTCGGGTCACGCGCGCTGGTCATCGTCCTGAGCGACTTCCGGTGGCCCTTCCAGGATACGGGCGCGTCCGGAACCGTCGTCTCCGCGTTGACGGCGTTGACGAGGAGCCACGACGTGATCCCCATCTGGTTTCGTGAGCCGTCGCCGGCGGACCTTCCCGCGGCGGGGGTGCTGGAGGTGTCCGACCCCGAGAGCGGAGACCGACGCCTGGTGGATCTCACGGATCCCACGGTGCGGGCCGCGTTGGCCGAATGGGAGAATGACCATCGCGCGTCCGTGGAGAGCGTGTTCCTCCGGCTGGGACTGCTTCCCCTCGACGTCGATCCGTGGCAGGACCCGGGCCCGCGACTGCGGAGGTACTTCGGTACGCCGCGGAGGGTGGTATGAGCACGGGGTGGGGGAGGTGCGTCCTCGTGTGGAGCGTCGTATGGGTCGGTGTGCCGGCCTGCCTCGAGGGTCAGGACGTCGCGTCCACACCGCCCGCGCCCACCCCGGTAGCGTTCTCGTTGACGCAGGACGTCGCTCCGGGTTCGCCTCTCGCCGGGGACGCCCTGGTGCGAAAGGTCCGACTTCTTCTGGCGGACACCCTCCGATTGCGGTATCCCGAAGCTCATCCCCGGGGGCGGGAGGTCGAGGCGTTGGGGAGCGCCAGGGTCCGCCGTGATCCGGCCGACTCCGCCGGAGTGTGGTGGTCGGTGGCCTATCCCTTGACCGTGTGGGAGACCGGCGACCACACCCTCCCCGGATTCGAGCTCCGCGTGGAGGCGCCGGATGGATCCTGGCGCCGCCTCGTGGTCCCGCCCGTGAACGTCACGGTATCGTCGCCCCTCCCGCCGGGGGCGCTCCAGGTGAGGCCCGCCGCACCGGAAGGGCTCCCGGAACTCGCCGGAGGATGGTGGACGCTCCCGCTGTGGGTGCCCACCCTCCTGATGACGCTGGGCGGCGCGGGGTGGATCCGTGCGCGGGGTGGCCGTTCCGACCCGGATCCGTCCGGGACACCCGCGTCGTTCGTGGCGCGTACGACGCCGGAGGGCCGGATCCGCGCCGCGCGCGCCGTGGCGGACGCGGATCCCGCGGAGGCCGCGGTCCTGGCGGCGCGGGCGCTCCGCGACGCCGGGGTGGTGGGACGCGGAGAGACCACGCACGAGTTCGTCGAGCGGGGTGGCCGGGAGCCGTCCCGGGGCGCGCGCGATCCTGTGGCGAGGACTCTCATGCTGGCGGACCGAGTTCTGTACGAGGGGTCCATTCCGACCGCGGAGGAGGTGACGGCGGCTCTCTCGTCGCTGCTGGACCACCTGGATCCGGTCGAGGGTTCCGCATGAGCGATCTGCGCTGGCCCTGGATGCCGGCCGTGGCCCTGGCCGGAATCCTACTCGTGTCGTTTCTGCGCTCCAGGGGCGCCGCCGGAGTGTCGTGGTCCCATCCCGGTGGGGCCCTCCCTCTGGCCTCGCGGCGGGCGCGTCTGGCCGCGTACGCGCCGGGGGTCGCGCGGGCGCTGTCGGTGTGTGTGCTGGCGTGGGCCGCCTCGGGATGGACGCGCGAGGTGGCGCTCCCGGGAGAGCGGGGGAGTGGGGCCGCCATCATGGTCGTCCTGGACGTCTCCGAGAGCATGTCCGATCCCGGATTGGGGCGCAGGCGCAAGCTCGACGCCGCCCTGGCGGAGTTGATCCGGTTCGTGGAGGGGCGGGATGGAGATCTGGTGGGGCTCGTGGTCTTCGCCGGAGAGGCGGTGATCCAGGTGCCTCCCATGTTGGACCGCCGCCCGCTCCTCGCCGCGGCGAGGTCGGTACGCGGTTCCTCTTTGAAGGACGGCACGGCCATGGGAACGGCGCTGGGTCTGGCCGCGGACCGTCTACGCTCGGTGGAGGCGCGCTCCCGGGTGGTGGTGCTCCTCACCGACGGCGAGAGCAACGCCGGTGTCCTCGATCCCCTCACCGCCGCGGCCGCGGCGGCGGCTCTGGGCATCCGGATCCACGCGTTGGACGTGGCGTCGGGGGCGGACGGGCCCTCGCGCCTCGACGAAGTGGCCCGCGTGGGAGGCGGTCGGCATTTCGTGGTCGGCGATCGCGAGGGGCTGGACCGTGCCTACGCCGAGATCGACGCCCTGGAGCCCACCCGCTTCGAGGAGGCCCACCGTCGCACGCGTGTCTCCCGACACGCCGGACTCCTCTGGTGGGCTCTGGGTCTGCTCGCGCTGGAGCGCGGAATCCTGGCGAGTCCATGGGGGAGGCTGCCATGACCTCGTCCCTTCAACCGGCGTCCCTCCTCACCGCCGTGGCGGTGGTCGGACTCATCATCGCCTTCGAGAGGGTCCGGGCGCGTCGCGTGGCCGCGTTGGCGGTGCGCCTCGATGCCCCCTATGGGAGAGCGGGTGGCGCTCTGATCGTATCGGCGTCGCTGTGCGTGGGCGGGGCCCTCCAGATCCCGGACGGGGTTCCGCTGGAGCCGGCGGCGCGGTCCGGGGCCTCCGACGCGGTGCTCGTCGTGGACGTCTCGGCGTCGATGGCGGTGGGCGACGAGGTGCCCGACCGGGCCACGCGAGCCCGTCTGGCGGCATACCGGATCATCGGCGAGGCGGGAGATGCTCGACTGGGCCTCATCGCGTTCGCGGATCGCGCCCATCTCCTGCTTCCGCCCACCACGGATCGGGCGCTCCTCACCACATATCTCGAGGCGCTGGGCGCCGACGTGCTCTCCACGGGGGGATCGGATCTGGCGTCGGCATTGGAGGGTGCCGTGGACGTCCTCGAGGCGGAGGCGTCCACCGGTGGGGAGGTGGTGGGCACGGCGGGGAAGAGGAGCGTGGTGATCCTCTCGGACGGAGAGGGATTCGAGACGGTGGAGGCGCTCACGGCCGCCGCGGACCGCGCACGGGACGCGGGGATCGTGGTCCACGCCGTCGGCGTCGGAACCGAGGAGGGTGGGGCCGTGCCCGGGGTGCCCGGGAGTTGGTCCCGGGCCCGGCCCGGGTCTCTCGAAGCGGTGACCTCCCGTACGGGTGGGATCTTCCTGTGGAGCGGCTCCGGCGGCGGTGCCGTGCCGGTCGCCCGCAGCCTTTCCGGTGGGCCCGGGGACTCGGGCGGAAAACCGGCGGGTAGGGCCGGTGCCGTGCTGGCCGCGTTGGCGCTGATCCTGGTGCTCACCGACAGCGTGCAAGACGTGGCGCGCAGGCGGTGGAACCGATGGAGGCGTTGACCGGATGAGCATCACCTCGTGGCGCGTACTGTTCTTCGTGTCCCTCGTCCTCGGGTCGGGGTCGGCGGCGGTCCGGCACGGTGGCCGTGCCGGGGAGGCCCGGGCGTGGCGTGAAGTCGCCGCGGCCCTGGAGTCGGCCGAGATCGAGGCGGCTTCGCGCATGGCGGACCGCTTCTCCCGACGTTGGCCCGGCGCCCGTGCCCGCTACCTCCAGGGGACGCTTCGTCTCGCCGAGGGAGAATGGGACGCCGCCGCGACGGAGTTCGTGGCGGTGCTCTCGGCGCCCGTGGGCCCCGAGTCGAGACGCCGAGCCTACCACAACCTCGCCCTGGCCCGACTGCGCCAGGCGGTGGCGGCCGACCCGGCATCCGGCCCTGCCCTGGCGCGCGCCTCGGTGGAGGCTGGAAGAGAAGCGCTGAGGCTCCGTCCGGGGCACCTTCCCACCCAGTGGAATCTGGCTCTGGCGGGTGCCCTCCATCGGGACCGCGCTCCCCCTTCGGGTGATGGGGCCGGGGTGTCTCTCGGCTCGGAATCGCGCGGAGTGGGAGGTGGGCGGGAGCCCCTTTCCCGAGATGAGGCAAACCGGATTCTGGACGCTTTGCGTAGCGGGGAGGGATCTACCCTTTCCCGTTCCCTGGAGCGGCTCATGGACCCCCTCCCCCGATTGCGGAGGGAGGAAGGAGGACCCCCGTGGTGACGAACGCGTGGAAGTCGATGCTCTCGATGTCGCTCGTCTTGATTTCCCTCCCGCCGGCGGGAGCGGTGGGTCAGGCCCGGCCCGAGATCACGGTGGGCGTCCGCCCTCTGCGGGTCCGGGGAGGGGACCCCTTCACGGTTACGGTGCGCGTGCGCGCGGCGTCGGCCCCGTCGGCCATCGACATCGACCTGGGAGAGGCCGCGGTGCTGGTGGACCATCAGGACCGCTCCTCCACCGGGTTGGGGAGTGGATCGGTCGCTTCCACCGTGGTCGAGCGGGAGTTCTTCATGGAGGCGGTGCGCTCCGGGACGCTGTCCGATGGGATGGTGTACGTGGAATGGGAGGGGCGTGAGTACGCCGAACCCGTTCCGGTGATCGAGGTCTCTCCACCCGGTCTGGACTGGGGTAACCGTCCCGACGCCGACCGGGGAAGGGCCGCACGCGAGACGCGGGGCCGGCGCGGTGAGCCCCCGGTTCGTTCCCAGGGAGTGCCTCCCGCGGCGGAGGGACGGGATGCGGTGGCCTCTCCCTGGAGTCGCTACGGTTCCGCGGGGTGGGGCGTGGCGCCGTCCGGGAACAACTGGTCGGAGTCGGCGCGGGGTGACCCATGGTGGGACGAGCTGGTTCCACGCCTGAACCGGTACGCCACCGCCGCCGAGGATCCCATGGGGATGATCCGCCTCGAGTCGGGGATCGCTCCGGAGCGGGTGTACGTGGGGCAGCAGCTCACCGTGGTGGCCACCGCCACGTTCGCCCCGGAGGCTCGTGCCCGACTCGGCCGCGATCCGGAGTTCTTCCCCCCCGAGGCAGTGGACGCCTGGGTGGTGGATATCCCCCTCGCTCCCGGGGAGGCGGTGGCCCTGGGAGGACGGGTGCAGGAGGCCCATACGTTCATGCGCGCGTTCTTCCCGGTGCGTGCGGGACTCCTCACGGTCGATCCCGTCCGCCTCGTGTACGCGGTCGGGAGCCGCGGGGGCGGCGCACCCTTCGGGGACACTCTGGCCGCGGAACCCCTGGTGGCCCAGGTACTCCCCATCCCACGGTCCGACGCGGTCCCGGGATGGGCCGGAGCGGTGGGGCGGTATCACGTCTCCGCCCGCGTGTTTCCGGCGTCGGTGGGCTGGGGAGAAAGCGCGCTGCTCACCCTCGAGGTCGCGGGAGCCGGATACGTGTCGTCCGTGGCGCGTCCCGATATCGGACCTGTCTGGGGAGCCGAGGTGCGCCCGGTGGGAGAGCGGTCCCGCCTGGAGGTGCGCGATGGGGTCGTGGGTGGGGTGAAGACGTTTTCCTGGATGGTGGTGCCCGTGGAATCGGGACTCCTTCGGCTGGGACCCATCGTCTTCTCGTACTTCGATCCGTGGCTGGGCGCGTTCGCGCAGGTGGCCACGGAGGAGACCACCCTGGAGGTGGTGGAGGAAGCCGCGGAGGCGTTCCCGGGGGGCTCCGGAATGGAGTGGCGTGTTCCCGTGAACCCGTACAGCGATGCCGCCGCCGGCGCCGATCCCGAGCCGTCGCACGCGCCGGAGCATGACCTCGTTCCCGGTGAGTCGGACGTCGTGGAGTCCATGACCCGGGCCGAGGCGCCCGGAGCGGACGCGGACGAATGGCTGATGTTGGGAGAGGTCTTCACGCAGGTTCGCGCGGGAGAGGGATGGGACCGTTGGGCGTGGATGTCCGGGCTTCGCGAGCACCCGCGGGACGTCCGGCTCCGGCGGGCGCTGTGGGGGTCCGACGGATGGCATGGGAGGGAGCATCCCGGCTTGCCCGGTCTTCCGTTCCGCCGCGGCGAAGCCCTGGCCGCGGCCATCTTCTCCGTGCTCGCCGTGGCGTGGGGATCCTGGCGGCTGGGACTCGCCGTCCCGGGACGACCCGGCGGACGTGTGGCGGTGATCCTGGCGGCCGTGATGTCCGGCGCGGCCTTGGTGGGGTGGGGCCTGCGGCTCCATTCCGAGGGCCGGTACGCCGTGGTGGTCGACGGGTCCGTGGGTGTGCGGCCCGAGCCGATGTGGGCGTCGGAATCCACGGTACGCCTGGCGGCGGGCACCGCCCTCGCGGTCGTGGGTGAGTACGGGGAGTGGATCCAGGTATCCGACGGCGCGTCCGCGACGGGGTGGGTGGAGAGAACACGGTTGGCCCTTCTGGAGCCCGCCGCGCCCGCTGCGGGTTTGCGCTGACCCGCGGCGCTCCCGATCTTTCGGGGCGTCCGGATCGGGTGATGCGGCCCGGCCGCGTCCATCCCGGCGGACCGGTCGTGGATCGGCATCTTCCTTTCGCGGAGCGACGTGCCCGATGCCCCTCATCTTCAAGGACGGCGTGTCCGAGAACACCCATCCGCTCAACGTGGTGGAGGTTCCCGACGACTTCGTGGCGTCCGTGGACCAGGTGACGAGGCCGCCCCTCTACGAGGTGTACATGCGGATGGCGGACGAACTGGCCAAGCGCAGCACGTGCGCCCGGCTCCAGGTCGGCACGGTGATCACCGACGCCGCGCTGGAGCACGTCGTCGCCATCGGATACAACGGCAACGTCCGGGGATTTCCCAATCGGTGCGATACGGACGAGGCGGGAAGGTGTGGGTGCATCCACTCCGAGATGAATGCCCTGGTCAAGGCGCCGGGCGATCTGGCGGACAAGGTGGCCTTCGTGACTGCGAGCCCCTGCGTGATGTGCGCCAAGCTCATGGTCCAGGCGAAGGTGAGTCACCTGTACTACCGGGAGGCGTACCGGAGCGCCGAGGGATTGGACGTACTGGAGCGCGCGGGAGTGACGGCCGTGCACTATACGCGCTGGAAGGACCACTGGCGCTGATCACCGGCCCGGACGTCACGTGGGGCCCGCGGAGTTCTCGGCGAGGAGTTCGCGGATGGCCGCCACCAGCTCCGGCCTCCGGTACGGCTTGGGGAGGAGACGAACGCCGTCGGGAAGGATTCCGTCGTTCGTGAGGGTCGTGCCCGAGTAACCCGAGGCGTACAGGACGGGGGTGCCCGGCCGGAGAGCGCTCACGTCGTGCGCCACGTCCACCCCCGTCTCGCCGTTGGGGAGGACCACGTCCGTGAACACGAGGTCGAGGGCCTCACCTGCTTCCAGGATGGCACGCGCGGCCGGCCGATCGCCCGCCGTCACCACCCTGTGCCCGAGTTGGGTGAGCATGGCCGCCGCGACGCGACACACACCCGGATCGTCCTCGACCAGGAGGATGTTCAGCCGTGGCCCGGTGTCCACCCCGGCCGCCGCGGCGACCGGGAGGCGGCCCCCTTCGGCGGCGTCGGAGGGGAGGAGGAGCCTCACCCGGGTCCCGCTTCCCGGTGCGCTTTCGATCTCCACGGTTCCCCCCGACTGGCGAACGAAACCATACACCATGCTCAGGCCGAGGCCCGTCCCCTTGCCGGGCTCCTTGGTGGAGAAGAAGGGCTCGAACACGCGATCCAGGATGTCGGCGGAGATGCCCGGTCCGTCGTCGTGCACGGAGATCTCCACGTACGAGCCGACCGCGACGTCGTGGGCGCTCGCTTCCGCGGCGGAAAAGGACCGCTCGCGAGCCTCCAGCTTCACCGACCCGGTTCCCCCCAGGGCGTCCCGTGAGTTGATGGCGAGGTTGAGGATGGCGGCTTCGAGCTGCGCGGTGTCGGCGGACAGCGGAGGTGTTCCGGGTGCGATCTCCTGACCCACGGTGATGGATGACCCGAGGGTTCTCTGGAGAAGCTCGGACATCCGGGGGAGGAGCCAGGCGGGGTCGATGGACTGGGGCTGAAGGGTCTGTTTGCGGGAGAAGGCGAGAAGGTGCTGGGTCAGGGCCGCTCCCCGGTTCGCCGCCGCCAGCGCGTCGTTGAGGACCTGCCTGGTCTCGCCGTTCCCGGCGCCTTCCTCTTCGGTCAGGGCGAGTTCCACGGAGCCCGAGATGACGGTGAGGAGGTTGTTGAAGTCGTGCGCGATCCCGCCGGTGAGCTGGCCCACCGCCTCCATCTTCTGTGCCTGGCGGAGTTGCGCCTCGGTGGCTCTGCGATCGGTGACGTCCTCCGCGACGACGATGCAGTACTTTGACCGGCCCTCGTCGTCCTTCACGCTGGAGAGGGAAAGGCGGGTCCACACGACCTCGCCGTCTTCGCGGACCAGTCTCCGGTCACCGGTCACGTTCAGTGTATCCGCCGTGGCGTGGTTCACCCTCGCCTGGTCGGAGTCGTATTCCACGCGGTCGTGGGGGTGGACGAAGTCGCTGAAGGGCCGTCCCACGAGTTCGTGGCCGGCTCGTGCCAGAATCGTGCACATGGGGGCGTTGACCAGGAGGACGACTCCCTGGGGCGTGGTATGCGCCAGTCCCACGGCGGCTTCCTCGAAGGTGCGGCGGAAACGCTCCTCGCTGTCCTCCAACGCCGCCTCCGCCCTGGACTGGATGGTCACGTCGGTGGCGACGCCCATCACACCCACCACTCCCTCCTCGGTTCGGATGGGATTGAACGAGGTGTCGAACACGTAGGGGCCGGTGTCCACGATGGCGCGGAAGCTTTCCCCCGCCGCCGCCCGGTCGACGTACGGGGAGACCGTGGGGAACAGATCCCGTACGGGCCGGCCGATGAGTTCCCTCGGGGACACGCCCAACACCGCGAGTCCCGCGCCCTCGGACAAGGTGAACACCCCCTCGGTGTCCAGCGCGAAGAGGATGACCGGGGCGGATCCCACCACCGTCTTCAACTGGACCTCCCGCGCGCGGCTGAGCTCCTCGGTGGAACGGAGGATCTCCTCCTGCCGCTCGAAGGATCCGAAGAGGAGATCGAACGGGGAGCGAGCCTGTAGCGCCGTGGCGCCCGGGAACCGGGGGCGCATCTTCGCCAGGTAGGCGCCCACCATCGGCCAGACGACCAACCCTCCCACGACGCGCGTGGCGAGGGCGGCGTGGAGCGAGCTGGCCGGGGTCTGGCCGATGAAGGCCAGGGTACGAAAGAGGACGGTGTCCAGGCAGAGCGCCGAAATGATCACCACACCGGGGATGAAGGGAAGGAATCCCTGCGGAAGGCGGGCGCGGAGCGTCTGGTGGGAAACCACCAGCCACACGAAGCCCGCCGCGAAGGAAAGCACCGAAGACCCCGTGACCCAGATGGCGCGGCTGGCGGCGGGGCGGGCGGAGGTGAGGGCGGTGACGGACCCCGGCGCCGCGAAGAACTCGTGGAGCTCCACGGTGGACTGGATCGTCAGGACCAACGCGCTCACTCCGATCAGCCCGAGGATGGTCACCCGGGCGGCGGCGGTTCCGTTCATCTCGTACAGGAGAAGGAGCCCCACGAAGATCACCGGCACGAGGGTGGCGTCACTGGCCACCACCCGCATCCCCCCGACTACGGTGACCAGATCGGGCGTGGCGCCGGTCGAGTGGAGGAGCGTGACCAGCGCCGAGAGGAAGATGATGAGGGGAGCGAGCCCGTACCGGGGGCTCCGCGCGTGGAAGTACAGCGCCAACCCCTCCAGACCCACGAGCTCGACGATGAGAAGAAAGGTGTTCAAGAGAGCAGTGATCGGCCGAAGGCGGAATCTCGAAATCGGAGTGGGGGGATCCATACAAGATACGCGGGAAAGGGCACGATGCGCACCTTCGAGGTCGCCGTGCGCGCCGGTGGGAAAAATCTGCCGTTTGGTTAGCTTCCCGATGAGGGTGGTGGGGGCACCACCAGGGCGAGTCGAACCGGCGCCGCCGGTGGATCACGTAGAGGTGCGAGCGATGGATGCGCAGTCCGGGCCGGTCGGGTCCGAGGCCTTCGGGCGATTCTTTCTTCCCGGGCCCACGGAGGTCCGTCCGGAAGTCCTCGCCAGCCAGGCGCGGCCCATGATCGGCCATCGGGGCGCGGCCATCCAGGAGCTGATGGGCGAGATCCAGGTCGGACTCCGGAGCGTCTTCCGGACCGAGAGGCCGGTCCTGGTATCGTCCTCCTCCGCCACCGGGTTCATGGAGGCCGGGATCCGCAACGGCGCCCCGCGGAAGGTGCTGAGCCTGGTGAACGGCGCTTTTTCCGAGCGGTTCGCGGAGATCGCGGAAGCCTGCGGGGTCGAGGTGGACCGGATCGAGGTTCCCTGGGGCCGGGCCCCCGACCCCCACGCCCTCGCGGACGCGCTCCGGGCGGGGAGCTACGACGCGGTGACCGTGGTCCATTCGGAGACCTCCACCGGCGTGCTCAACCCCATCGAGGATTTCGCGTCGGTGGTGGCGAAGTTCCCCGGGACCTTCCTCCTGGTGGACTCGGTCACGGGCGTGGGCGGGGCTCCCGTCCACACCGACGAATGGGGGTTGGACTTCGTCCTGACCGGATCGCAGAAGGCGCTGGCGCTTCCGCCCGGGCTGGCGTTCGCCGTGGCCTCGGAGGCGCTCATGGAGCGATCCACGACCATGACGGGGAAGGGGGTGTACTTCGACCTGGTGGCCTTCGCCCGGAACCTGGAGAAGCTCCAGACCCCCAACACCCCGGCGGTATCCCTCCTCTACGCTCTGCGGGAGCAGTTGGCCCACATCGAGGCGGAGACCATGGAGGCCCGCTGGGCCCGGCACGCACGCATGGCCCAGCGCACCGGGGAATGGGTGGATGCCATGGCGTCGGATCGGGGCATCCCGCTCCGCGTGCTGGCGCCCGTGGGGTTCCGCTCCCCCACCGTGACGTGCGTCGAGCTTCCCGAGGGGGTCCGTGGACCGAGCGTGGTCGCGAGCATGCGCGATCGCGGGTGGACCATCGGCGGTGGGTACGGAAAGCTGAAGGAAGAGACCATCCGCATCGGTCACATGGGGGATCACACCGTGGAGGAGCTCGATGACCTTCTCGGAGAGTTGACGGAGGTGCTGTCGTGAGCGGCCCGGAGAAGTTCCAGGTCCTGGTCACCGACAAGGTCTCCGCGTCGGGGCTGGCTCCCCTCCTGGAGGACGAGCGGTTCGACGTGTTCCGCATCGACGACACCTCCACCCCCGAGTTCCGGGAGGCCCTGTCCGTCGCGCAGGGGCTGGTGGTGCGGAGCGCCACCACGGTCACGGCGGAGCTCCTGGCCGGCGCTCCGGCTCTGAGGGTGGTGGGGCGGGCCGGCGTGGGGGTGGACAACATCGACCTCGAGGCGGCCACCGAACGGGGGATCGCCGTCATGAACGCCCCCGCGGGGAACACCGTCTCCGCCGCGGAGCTCACCATGGCCCTCATCCTCGCCGTCGTCCGCCAGGTCCCCGCGGCCGATGCCTCCGTGCGTGCCGGGAAGTGGGAGCGCTCCCGCTTCAAGGGCATCGAGCTGAGGGGGAAGACCCTCGGTCTCGTGGGCGCCGGGCGCATCGGAGGAGAGGTGGCCGTGCGCTGCATGGCCTTCGGGATGAAGGTGCTGGCGTACGATCCCTACCTCACGGACGAGGGCGCCCGTGCCCTCCGGATCGAGCGGGGGAGCCTGGACGACGTCCTGGCCGAGGCGGACGTCATCTCCCTTCACGTGCCTCTCACCGACGACACGCGCGGGCTCATCGGCGCCGACGCGCTGCGCCGCATGAAGAAGAGCACCTTCCTCGTGAACGTGGCGAGGGGTGGGGTCGTGGACGAAGCCGCTCTGGCCGCGGCCTTGCAAGAAGGGGTCATCGCCGGTGCCGCGCTGGACGTGTACGCGGCGGAGCCGCTGGACGAGGACTCGCCCCTGCTCGAGGCGCCCAACCTGGTGCTCACTCCGCACCTGGGTGCGTCCACGTCGGAGGCGCAGGAGCTGGTGTCGCAGGAGATCTCCGCCGCCGTGCGCGCCGCGTTGGCCGAGGGCGACCTGAGCCGGGCTCTCAACGCGCCCGCCGTCAGCGGAGACGTCCTGCGTGCTCTCGGCCCCCTTCTCGATCTGGGCCGGCGGATGGGGCGCCTCGCCTGTGCCATCGTCCCCGGCGGGGCCCGGGAAGTGGAGGTCCGCTACGCCGGCGCGTCGGACGAGGGGCAGAGCCCCCTCACCCGGTACGTCGTCATGGGACTCCTGGAGAACGTGCTGGGCGAGGAACACGTCAACTTCGTGAACGCCGCGCACCTGGCCCGGGGGAGGGGGATCGGAGTGTCCAGCACGCGGTCCGCGCGGCGGGCGGACTACACCGAGTATCTCGAGGTCGTGGTGAAGGCGGAGAAGGGAGAGGTCACGCTCGCCGGCGCCCTCCTGGGTGACACCCACCCACGCATCGTGCGGGTGAACGACTTCCACATCGACGTGGTTCCGGCGGGGACGCTTCTGGTTCTGAAGAACCGCGACGTGCCCGGCGTCATCGGGCGCGTGGGTACCCTGCTCGGGGCACGCGGGGTGAACATCGCCGAGTACCATCAGGCCAGGCAGGACCGGGGAGGCGACGCGCTTGCGGCCGTCGCGGTGGACGGCGGGATCGACGCGGCGCTGCGGTCGGAACTGCTGGAACTTCCCGAGGTCCTTTCGGCCGTGGTCGTGCGGTTGGACTGACGATGACCCGTGGAGAGACCCCCGATCCGCGCCACGCCTATGTCGAGCGGGAGGCCGCCCACCGGGTGGCGAGGGACCGGTCGGGGTGGGAGTCCCGGCGTTTGTCCACGGCCAGGGTGGTCACCTTCCTGGCCGCGGCCGGAGCGTGGGTCCTCTCCGACGTCCTCACCGGCACGCCGGGCGGGATCGCGTTCGGTGTAGCGCTCGGCCTGCTGATCGTCTTCTTCGCGCTGGTGTCCGTGCATGCTCGCGTACGGCGTCGCCGGCGCGTGCACGAGGCCCGCCGGAGTCTCGCCGAGGAGGGTCTCCTTCGCCTCGACCGGGACTGGGAGGGCCTGGACGCCATCCTCCCCGAGGCGGAGCGGATCCGGGAGGAGGTCCCCGCGGACCATCCGTACGCCGTGGATCTGGACGTCTGCGGAAGGACGTCGGTGGTCCGGCTCCTGGGGCCGGTGACCTCCACCCGCGGACGGCGTGTCCTCAGGGATTGGCTCCTCTCGCCTCCCCGGGTGGAGGAGGCCCGCGCGCGGAGGGAGGCGGCGGAGGAGCTCGCCCCGCTCCTCGACCTCCGGATGGAAGTGACGGTGCACGGGCGCCTGGACGCCGCGCCCGGACCGGGTGGAATCGAGAGGTTCCTTGGGTGGGCGGCGGCGGGACGGGACGGCGTCGGAACCGGATTGCGCTGGGCGGCGTGGGTGCTGCCGCTCTCCACGCTGGTTCTTCTCCTGTCGACCATGAACTGGGGGATTCCTCCGTTCTGGGTCGTCCCCGCGCTGGCCCAGTTGGTGCTGGCGCGGCGGGTGGGCCGCAGGGCGGCCTCGGATTTCAGCGCGGTGGCCCTGGGGAGCCCCGCTCTGCGGGCGTACGTCCCGCAGCTACGGCTTCTCGAAGGGAGGGAATGGGATGCCGCGGCCCTGCGCCGGATCGGTGAACGCCTGGGCGCCGGCGACGGCGCGGCGCACCTCGCTCTGCGGCGCCTCTCCCGGCTGGCCGACATGGTGGAGAGCCGGCGAAACATGTTCTACGCCGTGCTCGCCGTCGCGCTCCTGGCGGACCTCCACCTCGCCATCCGGTTGGACGCGTGGCGCGGGTCCTGGGGTGCGCGGGCCGTCGACTGGCTCGACGCGTTGGGCGAATGGGAGGCCCTGGCGGCGCTGGCTTCACCGGCCCACGATCACCCCGAGTGGACCTTTCCCGAGTGGCGCACGTCCGGGCCGCCGGGGGTGGAAGCACGAGCCTTGGGACACCCCCTCCTCCCTCCGGCGCGGTGTGTGGGCAACGAGGTCACCGTGGGTCCCCCGGGGACCTTCCTCCTGGTCACGGGCTCCAACATGTCGGGGAAGAGCACGCTCCTCAGGGCGCTGGGGGCCAACGTGATCCTGGCCGGCGCCGGCGCCCCCGTGTGCGCATCGTACATGGCGCTCTCTCCGCTGCGCGTCCGCACGTGCATGCGCGTGGAGGACTCCCTCGCCCAGGGGGTCTCCCTGTTCATGGCCGAACTCCTGCGCGTGAAGCAGATCGTGGAGGCGGCCGACGCCGGTGAGGATGGGGCGCCTCCCGTTCTCTATCTCCTCGACGAGATCCTCCATGGAACCAACACCGCCGAACGCCGAGTGGCGGCCCGTGGCGTGATCCGGCACCTCCTCGGGAGCGGATCGGTGGGGGCGGTGAGCACCCACGACCTCACCCTGGCCGACGCCCCCGACCTGGAGCGGGCCGCCCACGCCGTGCACTTCCGGGAGACGGTCCACGAGACGGACGGCGCCACCCGGCTCACCTTCGACTACACGCTCCGCCCGGGTGTCGCCACCACCCGCAACGCGCTCCGTCTGCTGGAGGCGGTGGGGCTGGGCGGACTGGAACTGGACGGGGACTGACCCACCCCGGCCGCTACCGCACCGCGTTGTACCTCTTCAGGATCTCCAGCGTCTCCGCGATGGGGAGCGCCTCCACCGTGCGGCCGTTGCTGGTCACGGTGTGCGCGCGCAGGAGGGAGTTGTAGATGGCCTCCTCGGTGGCCTCGACCGCGCCCTCGAAGAGCCCGCTCATGCGGTCGTTGTCCACGTCGGCCAGGGCGTGGACGGATCCGCCATCGGGGCGCTTGCGCACCTCCTCGGCGGTGGAGAAGGCGATGACGTAGTCCCCGGAGCCGTTGCTCGCGTACGAGCCTGTGCGCGCCAGCCCCATGATCACCCTCTTCGCCAGGCGTTCCAGGTTCCGGTGGGAGAGGGGGGCGTCGGTGGCCACCACCATCATGATGGATCCCCACTCCTGCGCGTCCGCGGCGGGGTCGTACGCCTCGCCTCCTTCACGGCGCACCTGGTCCGCGAAGGCGTACTGCCCCAACTCGATCCCCACCGGGGCCCCGTTCATCTGGAGGATCCCCCCGAAATTGGACTGCACCAGCACGCCCACGGTATATCCGCCCAGGCTCTCGGGGAGGACCCGGGAACTGGTCCCGATCCCGCCCTTCCACCCGAAGGCCACGGTGCCTGCTCCGGCCCCCACCACGCCTTCCGCCACCGGCCCGCCCGCGGCCGACTCCAGCGCGGACACCACGTGCCCCGGCTCCACGGGCCGGGAGCGGATGTCGTTCAACCCGCCGTCGTTGGTTTCTCCGACCACGGCGTTCAGGGAGCGGACGTTCTGCATCCCCTCCCGGTCCAGCATCCACTCCACCATGGCGTCGGCCACCTTCCAGACACACAGCGTACAGGTGAGGAGGATGGGAGTCTCCAACTCCCCCAGTTCCTGGACCTGGGTGACCCCCAGGAGCTTTCCGAATCCGTTCCCGACGTACACGGCGGCCGGCACCCTGCTGAAATACGGGTTCTCCCCGTGGGGAAGGATGGCCGTGACGCCCGTCTGGACGCGCTCGCCGTCCGACACGGTGGTGTGCCCCACGCGGATGCCCGCCACGTCGGTGATGGCGTTGTGCTCGCCCGGCTCGAACACGCCCACCACGACGCCCAGATCCCGGGCGCGGGGTCGGTCGGACGACTGGCTCATGGCCGACGCGGGGAGGAGGAGGGCGAGGAGGGCGGTGATGCCGAGGACTGTACGGGACACAAGGCTGTCTCCATGAACTCACGTGGGGAGGTCGGCCGGACCCGTGGTCACGTGCCGGTGTGACGACAAGGATAGGACGCCCGCGGCGCGGTGCCAACGGCTCGTGCGCGAGCGGACTCCTGACGGAGCGACGGTCGTATGGTTGCATCCCTCTGTGCGATCGCCCATATCGAGTGCAGTCGTCGACGTTCGCGCAGGCCCGTCCGCAGCGACCAATGGAGAGCCGCGGCGCGCCCGGCCTTCACCTCGTCACAGGGGGGACCCATGAAGCGCATCTCGCTCCTGGCGGCCACGGCGGTCGTCGTGCTGGCCTCACCGACGTCGGGTCAGGACTCCGGCGTGTACCGGACCCTCACCGTGCAGGCGGCGCCGGGCCGGCTCCTCGAGCTCCTGGACCTGTACCGGGAGAAGCGGGCGCTCCTCACGTCGGTGGGCGTCGAGCCCGCCCTGTGGATGCGTCACACCCAGGGAGATGCGTGGGACCTCTTCCTCCTGTATCCCCTGGACGGGATGCCGGAGTACTTCTCTCCCGAGCGGACCGCCCGCATCGCGGAGGCCCGTACCCCGTCGGGCCGCACCGGGGCGGAACTGCAGCGGGAGATCGATGCCCGTACCGCGTGGCGCGAGGAGGTGTTCGTGAACGGCCCTCCGGTGTCGGAGGTGAAGGCCGCGTGGGCGGGCGCCGGTCTGTACCACGTGGAGATGTATCAAGGACTCGCGGGAAAGCGGGAGGAGCTGGTCCGCGAGCGGGCGATGGAGAACGCGTACGCCACCGCGTTGGGACGCACCCCCACGAAGATCTTCACCCGCCTCGCCGGATCCGCCACGGACGGCTTCACCATCGCCTTCCACCGGGACCTCAAGGCGTACGCCAACCCGCCCGAGGCCACCCGGGAGGAGCAGGAGGCGGCCGCCATCGCGGCGGGCTTCCGGGGCGCGGACTACATCGGGGCGTACCTCAGGGAGCTCATCCTCCGCCACCACGACACGTTGGGCGTGCCCATTCCCTGACCCCCGCCGCCGACCGGGCGCCGAGGGCGTTCGAGTCCCGTGGACCGGGCGTCCGTACGGACTTCCAGCGCCCCGACATTCATCCTCCTACCAGGATTCGCCCATGACTCGCCGAGTGCCGGCTCCCGTCTTCGTTCTCCTCCTGATCCTCGCCCGCGCGCTCACGTGGCCCGGGTCGCTGGAGGCACAATCCTCCCCACCCCTGGTCCTCAGGGGGGTGAACGTGGTGGATGGAGTGTCCTCCGATCCGCTCATGGACGTGTCGGTGGTCGTGGAGGACGGCCGCATCCGGAGGATCGGTCCGGCGGACCTCGCGACTCCACCGGGAGCGGTGGAGCTGGAGCTTCGTGGATACTGGGTCGTGCCCGGCCTCGTCGACGCCCACAGCCATCTCAACACCCTCTCCGCCGCCCGGAGAGCCCTGGAGTCAGGGGTCACCACCGTCCGGACGGCCGGCGTCGACGGCTACGCCGACGTGGCCATCCGAGACGCGGTGCGGCGTGGGGCGCTCTCCGGGCCGGACATCCTGGCGACGGGAGTCTACGTGACTCCGGACCTCGGCGACGGGGCGCTGGCCGACCCTCGTCTCTACCCGTTCCTCACCCGTGCGGTGGAGACCGAAGACGACCTCCGGCTCCTGGTCGGAGTGAACGCGGATCACGGAGTGGACTGGATCAAGACCCGCGGGACCGAGAGGGCGGGGCTCCCGGAGACGGATCCCCGGGAGCAGGTGTACTCCCGGAGGCAGCTTCGCGCCGTGGTGGACGCGGCGGCGGAGAGGGGACTTCGGGTCGCCGCCCACGCCCACGGGGACGAGGGCATCCGGGCCGCGGTGATGGCCGGAGTCACCAGCGTCGAACACGGCACGTACGCATCCGAGGAGACGCTTCTCCTCATGAAGGAGCGCGGGACGTGGCTCGTCCCCACCCTGAGTTCCGTCCTGTCCTTCGGCCAGCCGGGGGACTACTCCGACCCCGCGCTCTTCCTCCGTGGCCAGCACATCGCGCCGCGACGTGTGGAGATGGTTGCCCGGGCGTACGCGTTGGGCATCCCCATCGTGGTGGGCGTGGATACCGATTACGGTGAGGGGAGCACCGCGCGCGTCTCCCGCGCCGTCACCTTCATGGTGGAGGAGTTGGGCTTCGATCCCCTGTACGCGCTCCAGGCCGCCACGAGCCGCGCCGCCCGGCTCCTGGGAGTGGAGGAGCGGACCGGATCGGTGCGCGAAGGGCTGGAGGCCGATCTCCTGGTGGTCGACCGGAATCCCCTGGAGCACCCGCGATCACTCCAGGATCCCCTGGTCATCGTCAGCAACGGGACGGTGGTGGTGAACCGCCTTCCGTTCGGGAAACCGGACTGATCCCGGTTCGTCTCGAGGGGAGTCCACCGTGAAGGGATCCGCCGCCCTCCTCAGGGTGGCTGGGTCCCGGGGGGCGGGATACATTGCCGCACGTTCCAGAAGTCCACGCATCCCAGCGGATACGCCCATGATTCCGACGCGTCATTCTTCCCGTACCGCGGCCGCCATCCTCACTCTCTTGGCCGCCGTGCCGTTCCCTTCTCCCGTCTCGGCCCAGCAGGGCTCCGGCGCCGTGGTCCTCGACTCCGCCTTCCTGGCCGGGTACCAGTGGCGGAACCTGGGTCCCGACCGGGGTGGCCGCTCCATCGCGGTGAGCGGGGTGGTGGGGCGCCCCGACGAGGCGTACTTCGGCGCCGTGGGCGGCGGTCTCTGGAAGACCAGCGACGGGGGGGAGAACTGGGCGCCGGTCACCGACTTCAAGATCACGGCCGCCTCGGTGGGCGCCGTGGCGGTGAGCGAGACCGACCCGGACCTCGTCTTCATCGGGACCGGCGAGACGTGCATCCGCGGCAACATCATGCCCGGAGACGGTGTGTACCGTTCCCGGGACGGAGGTGAGACCTGGGAGCACGTGGGCTTCTCCCAGTCCCACGGGATCTCGAAGATCCGGATCCACCCCACGGACCCCGACGTCATCTGGGTGGCGTCCTTCGGGAAGTACAGCGCGCCCAGCGAGGAGCGCGGGGTCTTCAAGAGCACCGACGGCGGTGACACCTGGGAGCGGGTCCTGTACCGCGACGACGAGACCGGCGCCATCGACATCGCCGTGGACCGCAACGATCCCGACGTCCTCTACGCTTCGCTCTGGCAGGCGTTCCGGAAGGAGTACACCATGTCCTCCGGCGGCCCCGGGAGCGGGATGTTCAAGAGCACCGACGGCGGCGAGAACTGGACCGAGCTGACCCGGAACCCCGGGATGCCCCAGGAGGGTCTGGTGGGGCGGATCGGGCTGGCCGTGTCCAGCGCCGACTCCGACCGGGTATACGCCCTCTACGAGAACGACAACGGGGGACTCTTCCGGAGTGACGACGCCGGCGCCACCTGGGAGCTCGTGAACGACGACCGTGCCATCCGCCAGCGCGCCTTCTACTACACCCACGTCTTCGCCGACCATCAGGACCCGGACGTGGTCTACATGGAGAACACCTCCCTCTTCCGCTCCACCGACGGAGGGAAGACGTACGAGACCATCAACAACGGCACCCACGGCGACTTCCACGATCTGTGGATCGATCCCGCGGATCCCAGCCACCTCGTGGTGGGGAACGACGGCGGCGGTGCGGTGAGCTTCAACACCGCCGGGAAGTGGACCGACCAGGAGTTCCCGACGTCCCAGTTCTACCACGTCGTCACCACGGCCCACGTCCCCTTCCACGTCTGCGGCTCGCAGCAGGACAACAGCACCCTCTGCCTCCCTTCGGCCTGGAACGCGGGGCGCTTCGGCTTCGGCGCGGGCGGCGGCGGGTACGGTGGCCGGCCGCGTAGCGTCACGGAAGGGTCCATGAACGTGGCGTACGTGGTGGGCGGCGGAGAGCCCGGCTACATCGCCCCGGATCCCCGGGACCTGGACCTCTTCTACTCGGGCACCAACAACGGTCGCTACATCGACAAGTTCAACCGGCGTCTGGGGACCTCCCGCGAGGTCAATCCCTACCCGTGGTTCTACTCCGGGGAACCGGCCATCGACATGGTGGAGCGGTGGCAGTGGACCTTCCCCATCCTCTTCTCTCCCCTCGATCCCGAGGTACTCTACGCGTCATCCAACCGTCTGTGGAGAACCACCGACGGCGGTACGACGTGGGATCGGTTGAGCGACGATCTCACCCGCCACGACCCCAGCACCCTGGGGCATTCCGGCGGACCCATCACCGGAGACATGAACGGCCCCGAGGTATACGCCACGATCTTCTCGGTGGCGCCGGGGAAGGTGGACATCGACGTGATCTGGACCGGGTCCGACGACGGGCTGGTCCACGTGACCCGCGACGGCGGGAAGACGTGGGCCGACGTCACGCCACCGGACATGCCTGCGTTCGGGCGGGTCAGTCAGATCGATGCCTCGGCCTTCGACGCGGGGAGAGCGTACGTTTCCGTGCGGCGCCCCCTCCTGGACGACTTCGCGCCGTACGTGTGGAAGACCTCCGACTACGGCCGCACGTGGACGAAGATCGTGGCGGGCATCCGCGGGGACGCGTACGTGCATACCGTCCGCGAGGATCCGAACCGCGCGGGGATGCTCTACGCCGGGACGCAGCACGGCGTGTACGTGTCGTACGACGACGGCGCCCGCTGGCAGGAACTGAATCCGGGCTTCCCGGACGTCCCGGTGGCGGACCTCATCGTGGAGCACGATCAACTCGCCATCGCCAGCCACGGTCGGGGCTTCTGGGTGCTGGACAACATGGCGCCGCTGCGGCAGGCCGAGGCGGGGCTGACGTCCCGCCCCGTGGTCCTCTTCGCGCCGGCGGCGGCGTACCGGTCCGCCAATGGAGTGACGCTCTCGTGGTGGCTCGCCGATACCCCGGCGGACGCCAGGCTGGAGATTCTCGACGGGACCGGGACGGTGGTGCGCACCTTCCTTCCCGCCGACACCACCGAAGAACGGGACCGGTGGCAGGGCCCGGCCATGCCGGTGGCGGCCGGGCTGAACTCGCTCCAGTGGGATCTGAGCATCGACCCCGCCGCGAGCTTCCCGGGGATGATCTACTGGGGGGTTCGGAGCATGGCACCGGCGGTGCCGCCGGGAAGCTACACCGTCCGCCTCACCGCCGACGGCCGCACGGAGACCACCGCGGTGGAGGTGCGGCGGAATCCGTGGATCACCGACGTCACCGACGCGGACATGGTGGCCCAGTACGAATTCGGCGTCCAACTCCGTGACAAGGTGAACGAAGCCAACTCGTCGGTCATCGCCATCCGCAACGTCAAGGCCCAGCTCGAGGACCGCCTGACCAGGTCCGACGACGCCCGCCTGGCTGAAGCCGGAGAGCGTCTCACCACCAATGCCTCCGCCGTGGAGGGCGACATCTACCAGGTGAGGAACCGGAGCAATCAGGATCCGCTGAACTTCCCCATCAAGGTGAACAACCGCCTGGCCAACCTCCTCTCCATGTCCGAGCGCGGAGACGGCCGGCCGGGCAACGGGATGTACGACGTGTTCCAGATCATGGTGGACGAACTGAAGACGCACACGGATCGCCTCGAAGAGATCTGGTCCGCCGACCTGGCCGCGGTGAACCGGGAGTTGGAGCGGTTGGGGTTGGCTCCCGTGGCTCCGGAATGTGAGCGGCCGGAGGGATGCCGTCTGATCTCGTGACCGTCCCCGTCCGGGGGATGTCCCGGTATCGGAGGTGGCCGGCGTGGGTGCTGGCCACCTCGCTGGCGCTGGCCGGATGCGCGGAGGAGAGTCCGCTGGGCCCTGTCGCCCGGGTGGGCGATCGGGCCCTGACGTCCGGGAGGCTCGCGGACCTCCTCGTGCTCGGGCAACCGCTCTCCCTCGACTCGGGCACGGTGGCGTCCCTGGTGGACCACTGGGTCTCCATGGCGGCCCTGGCCCAGAGGGCCGCGGCCGGAGACGACCTCCTCGGCCCCGAGGCGATGGAGGCGTCCCTCTGGCTGGAACGACGCGAGGCGGTGCTCGAAGAGGAGCGTCGGGAGAGGCTGGGGGACGTCGCGACCGTGACGCCCGCCGCCGCCGCGGAAGCGTTCGAGTCCGACACGCTCGTCCTCCTGGCCCACGTGTTGCGGCGCACCGAGGCCGGCACCTCTCCGGCCGAGAGGAATCTGCAGCGCCGCACCGCGGAGGCGATCCTGGGGGGGCTCACGTCGGGCGGAAGCTGGGCCGCGGCGGTGGCGCAGAGCGAAGACCAGGAGACGCGGGACGAGACCGGCCTTCTCGGCTTGATGCGGCCCGACGAGGTGCCCGGCCCGCTCCGGGCCGCGGCTACGCAACTCCTTCCGGGTCAGGTCTCGTCGGTGGTGGAGAGCCCCGCGGGTTTCCATGTCGTATACCGACCTCGCTTCCAGGACGTGGCCGGGCTCTTCGCGCGCCTGCTGTCCGAGCGCATCATCGCGCAGTCCGACGCCCGGGCCGGAAGGGAGCTTCTGGACCGGATCTCTCCCCGGGTCTCGCCGGAGGGGCCGGCCGTGGTGCGGCGCCTGGCCGTCCTCCCCGTGGAAGGGGAGCCCCCCGGCGTGGCCGGGCCGGGCGGTGTTGACCCGGTGTCCGGCCCTCCCGTGGCGACCTGGGAGGGTGGTGGCCTGGACCTGGACGTCGTGGCCCGCTACGTCTGGTCACTGCCGGACCCCGACCGCTCGGCCCTGGTGGGCGCGCCCGATCCCGCCGTGACGGCGTTCGTCCTGGAACTGGTCAAGCGGGAGATCCGGTTCCGCGATGGAGCGCGGCGGGGAGTGGCGCTCGATGGCGAGCGGGAGGAGGCGCTCAGGGAAGTGCATCGTGAGGACGTATCGTTCTGGTTGGGGGAACTGGCGGCCGCGGGTGGG
>JAOUPR010000124.1 GCA_029879725.1 Gemmatimonadota bacterium | reverse complement strand
CTGGCGGTGTTCTCCGACGTCCTGGCCGACGCGCAGCGCATCCCCGACGACCTGGCGGAGCTGGGCAAGCTGGTGGAGACGCCCGAGGCGAACATCATCAAGCTCCCCAACGTCAGCGCCTCCATTCCCCAGCTGAAGGCCTGCGTCGCCGAACTCCAGGCCCGGGGATACGCCATCCCGGACTACCCCGACGAACCCACGAACGACGCCGAGCGCGACGTGAAGGCCCGGTACGACAGGGTGAAGGGGAGCGCCGTGAACCCCGTGCTGCGCCAGGGGAACTCGGACCGGCGGGCGCCGAAGTCGGTGAAGGACTTCGCCCGGGCGAACCCGCCGCGGATGCGCCCGTGGCCCGAGGACTCCGCCACGCACGTGTCCACCATGGACGGGGGTGATTTCCGCTCCAACGAAAAGTCCGTGACCCTTCCCGCGGCGACCACGGCGAGGATCGAGCACGTGGCGGCGGACGGCACGGTGACCGTGCTCAAGGACGCCCTCCCGCTCCAGGCCGGCGAAGTGCTCGACGCCACGGTCATGAGCAAGGACGCTCTGGTCGACTTCCTCCGCGAGCAGGTCCGGGACGCCAGGGAGAAGGGGGTGCTCTTCTCGCTGCACATGAAGGCCACGATGATGAAGGTGTCCGACCCCATCATCTTCGGGCACTGCGTGCGCGTGTTCTTCGCCGACGTGTTCGCGAAGCACGGCGCGTTGTTCGACGAGCTGGGCGTGAACGTCAACAACGGGTTCGGCGACGTGGTGGCGAAGATCTCCGGCCTCCCCGCCGACCGACGGGCCGCCATCGAGGCGGATATCCAGGCCGTGTACGAGAACGGGCCGGCCGTGGCCATGGTCGACTCGAACCGGGGGATCACGAACCTGCACGTCCCCAGCGACATCATCATCGACGCCTCCATGCCCCCCATGATCCGCGACTCGGGGCGTCTCTGGAACGCCGCCGGGGAGCTCCAGGACTGCAAGGCGGTCATCCCCGACTCGAGCTACGCCGGGATCTACGACGCGGTGGTGCGGGACTGTCAGGCCCACGGCCAGTTCGATCCCTCCACCATGGGGAGCGTCCCCAACGTGGGGCTCATGGCGCAGAAGGCCGAGGAGTACGGCTCCCACGACAAGACCTTCGAGGTCGCGGCGGCCGGAACGGTGCGGGTGGTGGACGCCGCGGCGGACACGCTCCTGGAGCATCCCGTGGGGGCGGGGGACATCTGGCGGGCGTGCCAGACCAAGGACGCGCCCGTGCGCGATTGGGTGAAGCTGGCGGTGACCCGCGCCCGCGCCACCGGGGCGCCCGCCGTGTTCTGGCTGGACCGGAACCGGGCCCACGACGCCGAGCTCATCCGCAAGGTGGAGGCCTACCTTCCCGACCACGACACCACCGGGCTCACCATCGAGATCATGGCGCCCGATCAGGCCATGGCCTACTCGTTGGAGCGGATCCGGCGGGGCGAGGACACCATCTCGGTCACGGGGAACGTCCTGCGCGACTACCTCACCGACCTCTTCCCCATCCTGGAGATCGGGACCAGCGCGCGCATGCTCTCCATCGTCCCCCTCCTGAACGGGGGCGGGCTCTTCGAGACGGGGGCCGGCGGGTCGGCGCCCAAGCACGTGCAGCAGTTCACGCAGGAGGGGCACCTGCGCTGGGACTCGCTGGGCGAGTACATGGCGCTGGCGGCCTCCCTCCAGCACCTGGGCGAGAAGTTCGGCAACCCCGGCGCGCGCGTGCTCGGCGACGCCCTGGACGCGGCCACGGCCCAGTACCTGAACAACTCCCGCGAGCCGTCGCGGAAGGTGCACGAGCTCGACAACCGGGGGAGCACCTTCTACCTGACCCTCTACTGGGCCCAGGCACTCGCCGCGCAGACGGCCGACGCCCCCCTGGCGGAGCGGTTCACCCCGGTGGCGGCGGCGCTCTCGGAGAACGAGGAGCGGATCGTGGCCGAGTTGAACGGAGCCCAGGGCGCCCCCCAGGACATCGGGGGATACTACATGCCGGACACCGACCAGGCCGGAAGCGCCATGTGCCCCAGCCCCACGCTCAACGGGATCATCGCGGGGGTGTGAGGGGCACCGGCGGGAGCGGGCCGTGGGCCACACGAAGGCCTGGAGCGGGGAACCTTCCCACTCCAGGCCTTCGTGCCGGGTCGTCTCCGTCTTTCGTGTCGCGAGCGCGCGGCCGTGGTGTCTCCGTGGACAATAACCCTCGCGTACGACAGACTCTGGCCGCATGTTATGCTCCATGGACATTCTGGAGCGTCTGCGGACCGGGCTGAGCGCACGCTACCGGATCGACGAAGAGGTCGGCCTGGGTGGAATGGCGCGGGTCTACCGGGCCGAAGATCTGAAGCATGGACGCAGGGTCGCGGTGAAGGTCCTGCGGCCGGAGGTGGCCCTGGGTCTGGGCCCCGACCGCTTCCGTCGTGAGATCGACATCGCGGCGGGGCTCAACCACCCGAACATCCTGGGGCTGCACGACTCCGGCGAGGTGGACGGGCTTCTCTATTTCGTGATGCCCTACGTGGACGGCGAGTCGCTGCGGACGCGCATCGACCGCGAGGGAGCGCTCCCCCTCGACGAGTGTGTGCGTATCGCGCAGGAGATCGGAGAAGCGCTGCAGTACGCCCACGACCGGGGGCTCGTCCATCGGGACGTCAAGCCGGAGAACATCCTTTTTCTCGAAGGACACGCCCTGGTCTGCGACTTCGGCATCGCCAAGGCCACCCAAGGGGCCCAGGAACATCTCACGCACACCGGGATGGCCGTGGGCACGCTCTCCTACATGAGCCCCGAGCAGATGTCGGACGGCGCGGAGGTGGATGGCCGAGCCGACCTATACGCGCTGGGGTGCCTGGTGCACGAGATGCTTTCCGGCCGGGCTCCGTTCTCGGCATCCACCCCCGGGGCGACCCTCGCCAAGAAGCTGGCGGGCGCCGCATCCGCTCTGGACTCCCGAGACGCGAGCATCCCGGGTACGGTGCGACGGGTCGTCTCTCGAGCCCTCGCGCCCGATCTCACGGAACGCTTCTCCACGATGCGGGAGTTCACATCCTCCCTGGCCCACGCGGCCACCGCGCTGGCCGTCGAGGAAGACACCCGCAGACGCCGGAAGGCTCGAGCCCTCCGGTGGGGAACGCTCCTGGCCGGCGCCGTCGTCATCGGCGCCGCGGGCCTCCGACTCGCCCGCTACATCTCCCGCCCCGCCATCCAGCGGATCGCGGTCCTACCTCTCGAAACCGCCCTGGCCGATCCATCTCAGGACTTCTTCGCCCAGGGCGTGCACCAGGACCTCGTGCTGGAGATGGCCAGGTTCGGTCTCCGCGTGATCAACTCCGCCTCGGTGGCGCGATACGCCGGCGTGGACCAGAGGATCCGGCTCATCGCCGAGGAACTCGACGTGGATGGAATCCTCAGCGGATCGGCGGCCCTCGCCGACGACAACGTGACCATTACGATGGTGCTCGTAGGCGGCGAATCCGAAGAAGTGCTGTGGGCTGCTTCGTTCTCCTCCCACATCCGCAACGTGCTGGAACTCTATCGAGACATCACGCTGGCCGTGGCGGAACGCATCGGCGTCCCGTTGAGCGCCGACGCCGAGACGCTCCTCGCCGATCCCCCCACGGTGGATCCACAGGTCTTCGAGGCGCTGCTCCAGGCACGGTTCCACACCCGACGACTCACCGAGGAAGGGCTGGCCACCGCCCTGGAGTACTACGAACTGGTCCTCGACCGAGATCCTCGATCGGCGGAGGCGTGGTTCGGCGTGGCCCAGGTGTGGGCCTTCCGGGCACAACAGGGCCTGGTGTCGGCGGAGGAAGCGACCCGACAGGGGGACGAGGCCATGGCCAAGGTCGCCGAGTTCGACCCCGGGTTCTCTCGGGACCCGGCGGGACTCGCCCTGCGCCGAACCTGGGTCGAGTGGAACTGGAGCGAAGGCGAAACGGCGTTTCGTGAGGCCCTCTCCCGGGATCCGACCGATGCCGTGACCCGAGCGTACTACTCGGTGTTCCTTCTCTATCTGGGCCGCCGGGACGAAGCCGTGACCGAGTCCGACAGAGCCACCGAGACGGACCCCTTCAACGCACTCGTCCACGGACTTCGCTCACAGGTTCTGAACGCTTTGGGACGCTATTCGGAATCCGAAGCCACCCTGCTGAAGACGCTGGATCGTACACCGGACGACCCCATGGCCGTCTCCATGCTCCGGACCACCTATCACCTCATGGGCCGGGAAGACGAGGCGCTGGAGATGTGGCGCACGCGATACCGCGTGCTGGGAGACGAAGAACTCCTGGAGGCGCTGGACCGAGGGGCGCGCCAGGGTGGGTACGCATCAGGACTGAGATGGGTGGCCGAGGCGATGGTGAAGCGTTCAGACACGCAACATGTGACGCCCTGGCAGATCGCTACCGCCTACACACGTGCCGGTATGGAGGAACAGGCACTGGACTACCTCGAACTGGCCTATGAGGCCCGGGACCCCAACGTCCCCTATATCAGCATCGACCCGATCTTCGACCCGTTCCGCAACCGGCCCCGGTTCCAGGCGCTGTTGCACAACCTGGGACTCCCCGACTGACCGCATCCGGTCCGTCCCTCAGAGCGTGAGGAGCACCCAGGCGCTGATGGCCAACCATGCCACCGCCACCAAAGCGAGGAGAAGGTACTCCAGGAAGGGCGCCGCCTGCCTCCCCCGCTCGCCGTGGAACCACGCGATCACGGCCGACGCCAGCACCCCGGCCGCCGAGAACACGATGCTCAGAGGCTTCGCCGACGGGGGAAGCAGATCATCGATGTTGTCCACGAACGCGATGAGGCCGGCTCCCACCACCACCGCGCTGAGCACGATGGCGGGTACACGGCGGCGGACGATCTCCCCCAGGGGATCGTCGGTGGGGGAGACGTTCCTGGAACCGGCCGCGCCGGGATCGGCGCGGCCCCCGAGGATGCGCGCCACGTCGGCGGCCGCGGGCCGGTGCGTGGGCTGCTTGTTGAGGCAACGCAGGAGGAGGTCGGCGAGCTCCGGGTCGGCGTCCGGGCGCAGCGCCGCGAGGTCCCGTGGCGTACCCGCCATGTGGGCGGTCACCCACTCCGTCGGCGTCCGCGCGGCGTAGGGTCCCTCTCCGGCGCACAGTTCGTAGCCCAGGATCCCGAAACTGTAGAGGTCGGCGGCGGTGGTGATCGAACCGTCTCCGAGCTGCTCCGGGCTGAGATACTGGAGCTGGCCGACCACCTGCCCCGCCCGCGTGAGCTTCTGAGCATCCGCGTCTCCCGTGGCCATGACGGCGGCGATCCCGAAGTCCGAGAGGAGAGCCCGTCCCTCGTCCTCGTCCCAGAGGACGTTGGCGGGACGCACGTCCCGATGGACGATTCCCCGCTTGTGGGCCACGGCCAGAGCGGCGGCGACGTCGCGGAGAACCTCCCTCACGACGGGAAGGGGGAGGCGCCCCTCCGCCGCCAGACGGTCCTCCATGGTGCGTCCCTTCACGTACCGCATCACCAGATACGGAGTACCGTCGTCGAGTTCCCCGAACCGGTACACCGGCACCACACCCGGGTGGGAGAGCGACGCGGCGGACCGTGCCTCCCGCTCGAAGCGCTTCCGGGCCGTCTCGTCGCCGGCTCTACCCGGCTTCAGAACCTTGACGGCCACCAGTCGCCCCAGCGCCCGCTCGCGCGCGAGGTAGACGATGGCCATGGACCCATGCCCCACCTCGTCGAGAACGTCGAAGTCGTCTCCGAGGGATCGCCGGAGGCGCTCCAGGGGCGGGCCCTCCGAAGTCGGGTCGGTGCCGTGGGGGTTCATGGCGAGGCCATCGGGGCAGAGCGTGCCATCAGGCCTACCCGATCATGTCCGCCACCAGCTCCCGCTCCACCACCGCCCCGCCCTCCATGGAGACATGGTAGACCTTCGCGTCGGGGCGGGTCTTCACCACGCGGCGCACCTCGTTGTCCTCGAAGTAGATCCCGGCGTCGTTGTCGCACGCGTACCCGGGCTTCAGTTCGCCGGAGGAGATGAGCCTGTGGTACGTGGGGCGCCGTACCGCCTCCCCGTCGTAGTGGGGGGAGTGGCTCCCCCTCAGGAAGCCCAGGCACTCGATCTTGGTGACTTCCTGAGGGCGCGAGTCGGTGGTCCCCTCCTCGAACCAGCAGAGGGACCCGGCGCTGGCACCGCCCAGGACGATCCCCCGGTCCCACGCCTCGCGCAGGATCCGGTCGATCCCCTGCACCTTCCAGATGGCCTGCTGGTTCAGGGTGTTCCCCCCCGACACCACGATCCCGTCCACCGAAAGGAAGACCTCCTCCCAGCTCCGCGGCATGCCGTAGCTGCTGATGAAGCTTTCCTGGTGGGAGGGCTCCACGTTCAGGGGGGCGCAGTTCTCGTACCAGCGGATGATCCCCGATGCCCCGTCGGCCGAGGCCGTGGGGAGGTAGCAGAGGCGTGGACGCTCCTTTCCGGTGAGCTCGGCCATGTAGCGGATGAAGGCGGTGCCGAAGCCACCCCCGGCGATGAGGATCTTGCGGCCGGCGAAATGGGGGCGCGACGGCGCGGCCTCCCCGGTGCCGTCGGGCCCGGGCGCCGCCTCTCCGGCGAGACCCGCGGGGTATGCGCTCATGCCGAGTCCGACCCCCGCCGCGGCCGCGGCCGCGGCGGACGACGTCAAGAATTCCTTCCGTTCCATGTCCATGTCCTCGTTCGGGTTCACGCGATCATGCGGTCCAGGATCCGCCGCAACCGATCCATGAGCACTTCGAAGCGCTCGTCCAGCTCCTCCATGCGCGGGTACGCCGCCGACGGCGGGCGGTCGTCGGACCCGGAGATGTAGGTGTTGATGGCGGCGTAGTCGGTGGTGAGCTGCGGGTGCAGATTGGCATGGTCGCCACGGAGCCCGTGTTTGTACAGCTTCCCGAGCACCTCCTCCAGCTCCGCCCTGGCGCTCCGGGCCGCCGCGGCGTCCCGCCCACCCCGGGCGATGACCGCCTCCAGCTCACGGAGGCGCGCCTGCCCCGCCGCCACGCCGAGCTGGATCTCGGTGATGCGGTCGCGCACGCGGATCCCCAGCTCGAACTGCTCCTGGAGCTCGGCCATGGGGGTGTCCACGCGCGGGTCCATCCGCACCTCGAACTCCCGCGTCTGACTCCATCCATCGGCGGTGCGCAGCGTCACCGTGTACCTCCCGGGAAGGGCGTAGGGCCCGTCGGTGTCCCCGGTGACCACGGCGATGCGCTCACGGAACCCTTCGTTCACCCCGGGTGCCAGGTAGGCCGGAGGATAGCGGAGGTCC
>JAOUPR010000123.1 GCA_029879725.1 Gemmatimonadota bacterium | reverse complement strand
GTGTGGTCCCGGGAGACGGGAGAGGCGCACGCCCTCACCGACGCCCTGGCCGACGCCAACTCTCCCTCGTGGGACCGGGGTGGGAAGCACCTCTACTTCCTGGCCAGCACCGACGTGGGGCTGGCCTCCAGCTGGGCCAACACCAGCGCCATGACGGCACGCCCCACCTTCGGCGCCTACGTCGCGGTGCTGCGGGCCGACGGCGAGGCCCCCTTCCCCCTGGAGAGCGACGAGGAGCCGGCCAAGGGAGACTCGGCCACCTCCGGACGGGGAGCCGGCGCGGGTGCGTCTTCCCGGGGCGGCGAGAAGAAGGACGGGAACGACGCGGGTGACGCGGTGGAGGTGCGCATCGACTTCCAGCGCATGGACCGGCGCATCGTGGCGCTCCCGGTGCCGACGCGGCGGTACACCGACACGTATGCCGGTGAGGCGGGGGTCGTCTTCCTCACCGAGATGCCGGAGAACGGGAACGGGCAGACGGTGCACCGCTTCGAGATGTCCAGCCGTGAGGCCAAGTCCTTCGTGACGGGCGCCTCCGGCGTGGCCGTCTCCGGGGACGGGAAGAAGCTCCTCTACCGCTCGGGGCGGAACTGGCACGTGGTGGAGACGGCGCGCCCGCCCGAGCCCGGGAAGGGGCGCATCGAGGTGGCGCTGCGCGCCTGGATCGACCCCGCCCAGGAGTGGCCCCAGATCTACGACGAGGCGTGGCGGCTCCAGCGCGACTTCTTCTACGACCCGGGGATGCACGGGAACGACTGGAAGGCGACCTACGCGCGGTACCGCCCCCTGGTGGACCACGTGAAGCACCGCGCCGACCTCACCTACCTCCTCGACCAGGTGAACGGTGAGCTCTCCGTGGGGCACAGCTTCGTGGGCGGGGGGGACATGCCGGAGTTGGACACGGTGCGCGTGGGGCTCCTGGGCGCCGACCTCGAAGCCGAGAACGGACGCTGGCGGATCACCCGCATCTTCACCACGGAGAGTTGGAACCCCTCCCTGGAGGCGCCCCTGGACCAGCCCGGCCTGCGGGTGGCGGAGGGCGACTACCTCCTGGCGGTGGACGGCGTGGAGATCACCGTCGCCGACGACCCCTACCGGGCCCTGGACGGGACGGCGGGGCGCCAGACGGTGCTCCACCTCGGCGACGCGCCCTCCATGGAGGGCGCCTGGACCATCACCGTGAAGCCCCTGCGGAGCGAGACGGCGCTGCGCCAGCGGGGGTGGGTGGAGGACAACCGCCGCATGGTGGACTCCCTGTCGGGTGGGCGCGTGGCGTACGCGTGGATCCCCAACACGGGAGGCCCCGGCGTGGGGTCCTTCGACCGGTACGTCTTCGCCCAGCAGGACCGGGAGGGGTTGGTGGTGGACGAGCGCTTCAACGGGGGCGGCCTCCTGGACGACTACATGGTGGACCTCATGACGCGCACGCTGCGCGCCGCCATCACCAACGAAGCCGGCGGCCCGCCCATGCCGCTTCCCGGCGGGATCCTGGGGCCGAAGGCGCTCCTGGTGAACGAGCTGGCGGGGTCGGGGGGCGACTACTTCCCCTGGGTGTTCCGCCACGAGAATGCCGGCCCCCTGGTGGGGATGCGCACCTGGGGCGGGCTGGTGGCCTCGTGCTCCCACTACCCCCTGGTGGACGGCGGGCGGGTGACGGCCCCCTGCACGGCGGTGTTCCAGCCGGGAGGGTCGTGGATCGCCGAGAACGAAGGGGTGCCGGCGGACATCGAAGTGTGGATGGACGCGCGCTCCGTGGCCGAGGGGCGGGATCCCCAGTTGGAGCGCGCCGTGGCGGAGGTCATGAGCCGCCTCGGGCCTCCCGGATCCAACGTCATCACCCCGCCCCCCTTCCCGCGGCCGAGCAGGAGGCCGGGAGGGAGGTAGCCGAGGAGGAGTGGCCTGGGGTCATCCCCAGGCCACTTCCTGGATCGAGTTCCACGGGAGGATCTCCGCGCCGGTGCGCCGCTGCGGGGTGTCGCCGCCGTAGATGACCCGGCTCAGAGGCTCGAGGTGCGGCGCAGCCTCGCCGGCGAGCCGGGCGAACCCTTCCAGGTGCCGGAAGGCGTCTGGAGCCACGGTGGCGCCCGATTTGACCTCGACGGCGATGATCTGGCGGCCCGCCTCCACGACGATGTCCAATTCCGCGCCCCGCGCCTCGCGCAGATGGAACAGGTCGGAGGGGAGTCCTCGGTGGAGTCTCGCCTTCAGGATCTCGGAGGCCACCCAGCTCTCGAACACGGCGCCGCGGAGGGGGTGCGTGCGGAGCTGTTCGGGCTCGTGGATTCCCAGGAGATGGCAGGTCAGGCCCGAGTCCACGAAGTGCAGCTTGGGGGCTTTCACGGTGCGTTTGCGCACGTTGCGGAGCCACGGGGGAACACGGAACACCACGAAGCTCGCCTCCAGAACGGACAGCCAGGCGCGCGCCGTGTTGTGCGTTACGCCCGCGTCCGCCCCGAGGGTGGAGAGGTTCTGCTCCTGGGCAGTGCGCCCAGCGGCGAGCCGGAGGAACGCCGTGAACGTGTCGAGGTCGGTGACCTGGAGGACCTGGCGGACGTCGCGCTGCACGTAGGTTGCAGTATAGTCCGCGAGCCACTCCCTGGGGGGGAGCCCACGATCGAGAATCCGGGGGTATGCGCCGGTCCAGAGCGTGGTCCACAGGTCCCCGGGAGGGTCGGCGAACCGGTGCACCTCGTCCAGGGAGGGCGGAAGGAGATGGAGGAGCGCTACCCTCCCGGCCAAGGACTGGCTGATCGATTCGGAAAGGCCGAAGTGCTGTGAGCCGGTGAGGATGAATCGCCCGGGGGTAGCGTCGCGGTCCACTTCCTCCTGAAGGTACGAGAAGAGGTCGGGAGCGCGCTGCGCTTCGTCCAGGATGACCCGATGCCCGTACTGCGCCAGGAAGCCCCGCGGATCCGAAACAGCGAAGTCGCGGGTGTCCAGCGGCTCCAGGCTCACGTACTCATGATCCGGGAACGTCGCTCGGCACAAGGTGGTCTTCCCCGACTGCCGGGGGCCGGTTACCGCCACCACCGGCATGCGACCGGCGGCTGCCAGGAGGTGGGAGGTCAGTGTTCGCGCGATCATGCATCAATTGTCAATCTGATTTACAATCTGCGCAACCCTTTCCGCGGGGTATGCGGTACCGCGCCCTCTACCCCCATTCCTCCCGCGCCTCCGCCAGCAACTCCTCCCGGCTGTTCACGCCGGATCCCCTGGTCAGGTGATGAACTCGTATACCACGTCGGTCACGGCCCAGGAGCCGTCCTGGAAGCGGAGTTCGTACGTGATACCGTGGGAGAACGCGTTGATGGGACGGCCATCGGGGAGCATACCCTGCACGCGGCCTCCGCCACCACGGAGGGGGTGCCGTCGTTGAACACCATCGTCTCCCGGTAGCCCGTTCCGAAGTGGTGTTCCAGCACCGTGGCGATC
The DNA here is from genome assembly GCA_029879725.1 of Gemmatimonadota bacterium. Classification (GTDB taxonomy): domain Bacteria; phylum Gemmatimonadota; class Gemmatimonadetes; order Longimicrobiales; family Gaopeijiaceae; genus JAOUPR01. The sequence goes on along the minus strand of JAOUPR010000123.1, from coordinate 4,007 downwards.
ACGTCCACCGTGTCGGCGCGCGTCTGGGCGCGGAGGGGTCCCGCCGTGGCGAAGATGAGGGCGGGAATGATGACCGACAGGCCAGCGTGCCGCATGGGGATGCCTCCTGGAGGAGAGGGCGGGCGGGTCGCGACTCCGTGTCTTTGTTACGGCGTGGCGGCGGCCCGGTCAAGGAGATCGTGGGACTGCGGGACGGCCTGTGCCCCGCACCCCTCAATGCCCCATTGGAATGCTCAGAGCGAGACCGACGCGGTTCCCCAGGATGGGTGTGACCGTCGGGGTTGGGGTGGCGAGGGCGCTACCCTGGCCGGGGAGGGGAGCGTCGCCCCACACTTCCTCCGGCGACAGGGCGCCGATGATGAGCCCCAGGGGCACGCCCACGAGGGCGCCGAAGATGGATCCAACCAACAGTCCCTGTTCGGCCGTGGGGTCGATGAAGCAATTCCTGCAGTCCTCCGCGCCCGCCAGCAGTCCGAGCACGCCGAAGGTGACGCCCGTCACGATAGTGGTCTTCTTGATGGCTCGTCCGACGTGGTATTCCTTCCCCAGGACGGCTTCGAAGGTCGTGATGTCCTCGAGTCCGATCTCCGCGATCTCGGTGGTATGCCACTTGGGTCCGGGGACCTCGATGCCCAGCGATTCGCCGGAGAAGGAGCGGAGGGTGCCGGTGAGCACGGCGCTGTCCGCGATGGTGATGCGGATCCGATCGCCTTGTGCGGGGGCGCTCTGGGCGCGCACGGGCCCGGCGGAGCAGATCGCGGTCCCGATCAGGAGGAGGAGCAAGCGCTTCATGGGTCGACCTCGGTGTTGGAGTCACGTCGAGAAGTGCACGTCCAACATGGGTCCGGAGCGGGGGCGCATCCCTACGTGTATACCCGTATCGCGCGAGCGGCGGATACGTAGGCGCGGGGGCTAACCCCTCAGCGGATTCCTCCACCGCAGTCCGGGAAAGCGGGCGAAGTCGGCGTCGGTGGAGTGGAGTTCGGCCTGGTGCTCCATGGCCAGGGCGGCCAGGTGGGCGTCGGTGGTGAGGTTTCCCGCCGTGCCCAGGTTGCGGAGGAGATGGAAGAGGATCCCTGCGTGCCGATCGCCGGGATGGATCAGCGCCACCTGCGGTTGTCGCAGCCACGACTCGGCGTGCCCGCACGCGACGTCCGGTGAAAGGGGGTTGGTCAGGATCCGGGGGTGCGTGGCGATGCGCACATATCCGAGGACCACCGTCCACGCGAGACCGACGGGTTCGGGCTCACCGAGGGCCCGCTCCCACCATGCCCGGGCCTCCGCGTGCGCGGGTGACCCGGAGTTGTACGCGTGGACCAGGAGGTTTACGTCGGGGAGGATCACCGGCCCAGCTTCCTGGCCGCCTCTTCGGCGTCCAACTCATCCACCAACTGGTTGAGCCGGTCCAGGTCCACCCCGGGGCGGAACCCGAAATCGTGGGGCGCGACCCGGAAGGGCTCGGGGCGCACGGGCTTGTCCGTCATCCCCAGGCCGACCCGCAGCGCCCGGTTCACCACCGCCTTCATCCCTTCGCCGGAGCGCTTCATCTCCGAGTCCAGGCGGGCGGCCACATCGGGATCCAGGGTGAGGGTGGTACGCATGGACGCATCATGATGATCTATGATGATGATGTCAAGATGACGGAAATCGCGGGCGCGACTCCCTTCGACTCGACTTCGCCCACATCCTCGCGCATTTCCGGGGCCCGCGGGATGGCGGGATGGGCCCGCCCCCCGTAGCGTGAGCCCGAGCCCAACATCCTGGCGCATCGCCGGAGGATCCGAACCATGCACAGACGACACTTCCTGGGGCTGGCCGGCGTGGGAACGCTGGGGCTGTCCCGCCCGGGGCGGGCCGGAGCGGCCCTGCTCTCCTCCGGGATCCCTTCCGCCGTGCCCGACGTCCGCTTCGACGCCGTCTCCCGCCTCATCGAGGAGAAGATGGCCGAGTACCGCATCACCGGCGTCGCCTTCGGTCTCTCCAAGGACGGCGTGTCGGAGACCCGCGGATTCGGGATCACGAACCTGGAGAACCCCCAGCCCGTCACCCCGGACACCGTGTTCGCCATCGCCTCCATCTCCAAGACGGTGGTGGGGACGGCGCTCATGCGTCTCCACGACCAGGGACGCATCGACGTGGAAGCCCCGGTGGCGGAGTACCTCCCCGGCTTCCGGGTGGGCGACGCCGAGGCCACCCGGGACGTCCGTATCTGGCACCTCATGACCCACACCCCGGGGTGGGAGGGGCAGCTCGGCACCCCCGACCGGGGCCCGGCCACGCTGGCCAACTTCGTGGAGACGCTGCGCGACCTCCCGCAACTCGCCCGCCCGGGAGAGGTGTGGAGCTACAACAACGCGGGGTGGGGGGTGGCGGGACGGGTGCTCGAGGTGGTCACCGACTCCACCATCGGTGACGCCCTGGACGACCTGGTGTTCACGCCCCTGGAGCTGGACCGCGCGTTCTCCCACACGGGAACGGCCATGACCCATCGCTTCGCCGCGCCCCACCGCGAGCGCGACGGGCGCACGGTGGTGCTCCGCCCCTTCCAGCTCCCCGCCAACGTGGCGGCGGGCGGGTGCGCCATGAGCATGGAGAACCTGATCCGCTACGCGCGCTTCCACCTGGGGGACGGAACCACCCCGGCCGGCGAGCGCCTCCTCTCGCGGGCCTCGCTGGAGGCCATGCGCACCCCCCGCGTGGTGAAGAACTCCTCCACGGACCAGATGGGGCTGGGGTGGCACCTGCGCGACCTGAACGGGGTCCGCACCGCGCAGCACGGCGGCACGCTGGGAGGCCACTGCCTGCACGTGCAGCTCGTTCCCGAGCGCGACCTCTGCTTCGCCGTCCTCACCAACCACCGCGACGGGTGGAAGCTGAACGAAGACGTGGCCACGGCCATCCTGCGCACCTACGAAGGCCTGGCCCTGGAGCCGGGTCAGCGCACCGGCGGGAACCGGGGTGGGAACGAGCGCATGACACTGCACGCGACTCCCTCGGCAACGCAGCCCGACCCCGCCGAGTACGTGGGGACGTACCGCCGTCCTCCCGTGGGGGAAGCGGTGGTGCGCGAGGAGAGGGGCGGCCTGGTGGTGGGGTCGGGGGAGGACGCGTACGGGTTGGTGTTCTGGGCGCCGGACATGGCGTACTCCACCGGGCCGGGGACCTTCGAGGGGATGTCGGTGGAGTTCGTGCGCGACGGCTCGGGCGCCGTCACCTGGATGCGCGTGAACGGGAGGATCGCCCGGAAGGAGGGTCGGTAGGGAGCGAGGGCCGTGAGAGCGACGCCCGAGGATGGAGGCACGGTGAAGAAAGGGGGGCCGCCTCGGCGACCCCCCTTGTCTTCATGGCGCCGGTCACGGCGCGGTGACTCTCACCGTGCTCACGTCTGATCCGACACGTCCCCGGTATCCACGGGGAGCCCCGAAAGTCTGATGATGGAGGCCAGCGTCCATCGCTTCTTGGAGTCCTGGTTGTCTTCGCCGGGCCGGAGGAGGGGGTCGTCGTCGGGAGTCCAGCAGGGCTCGATGTTGAAGTAGGAGCTCGGATCTCCCAGGAGGAGGCCGGCGAACACGGAGCACACGATGGTGCTTCCCAACGCTCCCAGTGTCTGTCCCGCGTGGGACCCGGGAAGGGTCTCCGCCTCACGCAGCAGGTAGAACCAGAGGGCGTCGGGCTGATCCTTCTCCAGAGACACTTCGGGGAGGCAGTACTTTCGCGCCATGCTCGTACCCGAAGGGAGTCCGAGGGCGATCCCCCTCTTGAGGTTCCGGAAGGCGAGCTTGTTGAGCACCGATCCCACGGGTCCCTCGTGGAGCGTGGTGAGGGCGTTGGCGAGCTTGGTATCGATCTTTCGCGCCCTCTGGGGGAAAGGCGCCGAGGATGTCGTCATCTCCAGGAACCAGTCCCATTGGATCACGTTCTCCTTCTTCATGGGACGGAAGCCCCGGAGATCGTCGGGGTCGGGAGCTCCGGTGTTGTGGAAGATGGGCGCGAATTTCCCCGCCCCC